>UQAZ01000006.1 GCA_900539165.1 uncultured Oscillospiraceae bacterium
CGTGAGCTGTGTTAATTGTGATACCACGCTCTCTCTCTTCAGGAGCCTTATCGATATCAGCATAGTCCTCGAACTGAGCGAAGCCCTTGTTTGCGAGGTACTTTGTGATAGCAGCTGTAAGAGTGGTCTTACCGTGGTCAACGTGACCGATTGTACCAATGTTTACATGTGGCTTGGTACGATTAAAATGTTCTTTTGCCATTGGAATTTCCTCCCTAAAATTTTCAATAAAAATTTTGTTACTGATATTCTAACAAAATAAAGTATAAATATCAAGTGTTTTTATAAATATTATTAGTCTTTCTTTGCTCTGTCGCTGATAATAGATTCAGAAATTGACTTAGGTACCTGATCGTAGCCGTCCGGCTCCATGGTGTACTGTCCACGACCCTGAGTCTTTGAACGAAGGTCGTTTACATAACCGAACATTTCTGAAAGAGGAACTCTTGCGTTAATCTGCTTAGCGCCTGTTCTGTCTTCCATGCCCTGAATCTGTCCACGGCGAGAGTTAAGGTCGCCGATAACATCGCCCATGTATTCCTCGGGAACAATTACTGTAACCTTCATCATAGGCTCAAGAATTACAGGCTTTGCCTTCTTAGCAGCATCCTTGAATGCCATAGAACCGGCAATCTTAAATGCCATTTCGGAAGAGTCAACCTCATGGTAGGAGCCGTCATAAAGCTCTACTCTGACATCTACAACAGGATAACCTGCAAGGATACCACTCTTCATAGCAGCCTGAATACCTGCGTCAACAGCCGGAATGTATTCCTTAGGAATAGCACCGCCGACGATTTGGTTATCAAACTCATAGCCCTTACCTACGCCGTTTTCGTCGAGGTTAGGGAACATACGAATCTTACAGTGACCGTACTGACCGCTACCGCCTGACTGCTTCTTGTACTTCATATCAGACATAGATTCTGTTGTGATAGTTTCCTTATAAGCAACCTGAGGTGCGCCTACATTTGCCTCAACCTTAAATTCACGAAGCAAACGGTCTACGATAATTTCAAGGTGAAGCTCACCCATACCTGCGATGATGGTTTGTCCTGTTTCTTCATCGGTGTAAGCCTTGAATGTAGGATCCTCTTCAGCAAGCTTAGCAAGAGCAATACCCATCTTTTCCTGACCTGCCTTTGTCTTAGGCTCGATAGCAACACGGATAACCGGGTCAGGGAAGTTCATTGATTCAAGAATGATTGGGTGGCTCTCATCACAAAGAGTATCACCTGTTGTAGTATTCTTGAGACCTACCGCAGCAGCAATATCACCTGCATAGCATACAGGAATATCCTCTCTGTGGTTAGCGTGCATCTGAAGAATTCTACCCATTCTTTCCTTATTACCCTTTACAGAGTTGTAGCAAGGAGTACCTGCTTCGATTGTACCTGAGTACACTCTGAAGTAGCAAATCTTACCTACAAACGGGTCAGTTGCAATCTTAAATGCAAGTGCAGCGAACGGCTCATCGTCTGAAGAATGACGATACTCCTCCTCGTCTGTTTCAGGGTTTACACCCTTGATTGATTCGATGTCGGTCGGAGCCGGCATAAAGTCAACGATAGCATCGAGAAGTGGCTGTACGCCCATATTTCTGTAAGCCGTACCACAGCATACAGGTACCATTTCACCTGAAATAGTGCATTTACGAATAATTTTTTTCATATCTTCGATAGAGATAGCGTCTTCGCCCTCTTCGAAGTATTTTTCCATCAAATCATCATCCTGTGAAGCGATGAATTCGATGAGGTTAGTTCTGTATTCAGCAGCCTTGTCAGCAAGTTCAGGACGAATCTCTCTCTCCTCGAAAACGCTACCTGCGTTCTTGCCCGGATCAATGTAAACGATTTCCTTGTTGTTGATAAGGTCTACGATACCTTCAAATGTATCCTCGCTGCCGATAGGAAGCTGGATAGGAAGTGCATTACACTTAAAACGTTCCAGTACCATATCGAGAACATTATAGAAGTTTGCACCCATAATATCCATCTTATTAACGAAAATCATACGAGGTACTTTATAATCGTCAGCCTGACGCCATACGGTTTCAGACTGTGGCTCAACACCGCCCTTAGCACAAAGAACGGTTACGGAGCCGTCAAGTACACGGAGTGAACGCTGAACCTCTACTGTGAAGTCAACGTGACCCGGTGTATCAATGATATTAATTCTGTGGCCCTTCCAGAAGCATGTTGTTGCAGCAGAGGTGATTGTAATACCTCTCTCCTGCTCCTGCTCCATCCAGTCCATAGTAGCGCCACCCTCGTGGGTTTCACCAAGCTTGTGATTGATACCGGTGTAGTAAAGAATACGCTCAGTAGTTGTAGTCTTACCTGCATCAATATGCGCCATAATACCAATATTTCTTGTTTCTTCAAGAGCAACTTTTCTTGGCATAATATCCTCCTGTTGAGCAGATTAGTATCTGAAGTGAGCAAACGCCTTGTTTGCTTCTGCCATCTTGTGTGTATCTTCACACTTCTTAACAGCACCGCCTGTCTTGTTTGCAGCATCCATAAGCTCTGCTGCAAGGCGCTCCTTCATTGTTCTTTCACTTCTCTGTCTTGAATACATAGTGATCCATCTAAGACCTAAGGTCTGTCTTCTTTCAGGACGAACCTCAAGTGGAACCTGATATGTTGCACCGCCGACACGACGAGCCTTTACTTCTAATACAGGCATAACATTTTCCATAGCAGCTTCAAAAGTTTCTAATGGATCGTTACCTGTCTTTTCTTGGATGATTTCGAAAGCACCGTACACAATCTTCTGTGCTACGCCCTTCTTACCATCGAGCATAATGTTGTTGATCAAACGAGTTACAACCTTTGAGTTGTAAAGCGGATCAGGTAATACATCACGCTTAGCGATCTGGCCTCTTCTTGGCATCTTCGCTTCCCTCCTTCATTAAATTATAATATGAGTTCATAGGTACTCGGTTTTTCCGTGGAGCCAACAAAAGCCTTTATATGAATAAATAAACTATTGTCGGGTTTCCTCGATTTTGGCTAATTACTTCTTAGCCTTTGGCTTCTTTGCACCGTACTTTGAACGGCTCTGCATTCTGCCGTTTACGCCCTGAGTATCAAGTGTACCACGGATAATGTGATAACGAACACCAGGGAGGTCCTTAACTCTTCCGCCACGAACCATAACAACAGAGTGCTCCTGAAGGTTATGGCCTACGCCCGGGATGTATGCAGAAACTTCCATACCGTTTGTAAGACGAACTCTGGCAATCTTACGAAGAGCTGAGTTAGGCTTCTTAGGTGTAGCTGTTTTAACTGCTGTACATACGCCACGCTTTTGTGGAGAAGCGTTATCTGTCATAACGTTCTTCTTAGTGTTGAGACCCTTAATAAGAGCAGGAGTCTTTGACTTCTTCTCAAGTGATTTACGTCCGGTTCTAACTAATTGGTTAAAGGTAGGCAATAGTTTATTCTCCTTTCATTTATTTATGCACCGTTGCACAAAGCAATATGCACATATCATACAGCTATACATTATATAATAGACAATGAACGGCTGCATCAAATGCAAATATTGCTGTTCACGCCCGACGAAGCATACACTCCGTCGGACGATTTTAACAAATTAAAGCGTTGAATTTTGTGCAAATACACAAAAGTGTTCACACGCAGTTAGATATTATAGCTTAGTTATTGCTATTTGTCAAGAGCTGTTGAAGCTGTTCTAAATCTTTAATTTCCATACCGCCCTCGGTAGAGAAATAACTCGGAACAACATCTACATCTCTGAACACGCTCATACCTGTACCGGCAGGAACAAGCTTACCGATAAGAACATTCTCCTTGAGTCCGAGAAGCGGATCGCTCTTTCCTCTGATAGCAGCATCTGTAAGAACTCTTGTTGTTTCCTGGAACGATGCGGCTGAAAGGAATGAGTCGGTTGCAAGAGAAGCCTTGGTAATGCCAAGAAGAAGCGGAATGTAGGTAGCCTTCTTGAGGTTTTCCTCGCCTGCTGCAATTCTTGCGTCAATCTTATCATTAGCCTCTGCAACAGCTGCAACATCAACATTTGTACCTGAGATGAGGTCGGTATCGCCTGCCTCGTCAACGATGCACTTTTTAAGCATCTGACGAACGATAACCTCAATGTGCTTATCGTTGATGTCAACACCCTGTGTACGGTATGCGTACTGTACCTCTTTAATAAGGTAGTTATAAACAGCCTCTTCGCCGAGAATAGCAAGTACATCGTGTGGATTCTTAGAACCGATAGTAAGCTCTGTACCCTTTTCGATATAAGCGCCGTCTACGATACCCTCGCAAAGTCTGAAGCCGTAAGGAATAAGATACTTCTTCTCCTCGCCTGTTTCCTTATTAAATACGATTACATGACGAGCCTTCTTAATTTCCTCGATTCTAACTTCACCGTCAATTTCGGAAAGCATAGCAAGCTGCTTCGGCTTTCTTGCCTCGAACAATTCCTCGACTCTCGGAAGACCTTGTGTAATATCCTCACCGCCGGCTACACCACCGGTATGGAAGGTTCTCATTGTAAGCTGAGTACCAGGCTCACCGATTGACTGAGCAGCGATGATACCAACAGCCTCACCAACCTGAACAGGCTCGTTGAACGCAAGGTTTGAACCGTAGCACTTACGGCAAACGCCGTGGCGTGATTTACAAGTAATGAGCGAACGAATCTTAACGGAAGTGATGCCTGCGTCGGTAATTTTCTTTGCATCGTCCTCGTTCATAATTCTGTCGGTATCCATAAGAACCTCACCGGTTTCAGGATGAACAACAGGCTCTGCAACATATCTGCCGACAAGTCTTTCTTCAAGAGACTCAAGCACACGGTTTCCGTCCATAATAGCATAAACATCAATACCGTCGTGGCATCCGCAATCGTCATCACGAATGATAACATCCTGCGATACATCAACAAGTCTTCTTGTAAGGTAACCCGAGTCAGCGGTACGAAGAGCAGTATCTGTAAGACCCTTACGAGCGCCACGAGAGGAAATGAAGTATTCCAAAATGTTAAGACCTTCACGGTAGTTAGCACGAATAGGAATTTCGATAGTAGCACCCGATGTATTGGCGATAAGACCTCTCATTCCGGCAAGCTGACGAAGCTGAGATGTACTACCACGAGCGCCCGAATCTACCATCATATGAATCGGGTTATGAGTACCGTCAAAGTTATTTGTAAGCTCATCGGATACCTTATTTGTACATTCCTCCCAAGCCTTAACGACCTGTGAGTAACGCTCATCGTTAGTAATCAAACCATAGTTATAGTTATTGGTGATTTCATCAACCTTAGCCTCAGCCTCAGCAAGAAATTCCTTCTTCTTTTCAGGAATCAATGCGTCGATAACAGCTACGGTTGTACCTGATACTGTTGAATACTTATATCCCTGATTCTTAATATCATCAAGAACCTTAGAAGCAACAGAAACACCGTGTGTGCGGATACAAGCGTCGGCAATCTTACCAAGTCCGCCCTTCTTAACAACAAAGCTGATTTCAGGAACAAACTCGTTGCCCGGAACAGTTCTGTCTACAAAGCCCAAATCCTGAGGAATAGGGTTATTAAAGATTACACGGCCGATTGTTGTAAGGACGATTGACGACTTCTGCTCGCCGTTAATCTCGCCGGTAAAGCGAATCTTACATTCTGTATGAAGACCGAGTGAGCCTTCCTGATAAGCCATCATAGCCTCATCAACATCACGGAAAATTCTGTAATGCTTAACCTCTTCGCCGTCGATAATTTCGGTTGTAGCCTCGCCCGGCTCGCCTTCCTTAATCATTGTAAGGTAGTAAGAACCGATAACCATATCCTGTGACGGAACGGCAACAGGCTTACCGTCTGACGGTTTAAGAAGGTTGTTAGAAGCAAGCATAAGCATACGAGCCTCTGCCTGAGCCTCTGCTGAAAGAGGAACATGGACAGCCATTTGGTCACCGTCGAAGTCAGCATTAAACGCAGTACAAGCAAGCGGATGAAGCTTAATAGCTCTACCCTCAACGAGTACCGGCTCAAATGCCTGAATACCAAGTCTGTGAAGTGTGGGGGCACGGTTAAGCATAACCGGATGGTCCTTAATTACAACTTCAAGAGCGTCCCAAACCTCACTGCGGTTGGCCTTTTCAACCATTTTTCTTGCCTGCTTAATGTTAGAAGCAATGTTTGTTTCAACCAAACGCTTCATAACGAAAGGCTTAAACAGCTCGATAGCCATTTCCTTAGGAAGACCGCACTGATAAATTTTAAGTTCAGGGCCAACAACGATAACGCTACGACCCGAATAGTCAACACGCTTACCGAGAAGGTTCTGACGGAAGCGTCCCTGCTTACCTTTGAGCATATCCGAAAGAGATTTAAGCGGTCTGTTATTAGGACCGGTTACAGGTCTGCCTCTTCTGCCGTTATCAATAAGAGCATCGACAGATTCCTGAAGCATTCTCTTTTCGTTTCTGATAATGATGTCAGGTGCGTGAAGCTCCATCAATCTCTTCAATCTGTTATTTCTGTTAATAACACGACGATAAAGGTCGTTAAGGTCTGATGTGGCAAATCTGCCGCCGTCAAGCTGTACCATAGGACGAATATCCGGAGGAATTACAGGAATAACATCAAGAATCATCCATTCAAGCTTGTTTCCGCTGTTTACGAAAGCGTCAACAACATCAAGTCTCTTGAGCAGCTTTGCTCTTTTCTGACCTGTTGCACCCTCGAGTTCTGCGGTAAGCTCGTCACGAAGCTCCTTAGCATCAATTTCGGAGAGAAGCTCTTTAACAGCCTCTGCACCCATTCCTGCCTTAAAGTCATCCTCGTACTTCTCACGCATATCCTGATACTCTTTTTCAGTAAGAGTTTGCTTTTTCTGAAGCGGAGTATCGCCGGGGTCGGTTACGATATAAAGTGCGAAATAAAGCACCTTTTCAAGATTTCTTTGGTTAATGTCGAGAACCTGACCGATACGGCTCGGGATACCCTTAAAGTACCAAATATGTGATACAGGGGCAGCAAGCTCGATATGTCCCATTCTCTCTCTACGAACCTTTGAGCGTGTAATCTCAACGCCGCAACGCTCGCAAACCTTGCCCTTATAGCGAACTCTCTTATACTTACCGCAATGACATTCCCAGTCCTTCATAGGACCGAAAATTCTTTCGCAGAAAAGTCCGCCGGTTTCAGGCTTTAATGTTCTGTAATTTATAGTTTCAGGCTTAGTTACCTCTCCGTAAGACCATTCACGAATGGCCTCGGGAGAAGCAAGCCCGATTTTAATTGAACTGAATTCATTTGTTGAATTATTATCCATAACGGAAGCACTCCTTTACATTTTATAGTGGAAAGTTAATCAGAATTTACAGATAGGATCAGTCCTCATAATCCTCATTGTCTGCACTGCTGTCGGCAAACAAATCATCATATTCGTCATCCTGATTTGCTTCCTCGATTTCCTCGCCGTTTTCGTCAAGAAGACCGTAGCCCTCTTGACCGTCAAAGTCATTTACTTCTGTAAATGCCTTATCGTCGCTGACTGTCGGAATTCCGTCATCATCAAGATCCTGCTTGAGAATTACCTCGTTACCGTCGTCGTCATAAAGTCTGGTATCGAGACCGAGAGCCTGAAGCTCCTTAAAGAGTACCTTGAATGCCTCAGGAGTACCTGCAGGCGGAATGTTCTCACCCTTAACGATTGCCTCGTAGGTCTTAACTCTGCCCACAACATCGTCCGACTTAACAGTGATAATTTCCTGAAGGGTGTAAGCAGCACCGTAAGCCTCGAGCGCCCAAACCTCCATCTCACCGAATCTTTGACCGCCGAACTGAGCCTTACCGCCAAGCGGCTGCTGAGTTACAAGGCTGTAAGGACCGGTTGAACGAGCGTGAATCTTATCATCAACGAGGTGATGGAGCTTGAGGTAATACATATAACCTACTGTTACACGGTTATCAAACTTCTCACCTGTTCTGCCGTCTGTAAGCTGAACCTTACCGTCATAAACCTTATTACCGTTTTCGTCTACATAGTAGCCCACATCTGCAAGCTTGAGACATTCTCTGATGTCGTCCTCGTGAGCGCCGTCAAATACAGGGGTCATCATCTTCCAGCCGAGAGCCATAGCCGCATAGCCGAGATGAACCTCGAGAACCTGACCGATGTTCATACGAGAAGGTACGCCGAGAGGATTAAGAACAATGTCAAGCGGTCTGCCGTCAGGAAGGAATGGCATATCCTCCTGTGGAAGTACACGGGAAACGACACCCTTGTTACCGTGACGACCTGCCATCTTGTCACCGGCTTGAATCTTTCTCTTTTGAGCAATATATACTCTTACTACCTTATTAACGCCCGGATTAAGCTCGTCGTGATTAGCTCTTGTGAACACCTTAACATCAACAACGATACCGTACTCACCGTGAGGCACCTTCATTGAGGTATCTCTAACCTCTCTTGCCTTTTCGCCGAAGATAGCACGAAGCAATCTTTCTTCACTTGTAAGCTCTGTTTCTCCTTTAGGAGTTACCTTACCTACAAGAATATCACCTGAGTGTACCTCTGCACCGACACGAATAATACCGTACTCGTCCAAATCCTTGAGAGCGTCCTCGCCGACATTAGGAATGTCACGGGTAATGTCCTCTGCACCGAGCTTAGTATCACGAGCCTCAACCTCATGCTCTACAATATGAATAGATGTATAAACATCATCACGAACTATTTTTTCATTAATAAGAACAGCGTCCTCGTAGTTATAACCTTCCCAGGTCATAAATCCGATAAGAGCGTTCTTACCGATTGAAATTTCACCGTTGCAGGTTGCAGGACCGTCGGCGATAACCTGTCCGTCCTCAATATGCTGATGAAGCGAAACAATCGGCTTTTGGTTGATACAAGTACCCTGGTTTGAGCCTTGATACTTAATCAATTCATATTTATCGATTTCACCGCTTGCGGTCTTGATTTCGATAGTCTTAGCGTCGAGTGAAACAACCTCACCGCCACGCTTAGCAATAACAACTACGCCTGAGTCATAAGCTGCCTTATACTCCATACCTGTGCCGACAACCGGAGCTTCTGTCTTGAGAAGCGGAACTGCCTGACGCTGCATGTTAGCACCCATAAGAGCACGGTTTGCGTCGTCGTTTTCGAGGAACGGAATCATTGCGGTTGCAACAGAAACTACCATTTTAGGAGATACGTCCATATAGTCTACCTTTTCAGGTGCAACAGTAAGGAATTCGTCTCTGTAACGGCAGGTAACTCTTGTGTTTGCAAACTTACCGTCATCGGTAAGAGGCTCGTTAGCCTGAGCAACAACAAAATCGTCCTCGACATCTGCTGTCATATAAACAACCTCGTCGGTAACAACGCCTGTTTCCTTATCAACCTTACGATACGGAGCCTCGATGAAGCCGTATTCGTTAAGTCGGCTGTAACAAGCAAGGTAAGAAATCAAGCCGATGTTAGGACCTTCAGGGGTCTCGATAGGACACATACGACCGTAGTGGGTATAGTGAACATCTCGAACCTCGAAGCCTGCACGGTCTCTTGAAAGACCGCCCGGACCGAGTGCAGAAAGTCTTCTCTTATGAGTAAGCTCTGCAAGCGGGTTGTTTTGGTCCATAAATTGTGAAAGAGGTGATGAACCGAAGAACTCACGGATAGCGGCATTTACAGGTCTGGTGTTAATAATAGCCTGAGGTGTAATTGCGTCTGCGTCATCCTGAGACTGAACGTTCATACGCTCCTTGATAACTCTTTCCATACGGGTAAAGCCGATACGGAACTGGTTTTGCAAAAGCTCGCCTACTGCACGGATACGACGGTTTCCGAGGTGGTCAATATCGTCTGTTGCACCTACGCCGTTAGCGAGGTTGAGAAGATATGAAACTGTTGCAAAAATATCATCAACAATGATGTGGTTAGGAATAAGGTCATCGTGGTGAAGCTTAATCTCTGCTTCGAGAGCCTCTTTGTCGTCGCCGACCTTATCCAAAATTTCGCTGAGAACACGGTATGAAACCTTCTCGTTGATAGCGAGAGCCTTCTTGTCAATATCAACATACTTGTCAATATCAACCATTCCGTTGCCGATAACCTTGACTACCTTGCCGCTTTCAAGCTCGACAAATGCAGACATAACACCCGCATCCTCGATTTCCTGAGCCTTCTGCTTAGTAATCTTTTCACCTGCGTCTGCAAGAATTTCACCGAGAGGAGAAATTACAGGCTCTGCAAGAATCTGACCGGTAAGTCTTTCAACCATACCGAGCTTCTTGTTGTACTTATATCTTCCGACTCTTGAAAGGTCGTATCTTCTCGGATCGAAGAACAAGCCCTCAAGATGAGCCTTTGCAGTATCAACCGTAGGCGGCTCGCCCGGACGAAGCTTCTTATAAACTTCGAGAAGAGCCTCCTCAACATTCTTTGTGAGGTCCTTTTCGATAGTAGCTTCAAGTCTCTCGTCCTCGCCGAAATACTCTCTGAGCTCCTCGTCACTGCCTAAGCCGAGTGAGCGAAGGAAGGTTGTGATATAGATTTTTCTGTTCTTATCGATACGAACATAGAAAATGTCGTTAGCGTCTGTCTCATATTCAAGCCAAGCACCTCTGTTAGGAATAACAGTATTGGTGTAAAGCTCCTTACCGGTCTTATCGTGGTCCATAGCGTAATAAACGCCCGGAGAACGAACGAGCTGAGATACGATACATCTCTCCGCACCGTTGATTACAAAGGTGCCTGAGTCTGTCATTAACGGCAAATCTCCGCAATAAATGGTACTCTCCTTAACCTCGCCTGTCTCTGTGTTTCTGAGACGAGCCTGAAGCTTGAGTGCCTTTGAGTATGTTACATCCCTGGCTTTACACTCTGCGATTGTGTACTTCGGGTCATCGTCCATGCTGTAATCAATAAAATCGAGAATAAGCTTCTCGCTGTTATCGGTTATCGAGCCGATGTCACGAAATACTTCCTTGAGTCCTTCGTCCAGGAACCATTGGTAAGACTTCTTTTGCACTTCAATCAAGTTAGGCATTTTCATAACCTCATTGATTTTGGCAAAGCTTTTTCGTGTGGTAGTGCCGAGCTGCACGTCCTTCACATTTACCATAAAAGGTTTCACTCCGTTTCGTTTGTTATTTGCAATGATAGACTGAAAGCCTAAGCGATATATTACTTATAAGTAAGGCTTATTTATATGCGCCTACATAAGCACACACTCCCAGTTTACAATCGTGGTAATATATTACACACTTTATATTACAAAGTCAAGAAAAATTTATAAAAATTAGTAAATAATTCAAAATTGGGGATTTTCAGAGATTTATTGTTTGTTGAAAATATTTTATCAACGCTACCGTGTGTTCACAAAATATGTGGTTAAATCCTCTGTCAAAAAAATGACAAAGAAAAAGTGGCATTTGATATTGAATTAATGTAATTAATTTGATATAATAATTTTTATTAATTGAGTAAGGAAAAACAGATGAAGAAATATATATCTATATTTTTAGCTTTTATCTTAATAATCGGTGCTTTTGTAGGCTGCTCAAAAAGCGAAGAGGAATACGATTTCATTTACCCCTTTGAGGCTGATGTACGCAGCTATGACCCGCAGGTTGCCTCCACCTCTGACGAATTTCTTATTATTGAGAACACCTTTGAGGGATTAATCAGAGTAAACGACGACGGCGAGGTTGTTGCGGGAGTTGCCGACAAGTGGGAGGTCAGCAACGACGGTCTGACCTACACATTCCATATCCCCGAGGGGATAAAGTGGAACATAAATACGGAAAAATACACAGAGGGTGACAACAAGGGCGAGTACAAGGACGAGCGTTTGAAAATGATGGGCAAGGAGTTTAACCCCGACATCACGGCAGACGACTTTGTTTTTGCTCTTCAAAGGGCGGCGTCCAAGGTAACGGACTGTCCTACATTTTCATCAATCTCGTGCATAAAAAACGCAAATGCCGTACATTCGGGCAGTGCGCCTGAATCGTCGCTGGGAGTTGTGGCGCAAAACAAAAATGTTTTGGTAATCACGCTGGAGCATAAAGACGAGGCATTTATGCAAACGCTGTCAAGTGCCGTTGCAATGCCGTGCAACGAGGAGTTTTTCAACGCAACCAAAGGCAGATACGGTCTTGACACCAAATATACTCTTTTCAACGGTCAATTTTATTTAAGCCAAATTCTTGAAAGCTCATATCTTTTGAAGAAAAACAAGCATTACACGGGGCCGTCGCCGACAAAGGCAAAGGAGCTTACGCTGAAAATCCCGTCAGATGACGAAAAAACAAAGATTTTGTCAAAGCTGGAAAGCGGATATTATGACGCCGCATTTATCAGCGGTCACGAAAGCGACGACATAAAAAAGAGCAGCGGTGTGACCTACACCGAATACTGTGACACTACCTGGGCAATGATATTTAACACAAATGACGAGGCGTTTCAGTCGAAAAATCTGAGAAAAGCCTTTTGTCAAGGCTTCAGCCACCCCGAATCATTCGGCTCACAGTATATTACAAATGCAACAAACCTTATTCCCTCCTCCTGCAAAGTAAGTTCTAACGACGCTTGCGCCGCAATAGGCAAAACGGCAATAGCGCAAAGCCAAGACGAAAGCATTGCGGATTGGAAAAAAGCTTTAGCCGTTCTTAAAACAACAAAGGTTGAGGCTGTAATTATAACTCCGGATTATATGCAGGACTATGTAAAACAGCTTATTCAGGGAATACAAAGCGGACTCGGTGCTTCGCTCAAGGACAGTAAGGGCAACAACATAACCTTTACTCTAAAGGTTGAGGCTATGAGCGAGGACGACATAAAGACAGCCATTGCCATGAACGAATACGACATTGCTTTTCTTCCGTTCAAGGCGAGCAACGACAACGCAATAGGCTTCATCTCCGCCGTCAACAAAAGCGGATACGGTGAATACGACAACGACAAGGTTGACGACCTGCTTGCTTCTGCACAAAACGCAGGCGAGTTAAACAAAACCGCAGAATATTTAAGAGCTGCGGAAAATGAAATCATTTCATCCTACTCACTTTGCCCTGTAATATACGAAAGCAGTTACTATGCCTGTGCAAAGGGTGTAAGCGACATACAGTTCCACATAGGAAGCGGAAGGGTGAGCTTTGTAAATGCAAAAAGGAAATAAGCAAAAAGCGTTCACGGTAATATCCTGGCTTCTTTGTGTGCTTTGTATGGGAACTATATTTTGGTTTTCGTCACGAGAGGCAGGGCAATCGGCACACCAGAGCGAAATCATATTAAAAATCGCACGGGCAATATTCGGCGAAAATGCGTTCAGCGACTTCATTGTTCGCAAAACGGCTCATTTTTGCGAATTTGCTCTGCTTGCGTTTTTGTTTAATATCGCATTGCTGTGTTCTAACGGTAAAAGGAACGCTGTTCTTGCAACGGCGCTCACCTCGATTTATGCCGTAAGCGACGAAATTCACCAATTATTCGTACCGGGGCGAAGCTGTCAGATAAGCGACTGGCTTCTTGACACCTGCGGAGGAATTGCAGGAGCATTATTATTCACGGTTATTTTTTTGATAATAAGATATATAAAAAACGAAAGGGAAATAAAAAATGAACATTCTCACATTTGACACAGAAGAACAGATAGGAATTGCAGCCGGATACTATATGTGCGGTCAAGTTTTGCAAAAGCCTGACAGCGTGCTTGGATTAGCAACAGGCTCAACACCAATCAAAGCGTATCAGCAAATGATTGAATTATTCAAAAAGGGTGCGGTAGACTTTTCTCAGGTTACTTCATTTAATCTTGACGAATATGTGCATCTTGATGTTAAGGACAAGAACAGCTACCACACATTTATGCACGAAAACCTTTTTGATTACATAAACATTCCCGAAGAAAACATCAACTTCCTTGACGGAAACGCATCCGATTTAGAGCAGGAATGTAAGAATTACGAAAAGAAAATCAAAGCCTGCGGCGGAATTGACATTCAGCTTCTCGGAATCGGCTCAAACGGTCACATTGCATTTAACGAACCTGCGGATTCATTCCAGCGTTGGAGCCATGTTGTCGAGCTTAAAGAAAGCACAATAAAAGACAATTCAAGATTTTTTGACTCAATCGACGAGGTTCCTACCCGTGCGGTAACAATGGGTATCGGCTCAATTATGCAGGCAAAGCGTATACTTATTATAGCAATCGGCGAGAACAAGGCTAAGGCTATCAAACAGCTTATCGACGGAAATGTAACACCGTGGTGTCCGGCAAGCGTGCTTCAATTCCACACAGATGTTACTCTTATGCTCGACAAGGGTGCTGCATCATTAATTTAACAGGGTGGTAATAAAGTGAAATCGGAATTAAGTAAGAAAAAGAAGATAATCATTACGGCGGTTGTAATTATACTTGTTGCCGCAATAGCGACGGCAATCGGCGTGGCATGCTCAAAAAAGCCAAGCGACATGGACGATTCGCAATCGCAGACAATAATGGTAGAAGTGACTGATGAAAACGGCGAAGCAGTCACAAATGCTGACGGCGAAATTGTTACGAAAGCCGAAGAAGTCAAGAACAAGTCAAACGGCGACAAAAAGTCACCGACCGACAACAAGGACAATAAAACCAACGACGGCAAGAACAACAATAACTCCGGTAATAACAATTCAAACAAAAAGGACGAATCAACGACAGAGCCTTTAACAGAATATACAACAATCAATTCTGATGGAAAAATAGAACTTCCCGATGTTTCTTTAGACGGACTTGTTACTGCTTCATATGCCCTTCTTACACTGCAGGAATACTATGGAGATGCCTATGTTGTTAACTATGATTTGCCCAACAACAGCGGAACAAAAATGGCGTTTGCGATTTTTAAAGCAGGTAAAGATAAAACCAACATTGTATACACTGTAACGGTTGACGAAGAAACAGGAGAAACTATTCAAACCGACAAAAAAGGGAATAAAACAGATATTACAAATAAAGTAGATTACGGACAGGAGAAGCAATAATGGAAAACAAAGGAAAATTTTACATCACTACGGCTATTGCCTATACATCAAGAAAACCGCATATAGGAAACAGCTATGAAATCGTTTTAACCGACGCTATCGCAAGATACAAAAGGCTTCAGGGCTACGATGTATTTATGCTCACGGGAACAGACGAACACGGACAAAAAATCGAGGAATATGCCGAGACTGCCGGTGTAACTCCGAAAGAATATGTTGACAAGGTTTCGGGCGAAATCAGAAGTATCTGCGATTTGCTCAACACCAAGTACGACAAGTTCATTCGTACCACCGACGACTATCACGAAAAAGCAGTACAAAAAATATTCAAAAAGCTCTATGACCAGGGTGATATTTATAAAGGACATTACGAGGGCTTGTATTGTACTCCTTGCGAAAGCTTTTGGACAGAAAGTCAGCTCGTTGACGGAAAATGCCCCGACTGCGGCAGAGAGGTTAAGCCAGCAAAAGAAGAGGCTTATTTTCTCAAACTGTCAAAATATCAAAAGCAACTTGAGGATTTCATCGAGAAAAACGAAAACTTCATTTATCCCGAGGCAAGAAAAAAGGAAATGCTCAATAACTTCATCAAACCCGGACTTCAGGATCTCTGCGTTTCCCGTACCTCGTTTAAGTGGGGTATCCCTGTTTCATTTGACGACAAGCATGTAATCTATGTTTGGATTGACGCACTTTCAAACTATATTACCGCATTGGGCTATGATCCTGACGGCTCGTCTGACCTTTATAAGAAATATTGGCCTGCCGATGTCCATATTATAGGAAAGGACATCGTTCGCTTCCACACAATTTACTGGCCGATTATGCTTATGGCTCTCGGTGAACCGCTTCCAAAGCAGGTGTTCGGTCATCCGTGGCTTTTGTTCGGCGAGGATAAGATGAGCAAATCAAGAGGCAATGTAATCTATGCGGACGACCTCGTTGAGCTTCTCGGGGTTGACGCAGTAAGATACTATCTTGTATCCGAAATGCCTTATGCTAGCGACGGCTCAATAACATACGAAACAATAATCGAAAGATATAATTCCGACCTTGCAAACACATTCGGCAATCTTGTAAACAGAACCGTTGCAATGCAAAACAAATATTTTGACGGTATAATTCAAGAGCCTACCGCCCCACAGGCAATCGACGACAAGTTAAAAACATTTGCGCTTGACACGGTTGCAAAGGTTGAAAAATGCTTTGAAACATACAGGGTTGCAGATGCCGTTGAGGCAGTGCTTAACCTTGCAAAGCGTTCAAACAAGTACATTGACGAGACTGCTCCTTGGGCTTTGGCAAAGGACGAGGCACAAAAGGAAAGACTCGGCACCGTACTTTATAACTTACTTGAGGCAATCAGATATATCGCAATACTTCTTTCTCCGTTTATGCCTGAAACAAGCGAAAAAATTCTTTCTCAGATAAACTGCGACATTAAAGACTACGCTTCACTTTCAAACTTCGGTGCGCTTAAAGCCGGCACTAAAGTAAACAAGGCTGAGGCTTTGTTTGCAAGAATCGATGCAGAAAAGATGCTCGAGGAAATAGCAGAAAAGCAGAAGGCTGCCGCAAAGGCTGAGGAGAAAGCAAAGCCGAAAGAAATCGAAGGTCTTGCACAAATTCAAATCGACGACTTTGCAAAAGTTGAACTCCGTGTTGCTAAAATCAATGCGTGCGAGCCGATAAAGAGAGCAAAAAAGCTACTTAAATTATCGGTAGACGACGGCACAGATACCCCACGCCAAATCGTTTCCGGTATCGCTCCATGGTACAAGCCGGAGGATTTAATCGGCAAAAATGTAATCATTGTAGCAAACCTTAAACCCGCAAAGCTGTGCGGCGAAATGAGCAACGGTATGCTTCTCGCCGGTGATGTGAGCGATGATGATGTTAAGGTTGTCTTTGTAGATATGCCGGCAGGTACAAAAATCAGATAATATGAAAAATATTCATATTAAGGCGGTCGTCATAGGCGCAGTCCTTAACATTCTGCTCTTTTTCGTAAAATTGTATGTGGGAATAAGCTCAAACAGTCTTTCCGTCTACTGCGATGCCATAAACAATCTGGGCGACACATTTGCCTGCCTGATTGCACTGCTCGGCTTTGTCATTGCAAAGAAAACGGGCGAAAAAAAGCAACTGAAAATACAAAGCCTTTGCACCTTTGTAATCAGTATGATAATTTGCGTTACCGGTACATACTTTATATATAACGGACTCGAACGACTGATGTATCCGCTTCAAATCAGTTATTCAAATCAATATGCAATCATTATCACCGTAACGGTTTTCGTGAAAATATTGATGGGCTTTATGTATATGGCTTTCAATAAAAAGAAGCCGTCTCCCGTTATTAAAGCACTGATAACAGACAGTTTTTTGGACTGTGCGGTAACGGTATTTGCGCTTATGGGATTATTCTTAATAACCAGGGTTAAATTTGCCGTAGACGGTATGTTCGCCATAGTCATAGGTACTGCGATAACAGTCGAGGCGTTTAAGAGCATAATCGAACAGGCAAAATTTTTAGTAAATGATTGACAAAGGAGAATTGCTATGCCAACCAAAGAGGGAACTAAAAAAACACCAAAGCAAAAAGGTATTAAATTCTTAAAGGTACTTCTTGCCGTTGTTATAATAATCGCTGTTATTGCGGCATTTATTGCTGCGGCAAATCTTATTTGTCTTAAATCGAGCGAGAACTTTATTTCATCGATAAATACGGTTGATACCGACGGACTTACCCCCGAACTCGACAGCGACGGATATTACACCTTTACAACAGATAAGGATTTTAAGGTTGTGCAACTTACCGATGTACATATCGGCGCAGGCTTTTTGAGTTCAAAAAAAGACTCTATGAGTATCAATGCGGTAGAGGCAATGGTAAGAGCGGAAAAGCCCGACTTGGTAATAGTTACGGGCGATATAGCCTTTCCGGTGCCTTATAAGGCAGGTACGCTCAATAATAAAAACCCCTCAAAAATATTTGCGGATCTTATGGAGCAAATGGGCGTTTACTGGTGCGTTGCTTTCGGCAATCACGACACCGAGACATACAGTTATTATGACAGAGAGCAGATAGGCAACTTTTACAGCAATAAGGAAAAATATCCTCACTGCCTGTTCCAAAAAGGTCCCGAGGATGTAGACGGAGTCGGAAACTATCTCATCAAGGTTAAAAACTCAAAAGGCGAAATTACAAACAGTTTTGTAATGCTCGACTCCGGTTCATATGTTGACGGAGATGTGTTCGGCATTTTATGGAAATACGACTGTGTGCATAAAAATCAGGTTGACTGGTACGAGAGTCAAACAAATCTTCTCACCGAAGAAAATAACGGCACCGTGCCGCCCTCTCTTATGTTTTTCCACATTCCGCCGCTTGAAATGAAAGATGCATACTACGCATATAAGGACAACGGCTTTAACGATACCGACAAAGTACAATATCTCTACGGTAAGGCAGGCGAAAAAGGTGCCGCTATCTGCACGAGCGAGTACAACTACGGACTTTTCGACAAAGTTAAGGAACTTGGCTCTACAAAGGCTGTTTATATGGGTCACGACCACTTAAATAACTTTACCCTTATGTATGACGGAATTCAGTTGTCATACGGATATTCAATCGACTACCTTGCTTACTCGGGAATTTCCAAATACGGTGCACAAAGAGGATGTAATATAATCACCTGCAAGCCGGACGGAACATTTACCACCGAACTCCAAAACTATTATCAGGATAAGTATCAGTCCCAACGCACAAAGGAAAATGTAGATATGGGAGACCGTTTTACCGAGGAAGAAATGCAGGAAGCCGCCTCTGAAAACGAATCAAAATACCACGAACAAAAAGAGAAAAACGAACAGTAAATCCTATATAAAGTAAAACAATAAACCGTCTTGAGATTTCATATCCCGAGACGGTTTTTATGTATTATCCTATTCTGCTTTTTATCTCATTTACGATTTTATTAAGCGTTCTTTTCGTGGTATAGCCGAGCGTTATCGTAACGCTTGTGCCGTCGTCAAGTTCTATAATCACAAGCGAAAATCGCTCGACAACAGTTTTTCTAAAGCTTGCCGAAGTGTCCTTATAGCTCTGCACGCTCTTTATATGCGAATACTCAAAGCAATTATCGTCGTCAAGTCCCGTAAACTCTGCCCTGTCGTCATAAAATCTGACGCCCTCAGAAAAAGTCTGCTTTATCAAAAACAAACCCAGCACAATGCTGAATATGCTCACGCCGTAAAACACGACTGCATATATGTCGGCTCTGCCGTGCAACTCTCTTATGGCATATACTAAAAATGAAATTCCAACAGCCTCAATCATAAATGACACTATCACATTTATGGGCAAAACGCATCTAATAAATTTATCTTTCATCAATATGCTCTCTTTTCAAATTTATTCAGCACGGGACAGTTTTTGCTCACGAACTCCCTGCCGTTAAGATACTGCAATGCTCCCGCATCATCATTAAAGCTAAATCTCAGTTTGTATGAATAAAGCTCCTGCTTAAACCTGCCGTGAACCGTTCCGTACTTACCGTCATTCAACAGCGGATGACCTATCGAGGCAAGGTGCGCCCTAATTTGGTGAGTTCTGCCTGTCAAAAGTTCAATTTCCACAAGGCTCTTATTATCATAGGAATCAAGAACGGTATACCTTGTCCTGATACGCTTTGCACCGTCTGTCATTTTAGGCAGTACCTTAACCATATTTTTTCTCTCGTCTTTTACGAGATAGCCGTCAAGCACATCGCTTTTCTTATCGAACAAGCCCTCGCACACGGTAAGATAATACTTATCAATTTCCCTGCTCTTAATCTTTTCGTTAAGGATTTTGAGCGATTGATAATTCTTTGCACCGATTACTATACCGCCTGTGTTACGGTCAATGCGGTTGGCAAGCGACGGAGTAAAGGAGTTTTCGTCCTCAGGCTTATACTCGCCTTTTTCATAAAGATAACGCTTCATAGAAGCAACGAGAGTGTTTACATATTCCCTGCCGTCGGGGTGACACAGCACTCCCTGAGGCTTATCCATAAGAATAATATTCTCGTCTTCATAAATAATGCACAGCTCCTTAGGTGCAGACATAAAATCATAATGCACCTTTCGCTCATTGAGCATATCATCAGGTAAATAAAGCTCGATAACATCACCGTCGTTAATAATCTGCTCGGGTGTGCAACGCTTACGATTAAGTTTAATATTCTTTTTTCTTATCTGCTTAAACATCATAGACTTAGGCAACGACTCAAAATGCTTCAATAGAAACTTATCAAGTCTCTGCCCTGCGTCATTTGAATTAACCTTAACACTTTTCATAGGTGTATTATATTCTATTTGCAAACCACAGTCAAATATGAATTTAGATTTGATTTACTCCAGTTCTATTTTGAAGCAAAGCGGCATTGAATAATCCGCATTACCGTTTGGCTTGAATTGCATATACCGTTTGTTTCTTTCAAACGAGAACTCCTCGCCCGTTGAAACAAGAGTTACACGGCTGACAATAACATCATGGTCAACCTTTTTGAACGCTTTTATTCTTACAGGCCTTGACGCATTGGGTTTCATCCAAAAAGCGTATACCGAACCATTTTTGTATGTAAACCGAAAATCACTGCTCTTGTACGGCTTTGTTTTGTTGTCTTGAAAGAATCCGTCCTTTGCATTAACCTTGCCCTCGCCAAATATTTCCCAAGCAGTCGTGCCATAAATTCCTTCTCCGTTTTTTCGCAACCATTCTCCAATCGAACGTAGTGTTTTCACTTCGTCATCTGTTATTGTTCCGTCAGGCTTTGGGCCGACATTAAGAAGCATATTGCCGTTTTTGCTGACAATATCAATAAGATCGGTAACAATATGATAAGGAGTTTTGAACTCATTATTTTCAGTATAACCCCACGAATTTTTACCTATAGCCGTGCAAGTTTGCCAATGCTCGGGTGAAATATCGGTGAGCGCTCCACGCTCAACATCTCGAGTTGCAATACCCGGTGCAAATGCGGTGTGCTTGTAGTTCACCGTGACATCTTTGCCCCACTCCAAAGCACGATTATAATAATACGCCGTGAATTTTTTAAGATACGGCTTGAACGCCTTGTTATGAATCCACCAATCAAAATATACAACTAATGGCTTATATTTGTCGATAAACTCACAATTCCGCACTAACCAATCTTGCAAGAACTCCTCGCTCGGAGCAGTACCCCAAACATCATGGGCCGTTTTAACCATCTGCAACGTTCCGAGTTCTTTGCAGTAATGCGCAGGTGCATAAAAATCCGCACAATCAGGGTCGTCAATATCGCTGTCAATCGTTCTGCCCATATTCATAAAAAAGAAATGCTCTGCTCTGTGATTTGAAGCACAGAAAGTCAAACCCTGCTGTTCGCAAGACGATTTAATCTCAGCAATAACATCTCGTTTTGGACCCATATCAACAGCGTTCCACCTGTTAAACTCGGTACCGTACATTGCAAATCCGTCGTGATGTTCCGCAACAGGCATAACATATTTTGCTCCGCTTTCCTTAAAGAGGGTCACCCACTCGTCAGCAGAAAAGTTTTCGCCCTTAAACATCGGTATAAAATCCTTATATCCAAACTCTTTTTGAGTGCCATATGTTTTTATGTGATGGCGATAAGCAGGCTTTGTTTTGTCGTACATCTCTCTGCTGTACCATTCGTTTGAATATCCCGGAACGCTGTAAACTCCCCAATGAATGAATATGCCAAACTTTGCATTATTGTACCATTCAGGCGGTGTATGAGTGCAAAGAGAAGCGTTGTTGTCCTTAAATTTTCCATTTGCAATAACAGAGTCAATTTGAAGTAAATACTCGTTTTTTGTCATCATTCTCTCCTAAAAAAAGCCGTGAAATGAATCACGGCTTTAAGTTTTTTATTTATTATGCCATAAAGGAGCGAATGATTGCTTCGCATTCCTGAGCGTTCATAATCTTTGGAACAGGATAAAGCGGGTTACCCTCTTTAAGCGCACGCTTAACGAGTGTAGGCATATCCTCCTCCTTAATCATATCGAACTTTTCAGGGATATTCATAGCAGCGTTCATTCTGCGTACCTCGGCAATAAATGCCTTACCCTTATCCGCTGTTGACATATCGGCAGTTGTGATACCGATAATATCAGCAAGCTTAGCGAGCTGCGGATAAGCAGCGTCAGCGTAAAAATCAAGAACATAAGGCAAAATAACTGCGTTAGCAAGACCGTGAGGAGTGCCGTAAAGGCCGCCGAGATTATGCGCAATAGCGTGAACATAGCCAACATAAGCGTGGGTAAATGCACGACCTGCATAATACGAGCCTTTGAGCATATTTCCTCTTGCCTCTAAATCCTTTCCGTCGTTATAAACCTTTTCAAGATTTTCATGGATAAGCTTAGTAGCAATTTCTGCTTCTCTGATAGTATCCTTTGTGTTACTGTGACCGATATAAGCCTCAACTGCGTGAGTGAGAGCATCCATACCTGTTGTCGAAGTGATGTGTGGTGGCAGACCTACGGTAAGTTCCGGGTCAAGCACAGCATACTTAGGACGAATACAAGTATCGTTGATTGCATTCTTCTCATGAGTTTCGGGATCGGTTACGACAGCAGCAACTGTTGTTTCTGAGCCTGTACCTGCTGTTGTTGGAACAGCAAAGAATGGCGGAAGCTTTTTATGTACTTTAAGCTGTCCACGCATATCACGAACGGATTGATTAGGCTTAACCACTCTTGCACCGGCAGCCTTTGCACAGTCCATTGCAGAACCGCCGCCGAAAGCGATAATACCCTGACATCCGTTTTGATTATACATATCCTTACAATCCTCAATGTTAGGGATAGTCGGATTCGGCTGAACGCCGTCATAAACGACATACTCAACCCCAACCTCATCGAGCTTTGCAAACATAGGGTCGAGAAGATGAAGATTCATAAGTCCCTTATCGGTAACAACAAGAACCTTATCTATACCCTTATTCTTGATAAACTGCGGCAGTCTTAAAACAGAACCGGCACCCTCAAGAAGCTCAGGCTCGGACCAATCCATAAAGCACATAGCAAACTTAAAGACATTTTGGTAAATTCTGTACCAAATTTTCTTCAAAGTCCAGAGCATTCCATTACCTCCTTTTTAATTTATTCATATCTATTTTAACTAATTTTACCGTACAATGCAAGCATAAACTAAAAATATATTAGACAATTATACAAATCATTTTTCGGCATTATTGACAAAGGCAACAAACGCTTGATATAATCAAATAGGTGATTATATGACACAGATTCAAAAAAGACTGTTTGAAATTCAAGACGAGGGTTATGCAAATTTTCATTCAAAATTAGTCCCTACCGTAAACAGGCAAAAGATTATAGGCGTGAGAGTTCCCGATTGTCGCAAACTCGCAAAAGAAGTGAAAAACAGCGACGAGGTAGGTAAATTTTTAACATCTCTGCCACACGAATATTATGACGAGGATATTTTGCACGCTTTGCTCTTATCGCAAATAAACGACATTAACGAATGTATAAAAGCCGTTGATGATTTTCTTCCATTTATTGACAACTGGGCGGTCTGCGATATTCTCACGCCAAAAATTTTCAAGAAGTACCCCGAACTTGTGCTGACAAAAATCAAAGAATGGTCAAACAGCAAAGAGACCTATACCTGTCGCTTTGGGCTTAAAATACTGATGACATACTTTCTTGACGAAAACTTCAAGGCAAAATATTTAGAAATCCCCGCCCGAATAAAGAGCGAGGAATATTATGTCAATATGATGATTGCGTGGTTTTTCGCAACAGCGCTTGCAAAGCAATGGAACGACACCGTCAAATATTTTCAGTCACCCGTTTTAGATAAATGGACTCACAATAAAGCAATCCAAAAGGCACGGGAAAGCTATCGCATAACCCCCGAGCAAAAGGAATACCTTAAAACGCTGAAAATATAATCATCCGTTATTCTCTTCATCATAGTCCGGCATTTCGACTATAATCGGCTTATGATTGGCAGCAGGCAAAAACTTCTCGATTATATCCTTTGTCATAAACTTTAGGCTTGAGGTGCAAACGCACGGATGACAGCCGAGGGTTTCGCTTTCTATTACAGGGCGGTCGATAACAAGTTGAACTCTGTTGTTTTTATCATTCATCAGTCCCATAACCGAAACTGCGCCCGGCTTAATATCAAGAAATTCAAGCATAAAATCGGGAGTTGCAAAGGAAAGTCGTGAACAACCGAGTTGCTTTGTAATATCCTTAGTCTTAAACGGCTTATCGCCCGGCATCATCAATAAATAGAAATCCGTTTTTTGACGATTGCAGAGAAAAAGATTTTTGCAAATTATCGTACCCAAAACGCTGTCGATTTCGTTGCATTTTTCCATTGTGTTTGCTTCCTCGTGGTCGGTACGAAAATAATCTATACCAAGCTCGTCGAGAAAGTCATAAACTCTTATTTCTCTATCCTCTCTGCCGCTGACATCGGCAGGTCTGCCCTTTTGTAGTTCCATATCAATTCTCCTAAAATTTATAATCACAGTTTATCACAAGTCACGAAAAAAGTCCATATTACGCAAAAAGCTAACCGCAATATTTTTCTTGCAGTTAGCTTTAATTTTATTTACTGTTTACAAACTCGTTCAGCGCATGATAATCAAGTATCCTTATACCGCTTTTTGAAACACGCTCGATATAGCCCTGTTCAATCAAAGCAGACAGCTTACGGCTGACGGTTTCCGGACGAAGTGCAACACTCGCCGCAATATCGTCAAGTCTGAGATTAATGACGCCGTTATGGTCCTGTCTGTCTCTGTAAAGCAAAAATTTTGCAATCTTTGCCTCCGGGTCGGATATTGACATAATCAAATTTCGCTCGTTTGCGTCATGAAGCTTTCTTGAAAGCATACTTATTACATTTTTTGCAAGCGCCGCATCCTCCACCGCAAGCTCAACATCCTTACGATATATCTTCCATATATGCGTATCGGTTAAACAAACGGCATTATAAGGATAAACGCTGTTATCAAGAAAGATTCCTTCCCAAATAGTATCGTTACTCGAGAAAATACCGATAATTTTCTCTCTACCGTCGGAGTCGGTGATTGTAAGCTTAATCTTACCTTTTCTTACAATAGTGACTGCGTCGACAGAATCGCCCTCATGAAATATATATGCATCCTTTTTGAACTTTTTGTACTCCGCCTTTAACATAAGTGCATTTTGAAATTCCATAGGCAGGTCTTTCAAAAAGGCTATCTGGTTTACGCACCTGTTATCACAGTCCTTGCACTGATGCTTTTTACTGCAAAAGGGGTCAAACTTTGAATTATTTGCATTACTCATAACGACACCTTTGAAAAATGAAGTTGTAAGTTACAGTCTCTCGTGAGCGTTTCTTGCGATAACATCAAGCTGTTGCTCTCTTGTAAGGTCGATGAACTTAACAGCGTAGCCTGATACACGAATTGTGAAGTTTGCATACTCAGGCTTCTCAGGATGCTCCATAGCGTCCTTGAGCTTATCAATACCGAATACATTTACATTGAGGTGATGAGCGCCCTGGTCAAAGTAACCGTCAAGAACATCAACAAGTCTGCACTTTCTCTCGTCATCATCGTGACCGAGTGCATTCGGGCTGATAGTCTGAGTATTTGAAATACCGTCAAGAGCATACTCATAAGGCAATTTTGCAACAGAGTTAAGTGATGCAAGAAGGCCATTCTTTTCTGCACCGTAAGCCGGGTTTGCACCGGGTGAGAACGGTGTGAATGCCTTTCTTCCGTCAGGAAGAGCGCCTGTTGCCTTACCGTATACAACATTTGATGTAATTGTAAGGATAGATGTGGTAGGCTCAGAATTACGATAAGTGTGATGCTTGCCGATCTTATTCATAAATTCTTTAAGAAGCCATACAGCAATCTTGTCTGCACGCTCATCATCGTTACCGTATCTCGGGAAATCGCCTTCAGGAACATAGTCAACAGCGAAGCCGTCCTCATCACGAATAACTCTTACCTTTGCATACTTAATAGCGCAAAGTGAGTCAACAACATGTGAGAAACCTGCGATACCTGTGGCAAATGTTCTTCTTACATTGGTATCGATAAGAGCCATCTCTGCTGCTTCATAATAATACTTATCGTGCATATAGTGGATAAGGTTGAGGGTGTTTACATAAAGACCTGCAAGCCACTCCATCATAGCGTCAAAGTTCTTCATAACCTCATCGTAATCAAGATAATCCGAGGTAATAGGACAAAGCGCAGGACCGCACTGCTCATGGGTTTTACCGTCAACGCCGCCGTTGATTGCATATACAAGGCACTTAGCAAGGTTTGCTCTTGCACCGAAGAACTGCATTTCCTTACCTGTCTGAGTAGCCGATACACAGCAGCAGATGCTGTAATCATCGCCCCAAACAGGACGCATTACGCAGTCGTTTTCGTACTGAATAGAAGATGTTGCAACAGAAATCTTTGCAGCGTACTTCTTAAACGTTTCAGGCAAACGAGAAGAATAAAGAACTGTAAGGTTCGGCTCCGGTGAAGGACCCATATTCTCGAGAGTGTGGAGGAAACGGAAGTCATTCTTTGTAACGAGTGAACGGCCGTCCATACCGATACCTGCAACCTCAAGAGTAGCCCATACCGGGTCACCTGAGAAAAGTTCGTTATATGAAGGAATTCTTGCGAACTTAACCATTCTGAACTTCATTGTAAGGTGGTCGATAAGCTCCTGTGCCTCTGCCTCTGTAAGAGTACCCTCATCAAGGTCTCTCTGAATATAAATATCAAGGAAGGTTGAAATTCTGCCGACGCTCATTGCAGCACCGTTCTGTGTCTTAATAGCTGCAAGATAGCCGAAGTAAAGCCACTGAACAGCCTCTTTGGCATTTGTTGCCGGCTTTGAAATATCGAAGCCGTAAATCTTAGCCATTTCCTTCATGCCCTTGAGAGCCTTGATTTGGTCAGCGATTTCCTCACGAAGACGAACAACATCCTCTGTCATTGAGTTACCGCTTGAATATTCCTTATCTTCCTCTTTCTTTTTGATAAGGTAGTCGATACCGTAAAGAGCTACTCTACGATAGTCGCCGACGATTCTTCCTCTGCCGTATGTATCAGGAAGACCTGTAATAATATGAGTGTGACGAGCGCGTCTCATCTCAGGAGTGTAAGCGTCAAATACAGCCTGATTGTGAGTCTTGTGATACTCGTTGAAAATCTTGTCGTATTTTTCGTTTACCTTAAAGCCGTATGTTTCTGCTGCCTGCTGCGCCATCTTAATGCCGCCGTATGGCATAAATGCTCTCTTGAGAGGCTTGTCCGTCTGAAGACCTACAACAGTCTCGAGATCCTTCATTGACTCGTCAATGTAGCCCGGACCGTATGCAGTAAGACCTGATACGATTTCGGTTTCACACTCGAGAACGCCGCCGTTTGCACGCTCTTCCTTTTGAAGCTCCTGAAGTCTGCCCCAAAGCTTATTTGTAGCAGGTGTTGCGTCAGCCAAAAAGCTTTCGTCACCCGAATATTCTGTATAGTTGTTTTGAATGAAATCTCTTACATTGATTTCTTCAGTCCATTTTCTGCCCTTAAAATTTCTCCATGCTTCCATGTAACATTTTTCCTTTCGATAATTGTTTTGTTAATGTCATCAATTAACATCACAGCTATTTTAACATTAAAGATTCAAATCACCTTGATTGAAATCAAGTTACAGCTATTTTTGCAAAATTTTTTGTGCATTTTCGAGGCGTTCCCTGCTCGGCGGCTTAATACCGTCAAGTTGATACGATATTCCCAGTTCCTGCCACTTATAAATTCCAAGCTCGTGATAAGGCAAAACATCCACACGCTCAACATTTGAAAGGGTATCAATAAACGCTTTTGTTTTATACAAATACTCGTCTATATCGGTAATTGTCGGAACAAGTACATGTCTTATCCAAATAGGTTTTTTAATGTCCGAAAGATAGGTCAGCATATCCAAAATATTTTCATTCGGTCTGCCCGTAAGCTTTTTATGCTCAACAGGGTCAATATGCTTAATATCCACCAAAAGCAAGTCGGTATATTCCATAAGCTCATTAAATTTTGAAAAGAAAGGCTCTTCTCTCGTAAAGGGTTGTCCCGAAGTGTCTATACAAGTGTTAATTCCTTCTTTTTTTGCAAGCTTAAAGAATTCAAGCAAAAAGTCAATCTGTGCCAGAGGCTCGCCTCCGCTGACAGTTATACCACCGTCCTGTTTCCAATAAGTTTTGTATTTTTTTGCAAATTCGATAAGCTCCTGCGGAGTTCTTTTATCGTTTGATTTGTTTATATCCCAGGTGTCAACATTATGACAATATTTGCACCTCATCGGGCAACCCTGCAAAAACACAACAAACCTGATTCCCGGTCCGTCTACCGAACCGAAAGTTTCTATCGAATGTATTACACCTTTAGTCATAAAATCTCCTCAAATTTTCGTTTCAAATAATTTCTGCTTTCAAGCGTTAAATATACAAAATCTGATAAAGTAAAAGGAACCGTAGTTTTTCGGCTGAACAGTTCCTTTTGCAAGTGAGAATAATCCGTTAATCCAAAGATTTAACATAATTGCAAATCATATCGCAAATTCTCTGCTTGCTCATCTTAGAAGTCGAAAAGCACATAGCATAATTTTCTGCTCTGCCCCATTTACCGTCACCGAGATAGTTATAATAGGAAGCTCTTTCCCTATCCTTACGCTCAATAATTCTGCGTGCGCCCTTTGAATCCTGCGATTCACCACTTTCGATATGGCGCTTAATTCTGTCCTCAATATCAGCCCCGATAAATACCGAAACCAAATTAATATCCTCACGCTCTTCAAGGATTTTATCTGCTCTTCTGCCGACTATTACGCACGAGCCTTCATCGGCAGCCTTTTCGATAACCTTACGCTGAGCCTCAATAACCTTGCCGCTGTTGACAGCATTATCAATAGCGTACGGGTCCATCATTATGGAGAACAAGAACGACCTTGTAGGTTGTTCGTCGAACATTTCGTAAACGCCCTCGTCGATACCAAGCTCCTTCGACTTGGCTCTGAGCAAAACATCGTCATAATAATGCACGCCCAAGCGTTCTGCAAGCATTTTTCCGATTTCTCTTCCACCCGAACAAAACTCTCTGCCAAGAGCTATAACAAAATTCTTTGCCATAAAAGCACCTCCTATTTCAAATCGTGGACAGACATACCGTCCATATCATCATTTTCTATGTAGTCAATCATTTTATCAAATTCGTTTTCGTCGAACACACGATAGAGTTTTTCGCAATTCGGCTTAACGAATTCGGTTTCTATCGAATACTTGAGTGTTCCGACCAGCAAATCATAGTAGCCGTCTATATTATAAATGGCAATCGGCTTACGATGCTGACCGAGTTGTTTAAGAGTAAGCACCTCAAAAAGTTCCTCGAAAGTGCCGCAACCGCCGGGAGTGATAATAAATGCGTCTGCCAAATCCTCCATAATTGCCTTACGCTCACGCATAGTTTGAGTAACGGTAAGCTCGTCGCAATTCCAATTAACAAACTCGTTCAAGTCGTTTTTGAAAAATTCGGGAACAACGCCGTGAATACTGCCGTTGCCTCTCTTAAAACCTCTTGATGCCGCACCCATCTCGCCGGTACTGCCCGCACCGAAAACAAGAGAGTGACCGTGTTTTGCAAGATATTCGCCCATATCCTCAACAGGCTTGATATATTTTTCGTCGATGCTCTTACTTGCCGCACCGAATACACAAATTTTCATAAAACTGCCTCCGTAGGTGTCATTATATATATTAAGATTAGCACGAAATTACCGTCTCGTAAAGTAAAACCGCACAAAATTTGTAAAAAGTTAAAAAATAGTATAGATTAATACAAAGAAATATATTATAATACATTAAAAATATATGCAAAGCTTAGGAGTAATATCAAAATGAATGTAAATTCGGCAATCAAATCATTAGTTCATTACGCCCAAAAGAACAATATGATAGAAAAGGACGATGAAATCTGGGCAATCAACAGTCTTTGTGATGCGCTGAAAATCGACAGCTTTGACGACTGCGAGGCAGAGGATAAGCCTTTGGAGGAAATACTCGGCAGTTTACTTGATTATGCGACAGAAAACGGACTGTGCGAAAACAGCGTTGTTTACAGAGATTTATTTGACACAAGACTTATGGGACTTCTCACCCCGAGACCGAGCAAGGTAAGAGCAGACTTTAACGCTCTTTATGAAAAGTCGCCCGAGTTTGCAACCGATTACTATTACAAGCTCAGCTGCGACAGCGACTACATTCGCAGATACAGAATAAAGAACGATGTAAAATGGATTACAAAAACAGAATACGGCGACATCGACATCACAATCAATCTTTCCAAGCCTGAAAAAGACCCTAAGGCAATCGCAGCAGCGCTCAAAATGAAAGCGGCTTCATATCCAAAGTGTCTGCTTTGCAAAGAGAACGAGGGCTATGCAGGCAGAGTAAATCACCCTGCAAGAGAAAATCACAGAATAATTCCTATGACTCTCGGCGGCGAAGCATTCTTTATGCAATACTCACCGTATGTTTACTACAACGAACACTGTATAGTATTCAACGCAGAGCATACGCCTATGAAAATAGACAAAAGCGCATTTGAAAAGCTTCTTGATTTCACCGAAAGATTTCCGCATTATTTCATCGGTTCAAACGCCGACCTTCCTATCGTGGGCGGTTCAATCCTTACACACGAGCATTTTCAGGGCGGAAGATACGAGTTTGCAATGGCTAAGGCACCGATTGAGGCAGAGCTTAAATTCAACGGCTTTGATGATGTTGAGGCAGGTATAGTAAAATGGCCGATGAGCGTTATCAGAATTGCAAGCGAGGACAAGGCAAGACTTGTTGAACTTAGCAACAAAATCCTTACCGCTTGGAGGGGCTACACCGACGAGGAGCAGTTCATCTATGCCGAAACAGACGGTGAGCCGCACAACACAATCACTCCTATCGCAAGAATGAGAAACGGCAAATTCGAGATGGATTTAGTTCTCAGAAACAACATTACAACCGACGAATGCCCACTCGGATTTTATCATCCTCACCCCGAATACCACCACATCAAAAAGGAAAACATCGGATTAATCGAGGTTATGGGACTTGCTGTTCTTCCGAGCAGATTAAAAACCGAAATGGCTGACCTTGCAAGTGCAATGCTCAACGGCGTCGACATCAGAGCCGACGAAAGACTTGCACCGCATTACGAGTGGTCGGAAATGATTAAAAACAAGTACGATATTAACGAAAAGAATATTGATGACATAATCAAGGAGGAAATCGGAATTGTATTCACCTCCATTCTTGAGCAATGCGGAGTTTATTCCAGAGACGAGCATGGCAGACAAGGCTTCATCAAATTTGCAGAAAGCGTTAAATAATAATGTATAACTATCACAACCATACATACAGATGCCATCACGCTAAGGGTGCGGACGAGGACTATGTATTAAGTGCCATAAAAAACGGATATGACACTATCGGATTTTCCGACCACGCACCGTACATTTTCCCAAATGGACACAAAAGCGGCTTTCGTATGGATTGCAGCGAGGCGCAGGGCTATGCCGACAGCGTTCGTGCATTAAAAGATAAATACAAAAACGAAATTGACATCAAACTCGGCTTTGAAGTTGAATACTATCCCGAGCTGATAGAAAAGGAGCTTGAATTTCTGAAAAGCTTTGACTATGACTACCTCATTCTCGGTCAGCATTTTACCGACAACGAATACGAAAGCTATGCTAAATATTCAGGGAATAAAACCGACTCGACAGCTGTGCTTGACAAATATATTTCACAGGTGATTTTAGGTGCGAAAAGCGGAGAGTTGTATGTTGCACACCCTGATTTAATTAATTTCACGGGTGACAGGGATATTTACAAAAGCAAAATGCGATATATGGCGTCGGAGTTAAAAAAGCTCGGCGTTGCATTAGAATTTAACTTTTTAGGTTTCACGGACAAAAGGAATTATCCGAACAAGGACTTTTGGGAAATCGTTGCAGAGCTTGGCAACGATACGGTAATCGGACTTGACGCACACAATCCTAACACTTATGATGACAAGAAAAATTTGCAGAGTGCAAAAGAATATCTGTCATCTCTCGGCATATCGGTATTGGAAAATATCGAATTAAAAAAATAACACATAAACGCAAAAACACCGCAGGACTGCTTTTAGCCTTGCGGTGCTTCTTTATTACTTAATGTTTCGTATATCGTTTCCGATAAAATAGAATGGGATATATTCGCCCGTGAGCCTGCTTGTAATACGCTTATCGTACTTCTTTTCGAGACTTACCATAGAATAATTTGTTGAAATAACAGTCGGCTTGCCCGAAAGAATACGGCTGTTGACTATATTATACAGCGTAGCAATACTGTACTGATTATCAATCTCCGTTCCCAAATCGTCAAGCACAAGCAAGTCGCAGCCCATAACCTGAGCCTTTGTGTAAACCAAATCGTCTACCCTGCCAAACTGTTCGCTTTGCAAATCGTCACAAATATTTTGGCTTGTGCCATAGCAAACATAATATCCCTTATTAATAACAACATTCATTATTGCAAGGCTCAAGTGCGTTTTTCCCAAACCTGCTCCTCCGAAGAAAAGCAAATTCTTACTGTTAAGAGAAAAATTCTGAGCGTACTTGCGACAAGTATCAAATATTTTTTCTGCTCTCTTTTTTGGAATAATTGCATTTTCCATAGGCTGTTCGCTGTAATATTCAAGCGAAAAATTATCAAAGGTACATCTGTCAAGCGGAGCAAGACGACAAATTTCGCTTCTCATTATATCCTTCAAAAGCTGACGGTGACAGCTGCACATTCTGCCATTTATGTAGCCTCTGTCCTCACACGCATCACACACAAACTGAGGCTTCATAGCATTTTCGTCATAGCCGTGCGCCTTGAGCAGTCTGCCTCTTTCCTCGATAAGTGCGTGGCTTTTCGCCCTGAGTTCGGCTATCTTTTCATCGGTATTTTCCTTATAAAAAAACAATTTTGAAATCTCCAAGCCCACCTGTGAAAGTCCTGCCTGAATTTCGTTAATTTCGGGAATTTCCATACGAATTTCGCTCGCTCTGTCGTCCGCAAGCATTACTGCCGAATCGTGACGCTTTTCTAAAATTCGCTTAGCCTTATTTCGTATTTCTGCCGAGTATGCCATAGCTCTGCTCCTTAAATGTCATAGTTATCATTAATCATAGCACGACGATTAATGTCGTCAATATCATATGTTTCGTCAATGGTCGGCTTTGTTTTCTCTGCCGATTTCTCCTTATGTCGCTTGTCCTCTTCCGCAACAGCCTGAGGAGTAAATATGCCCTTTTTCTTCCAACTTTTCAGCACGCCGTCAACATATCTAAGTGTCGGCCTGTCGGTATTTTCTTTCATTATATCGCAGGCAATGGTAATCATATCCATACCGAAGTCCTCACTCCAGCGTGAAATCATCTCTCTCTGCTTAATGGTGGGGTTGCGGTGGCGCAGTCCGCTGATTGAAATAATCTCTTTCCAAAGATTATCCGTTCTCTCTATATCGTGAAGTTTTTCCTCGGCGGCGTCCAGAGTAACGATGCCATCCTCGCTCCAATTCCTTGCCATAGCAGCAATGTAAGCGGTGCCGATAACCTTTCCGCTCTCCTTTTCGTTCTTATAAAACTGCAAAATCATCAGCACAATATCGCACGGAAGCCCGTAATATGTAACCATATTAACTATAAGTTCCTGCTCCACATGGCTGAGCGATTTGCCCATTACCTCCTGAGCGTTGCGAAGAGTAAGAGTCAACTCCTCACTGTCACGGCACATTGATACAATCTCGCTTTGAGTATATGTGGGAACGCTCGGTCGCTCCGCCTTAGAAACAACAGCCTCAATTTTCTTTTCAATTTCAATAGCGGTTTCCGACTTTTTCTCGCTCTTTTCGTTGGATTCGCTGCTTTCGTTCTTTTGAGTCACGATGGAAACACGAGCCTCGCCGTCACAGGAGAGTATTCCCTCCTCGAGCCAAAACTCCAAAAAATCCACGGCGTCATTCTCGGTACAGCCCAACGATTTTGAAATGACCTTGCTGTCAGCCTGTCCGTTGTTTGCCAATATGATAAGCAACGCTTTTAATTGATATTCACTTGCAAGCTTCAAATAATCGGTTGCAATAATTCGGGGCAACGCAATCATTCCCTGCTCCCACGCCTTTCCCTGAGGTAAAAGCTGATACAGCATATTCTCACTTCTTTTCTATAAATAATCTCACAAAATACACAATATATTGTAACAAATCACCGTTGCTTATTCAACTACTATATAAAGGGTACCGCAACGGCACCCTCTACAAGATACAAAATTCAATTTATCAATATGTGATACAATTTGTTGTAATCATATCAACGCCGACATCAAGGAGCTTTTCCATTACCTCAAGTTCATCAACAGTCCAAGCACCGAGCTGAAGTCCTGCCTGTTGGCAATCCTTAATAATCTGTGCGTCGTTCTCCCAATTTTCGTCCTTATTTGCATTAAAATCAATACCGCAGTTTTCTATTGTCTTTGCAAGTTCAATATCCTCCGGCTTAATCTTCTGCACAAGATACATCATATCATTATCGCAAAGCTTTCTGAGAGCCTCAAGGTCGCTGAACTGGAACGAAATGAACGTAACCTTAACATTAGGATAACGATTAATCATATCAATGACCTCATCGTAATGCTCCTGATTGCTTTCGCCCTTAAACTCTATAACTGCGTCCATAGAGTATTTATCGCAGATTTCCATATACTCCTCAAGGGTGCAGATTTTAAGCTCGGGATAATTGTCAATGTTATTACCGTTATCGGTCTTATGTTGCATAAGCTCGTCATAGGTGCATTTTTCGATATTCTTTGTAAGGTCCATCATACGATAGGTAATCTTGTCGTGCTGAACAACCCATACACCGTCGGCTGTGCGGTAAATATCGCATTCATTTGCCTTAAAGCCTGCCTTGCCCGCTTCTTCAAACGCAGGTGCCGTGTTCTCGGGAGCAACGGCTCTGAAGCCTCTGTGTGCAACAAGATATGTGTTTTCGTCTGCAATAGAAGCAGAGGAAGCAACCTGATAATCAACAGGAGTGCAATACCATTTAAGTACGCCCAAGCCCGCACAAATTGTGGCAACAAACAAAAACGCTATGATACATAAAATGATGACAAGTATTTTTTTCTTCTTTGACCACTTTTTCTTCTGTGTTTTTTCCATTTGATTTTTCACCCTTTCTGCCAAAAGGCAATACACTTTACTAAGGCGAAAGCACGCCCGTTTAGGTGTTAAAATTCTCATTATCGGAGAATTTTATTCTTTGAGCCTCTGCTTGCTCAAAGGTGTTGTCAAGGCTCCATTTACCGTTTACGCCCATTGCTCTCACACCTATTAAAAAGTGAAGCTTGGCAATGCCGAAATCGACGCTCTTATCCGAATACGGCTCGTCAACATAACCGCTGAGCCTGCCGTTTTCGTACCTGAAAATAACAGGTCGTCTGTTCACGGCTGAGGGGGCTTTTTCAACCATTCTCATACCGTTAGCATATGCGTCGGGAAGCCTTGAATCGCAAAACTCGAACATATTCTGATAGGTCTTGTTCTTTTTATGCGTTGCGTTATAAATCGTTTTTTCGACAAGAGAATACTTGGGCTTGACATACCCAACCGTGATAACCGCATAAATACGCTTATCCGCAGGCAAATGAAGTGCCTCATATACTTTGTTTTCATTGTATGTGCCTGACACCCAGCATGTGCCAAGACCGTGATAAACGCATTGCAAAACAATACTCTCGCCGTAATAGCCGCAACTTTCTCTCGCCTTTTGGGTGTCGGGGCCTGCTATTACTATCATACTGAACTTCCCCGAAAATATCTTAAAAAACGGTGTTGCGTCCTTAACGAATACAAAATCCAAATCCGCCTGAGCATTCACAGCGTCAACCATTTCGCCGATAATTTGCAATATTTCGTCGTTCAGAGGCTTTTTACTATAAGCTCTGCGTGAATGACGCTTTTCGATTGCTTCAACATACTGTGCGTTTGTCATCGTCACACTCCGTTACAACAAATTCTTTAGCCCCATTATAACTCAAATTGTTCAAAAAGTATAGTGTTTTTGTATATCAAATAGTATTGACTTTACAATTATTAAAGATTATAATAAGGGAGAAAGATATTAAGGAGGTTCAGGTTATGAACTTTAAGAAAATTGCTAAGATTATCGCAATTATCGTTGCTATTGTATCTCTTGCAGCGGCAGCATACATTGCAATTAAGAAGCTCACCGATAAGAAAAAGCCGGAGTACTTCGATGATAACGAATTTTTTGAATGTGATAACAATATTGAAATCGTCGAGGTAAAGGACGAGCCGAAAGAAGAGAAGGCTGAAGAAGAGCCAAAGAAAAAGGCTGCTCCTAAAAAGAAGTCGGCACCTAAGAAAAAGGCTGAGGCAGAAGCCGAGGCTAAATAAATCACGCCAGAATAAGAGCAACGATGTTGCTCTTATTTTTGTCAAATCGGAGATAAAAAATGTATAATAACGGATTAGTGCTTGAGGGCGGCGGTAACAGGTCGATTTACACAAGCGGCGTACTCGATGCGTTCATCGAAAAAGGTATCGAATTTGATTACGCAATAGGTGTTTCGGCAGGTAGCTGTAATGCCACCTCCTATATCGCAAAAAATTATCGCCGTCAACACGATATAATCATCAATTATTCTGACGACAAAAGATATATGAGCGCAGGAAATATGCTCAAGGGACACAGCTTTTTGAACACCGATTGGATTTTCGGCGAGCTTGCATATGATATTTTGCCGCTTAATCAGGATGAATTTGAAAACAGCAAAACGGTTTTATGTGCCGTTGCCACAAACGCTCAAACAGGAAAGGCAGAGTATTTTTACCCTAAAAGCATGCGTCAAAACTGCGACGAGCTTAAAGCAAGCTGCTCGATTCCCGGAGTGACAAAGGGAGTGCAAATAGGCAATTCCACATATTTTGACGGCGGCTTGGTTGACTCCATTCCGCTTGAAAAGGCTATGGCTGACGGGTGCAAAAAATGCGTCGTAATATTAACCCGCAACAAAGGCTTTATAAAGCAGCCGATTACGCCTAAGGCGCAAAAGATGTTTAAGAAATTTCCAAAAATCGGCGAGGTTTTAATTAACAGACACATTATGTATAACCACCAGCTCGAATATGTGCAAAAAATGCAGGAGCAGGGACTTGCATATGTAATTCAGCCGACGGCGCCGTTAAATGTAAGCACATTGGAAAAAGACACATCAAAACTCGAAGCGATTTATCAGCTCGGCTACAAGCAGGGACTCGATAATGCCGAAGAAGTCATAAAATTCATGTCAAGGTAGGTAGTATTATGAAAATAGCAGTAACATACGATAACGGAAATATTTTTCAGCATTTCGGGAAAACACAGTATATGAAAATTTACGAAACCGACGAAAACGGCGAAATTCAGCGTGTGCATCTCGAAAGTATGGGCAAGCATTCTCACCACGGAATCGCAGGATATATTAAAGAAATGGGCGTTGAAACGGTAATATGCGGCGGCATCGGACAAGGAGCAGTAGATTCACTCGAAGCGGCAGGCATTACAATTTATGCAGGAAACAGCGGTAACGCAGATATGGCTGTTATCAAATTCCTCAAGGGTGAAATGGAGCAAAACTCACACGCTAATTGCAATCACCACCACGAACATCATCACGAATAAACCGACCAAAGGCGAAGTAGGCACAAATGCAGACTTCGCCTTTTAGATTAATAAAGCGTTCTGTGTTCAGGGCAATACTCAGCCGTTTTGAAAAAATTATATACCCTCTTGATTTTTTTCTCTTCATATATTATAATCTCTCTGTCAGTTCGCAAAATCCTGACCAGTCACACTCCCGTGGCTTCTAAAAACAAAACTAAGGAGAAAATTAAAAATGAAGAAGAAAAATCAGCTTATCGCACAAACAGCAATCATTGCGGCATTATATGCCGCACTAACCTATGCGCAGAATCTGTTGCTTCCCGGCACGACCTCAATGGCAGTGCAGTTCAGAGTTAGCGAAGCACTTAATGTTTTGGCTCTGTTTACCCCTGCCGCTATCCCCGGACTTACCCTCGGCTGTGTATTGTCTAACATATACAATGTAGGCTCAGGACTTCCGCTTGATATGATTTTCGGCTCTCTTGCAACACTTGGCTCTGCAATATGTATGTATGCGTTAAGAAACACAAGAATTAAGGGCTATCCGCTGTTGAGTATGCTTATGCCCGCAATATTCAACGCTGTTATCATCGGATGGGAAATAGAATGCTTCTTTATCGACGGTGCGTTTGAATTTGTAGGTTTCCTAACTCAGGGCGGACTTGTCGGACTGGGCGAGCTTGGTGTTATGGCAACGCTTGGAACTGCGTTATTTTATGCTATCGACAAAAAGAAGCTCGACAGATATTTTTACAAACCCACTAAGCAAACAAAATAATGCGAACGGCAAAACAACAAAGAGCGTACGGATTTGAAAATCTGTACGCCCTTTTTTTATTAAAATTCAACTGTTGCCGTCTCGTTTTGCTTAAGACTTAATGTTTCTGACTTATTGCCGTATGAAATTGTAATCGTTTGGTCAATCTCTGATTTAATCTTTGCCTCAACCGTCTCGCCATCCCATTTAAGCGACTCGATAACAGCACGGCTTTTTGTACGCAATCCGTCAAGTTCGCCCTTATCAAAACCGCTTGTCGGCAAAGCCGGAAGAAGTTCAATAACTCTCGTATCGGAATAAACAAGTGCCTCGTTTACAATGCCGAGATAGCCGATTGCAAAGTCGGTACAATAACAACTTCTTCTGTCGTAATCGTGATTTGTCATCAACGAATCATATCTGATTTTATGATTCATCAACTTAAGCAATGCATCGGACAGCATATCCCTATCTTTAAGCCTTGCAGCGATAAGCGAACGGTGAATAAGAGCATGCGATGCCTCATTTTCGCTCGTTCTGTTTTCTACTGCCTGAATGCAAGCCTTTGTCAATTCCTCATTATTCTGCGTTTCATTTAACGGCCACGCAAGATACAAATGGCTCAAGTGCCTATGCTTATTATTCTCATCAAATGAGGTAGTCGCCCATTCCTTAAGTGCGCCTGTTTCATCATAAAGATAAGGCGGAAGATTATCTTCAAGTGCCTGCCATTTTGAAAAATCAGCATTGGGCGCAACATCATTCATTACAACTCTCAGCATTTCTATATTATCCCTGCACGCCGCAATGTCAATAACGCAATTTGCGTCGGAAGGTGAGGGATAATTTGACGGATTATTCTCGGGAGAATACGACGGAAGAATGCAGTATGTTTCGCCGTCATTAAGAACGGTTTTGCCCTTTTCGTAATGAATTTTACCATCGCTGTCGGTATAATATTCGGGCGTCATAAGCTGTGCCCAATAATTCGCCGATTTAAGCAAAAGCGGATATAAAATATCCTCTTCCAGCATTAAGAAGCCTCTGGATTTAATTTTTGAAACATCATCTTCGCTAAGCGACAGCACCGATTTAAGCGAATCAATATTATATTCCGTGCTGAGAGAAATGCGAATATTGCCGTAGGCTCTAAGCGTTTCAAAAAGCGGCTGAAGCATCCAAGAAGCACCTGCATTCCAGTACCTGAACGGATAAGGATAGCAAGTTTCGGTAATTACCGCCTTATCGCCGTCTGTATTTACCGGTGCCTGAATTGCATCGGTAAAGCCGTGAGTTGCCTTTGCGTTTTCCTCCCAATCGGCGACCTGCCGCAAAATAAAATCGGCATAGCCTACGGGAGTTCTGGTCATATTGCTTGAATTTAAGGATGAGGTTTGCAAATTTACATTTGCGTCCATGGTATACTTACTGCCCCAGCCTGTATTAAATTCGCCCGTCCACATACCGTAAAGCCTGCTCGTAGAATATCCCGAACAGCAAAGGTAGGCGTATCTGCCTGCGTAATATGTGCGCTGAGCGGTTGCGGCGTCTATAGTCTTACTGCCCTTTTGCTTTTTAAGCAGTGCTTCGTTAGTTTCACTGCTGTCCTCGAGTTTAAGGCTCACTGAATTAAACTGCGGCTGATAAATCATAAGATGTCGCTCAAGTGCCGACTCATAATCAAAGCCGTCCTCAGTGCCGTATTTTTCCTCAACCTGCTTTGTCTCGGAACGGAGCATAGAAATAACGTTGTAACTTTCCTGCTCCTCAAACTCGTCGTACTCGCCCATCTCTGTATCTCTTGAGCTGACCGTAATGAGATAGACCTCGTCGGCATCGGTAATCTTAATCCCATCGTTGCTTGAACAAAATTCTTCCTTGATGTTTTTATCGAGGGTGACCTTTTGCTTTTCACCGCCCACGGTAATTATATATGTATACGAAGCATATCCGCCGTTTTTAAGTTCGCTGTTTTCGTAACTCGGATAATGTGCGACAAGTGCAAGACTGTCCGCATTGTCGCTTGCAATTTTTTTATATTTCAAATCAACCTCATTGCCGTCTCCGAAATTAGCCATACTCGACAAATCGTCATAGGACAGCGTGGCATTGATTTTCTTACCCAAATCGGAAGCTTCCAATTTGGTGATAACCGCACTGTCGGCAAAAGAAGTAAACGATACCCTGCTCCATGTTCCGTTAGAATCGGTGTATCTTATGCCGACCTGACCCGTTTGGTAATCGGTATAGCGAACATAGTCATCAACCTTTTTTCCGTCCATGGAAATTCTGAGTTGACCGCCCGGATGATAGCTGTAAACATCATCGTAAGAAGCGTCATCCTTAATATCTTCGCCGTTTACTATGCTCTGCTTAACCGTCTCAAGCTCGTTCGAGGTATCGGGGCAGGTACGCTGATTTTTATTTGGCATAATAAAATGCATATTTTGAAAAATAAAGGTGTCCTCATATGGAGAGCCACTCTCAACAAAGCCCTGCATTCCATCGCCCGACACCATGCCCCGCCGCCACGACTCAACTTTATTCTTCTTATCGGGCTTAAGCTCGGTATAGGAGAGACTATAGGAAATCTTTGATTTGTCCGAAAAAAGTCCGTCAATGAGGCCGTTATCCGCCTTCTTCGGCGTACAGCCGGCAAAGGAAAAAATTAGAACGACGCTCATAAACAGAGCAAAAAAATTCTTAAAAACTTTCATAAAAAACCCCTTTCAAAGAAAATAATATTATTCAATGCATTTTGGGAATACTGACTAATAAACAAGATATTATATGGTGATTATATGAACGCATTATATATTGTATTGCTGTCGGCAGGCTCTTTTTTCGTTCTATTTGTTTTAGATAAACTTATGGGAAACAGACAGCTTTCGCAAATGTCATTTTTCGACTATGTGGTCGGAATTACAATCGGCTCGATAGCGGCGGAAATGGCAACAGATTTGGAGTCGGACTGGTACCACGCAATAATCGCTATGACAGTTTATGCACTGATAGAAATCGCCCTCACCTTTATCTCCCGAAAAAGCAAAAAGGCACGCAAGATACTAAACGGTGAACCGATACTCCTGATGAACAAAAGCGGCGTTATCGGCAAAAATCTAAAAAAAGCGAGACTGACCTTAGACGATTTAATCAGTGAGGCGAGAATTCAGGGCTATTTTGATATAAATGATATAGCTTATGCGATAATGGAGGACAGCGGAAACATCAGCTTTTTGTCATATCAAAGCGAAAATGAAGAAAAAAACAATTCAGCTCCCGACCTCTCAAACAAATAGCCGCCGCTGCAAATTGCAGCGGCGGCTCGAAGTGCGAAAGCATCGGTAGCAAAATAAAATTCAAAAGCTTTCCCGGCACTCCGTAAAGTATCTAAAATGCTCTCTTAATTTTATTCTTCGCAAGTCAAAAGTCCGTAGCCGTTCTTTCTCTTATAAATAACCTTTGTTTCTCCGTCAATGCCGAGATAAACAAAGAAACTGTGACCGAGCATTTCCATCTGTACGATAGCCTCGTCATCGGTCATAATGTGCGGATTAATAACCTTTTTTCTTGTAACCTCAACAGATTCGTAATACATTCTGTCGAAGTCCTCCATAGTTACATCCTCGTCAAAATCATCAAAGGCGAATGCAATTTCGTCAATTCCGCCCTTTCTCTTTTTATCAACAAAAAAAGTTTTAAGCTTTCTTAGCTTACGCTTCAAATCATCTACTGCCATATCAACAGCAGGCTCAATGCGGTCTGCCTCAGCCTCGCCTCTGATAAATGAGCCAATGTGCATTACGGTAATATCGCACTGATATTTGTCCCTCTCCTTGCTCAGAGTAACATCAAACCTCGAATTTTCAGGAAGCATTTTTTCAATTCTTTTAAGCTCCTTATCAATTCCGTCCTTTGTTCCCTGCTTTAGCTCAAATCCTCTTGCAGCAATATTAATCATAGTATCATCCTTTCAGCTGAAACACAGCCAATAATAATATAGGCTAAGCCTCTAACTATATTATAGTATACCCTGACCGGCAATTAAAGTATTGTAAAATATAAAATTTGTGGTATAATATAAATGTTGGACAAATGAATTTTTAAGCATAAAATAATGTCTCAATCCCTGCCAAAAGGCGACGGTCAAAAACTCGGAATTTTTCGCCGATTTTTACCGTAATTGTTGCTCTCAGCACCAAGCCTCGGCTGAGCGTTTGGGGCATTATTTTATACCGTTAAATCGCACACCGTCTTACGGGCAACGAGGTAAAATATGCTGAGAAAAGACAATCTTGCAATTCGTGACGAATACGGCAGACAGCTGATATTCAAGGGCGTAAATCATTGTATAAAAACCGACTCGTTAAATCGCCTCGGTTACAGAAAATTCAAGTCGCTCAATAAAATAATCGACGAATATGACAAAACGCTCGACAAGTATGTTGAACAAGGGGTCAACATTATCAGGCTCGGTTTCAACTGGGCTGTTCTTGAGCCTAAAAGAAATTGCTTTGACGAGAGTGCCTTTGAATTTTTGAAAAAGCACATAGAATTGGCACAGCAACACGGAATATACATACTTTTAGATTTGCACCAGGATTTATTTTGCAGTAAGTTCCGCTTTGGCGACGGCGCTCCGAAATGGGCTGTCGAGGACTATCCTCGCAAAAGACCGATTGCCATTTGGGCTGAGGGGTACTTTTATTTTAAGGATGTCCAAAGAGCGTTTAACGACTTCTGGAGAAACAAGGACAATATACAGTCCGACTTTTCCGCCCTGTGGGATAAAATAATTCAAGAATTTAAGGACTTTGACAACATTATCGGCTACGATTTTCTAAACGAGCCGATGATTACGGACCATTCAAACGAGGTGTTTTGCCGACTGATAAACGGCGCTGCCAAAGAGGGATTAAACGAGAATTTTTGTGCAGAGAGTTACTTCAAAAACGAAAGAGAACGACGAGGATTCATAAATATGGTTTTTGCCTTTATGCACAGGGTGCAAAAAAACGGCGGGATAAAAAAATTGCTCGCTTCACTCGACAGCTATCAAGCTTTTGAAAATGCCGTAACCGGACTTGAAGCATACACCGAGGAATTTAACAGACGATACTATCAACCGTTTATTGACTCTATGTCTGAAAAAATCGACGACGGCAAGCTTTCGTTTTTCGAGCATAATTATTACTCAAATTTAGGCATACCGTTTGAAATAAAAACGAGGGATAATTACATATATTCGCCTCACGCATACGACTTGTTTATTGACTCGCATCTTTATAACAATTATTCAAGCAATGACAGAATTAAGTACATCATTGACTCAATACGCAAAAATCAGCTTAAAATGAATGTGCCTGTTGTTATGGGCGAATGGGGCGGAACTGCTCACAACGGTCACAAGTGGGTGGAGCATATTGACTACATTTACTCCCTGTTTGAACAAAATCAATGGTCGAGCTTATATTGGAATTACAAGCCCGACGATAAAAAATTCACCCGCGTTATTAACAGACCGTATCCCTGTGCGGTATGCGGAGACATAATCAAATATTCCTCCGACAGCAAAAGCAGGCATTTCATTCTTGAATACGACTGCAAGCAGGACACGGCTCCCACAGTAATATTTATTCCGAACAAGGGATATACGGAGTTTGAAAACAAAATAGGCAAAAACATTATAGAAACAAATTACTGATTTTCAAAAGGATACATATATGGACATTTTAAGACAAATCGAAACAGAATTTTCGCTTAAACCGTGGCAGGTAAAAAACACAGTCGAGCTTATCGACGCAGGAAACACAATTCCGTTTATCGCCCGATACAGAAAAGAAGCCACAGGCTCGCTCGACGACCAGGTGCTAAGAGAATTAAACGACCGTCTTGCATATCTTCGTTCGTTTGAGGAGCAAAAGGAAAAAATCATTGCGTCAATCACCGAACAGGAAATGATGACGGAGGAAATCCAACAGAGTATAGAAAATGCGAAAACGCTCACCGAACTTGAGGATATTTACAGACCGTTCAGACCAAAGAGAAAGACAAGAGCCTCTGTTGCAAAGGCACTCGGTCTTGCACCGCTTGCAGAAAAAATCTATGCTCAGGAAAAGTCTTCCCCGTCACCCGAGGAACTTGCAAAGGAATTTCTCACCGACGAGGTTACAAGCGTTGAGGATGCAATTCAGGGTGCAAAGGACATCATAGCAGAGCAGGTGTCCGACGACGCCGAAGGACGAAAGTTGATTCGTTATGCCGTTAAAAATCACGCACTCATCACCTCTAAGGGTGCAGACGAGGATTTGGGCGTTTATGAAATGTACGCAGATTACAGCGAAAGCGTTAAGAAAATCGCAGGTCACCGTGTGCTTGCTATGAACAGAGGCGAAAAAGAGGGCAAGCTGAAGATAAGCATTGATTTTGACAAAACAATCGCCACCGATTTGCTCTTTAACATTCATTGCAAAAGCAGCAACGCCTGCACGGATTTAGTCAGAGACGCCGTCGACGATTCTTACACAAGACTTATTTTCCCGTCTATTGAAAGAGAAATCAGAAACGAGCTTACAGACAAGGCTTGCGAAGCGTCAATAAAGGTTTTCGGCGAAAACACAAGACAGCTTCTTATGCAACCGCCCGTTAAAGGCAATGTAACTATCGGTCTTGACCCGGGATACAGAACAGGTTGCAAGGTTGCCGTTATCAGCGAAACGGGAAAGGTGCTTGACACGGGAGTTATCTACCCTGCTCCTCCACACAAAAAAATTGAAGAAGCAAAGGCACTTATAAAAAGCCTTGTTAAAAAATACAATGTAAAAATGTTCGCAATCGGCAACGGAACGGCTTCACACGAAACCGAAGAATTTGCCGTTGAGGTAATCAAAGAGCTGGATTGCGGCATAACATATATGGTTGTAAGCGAGGCAGGCGCTTCGGTTTACAGTGCGTCAAAGCTTGCGGCAGAGGAATTTCCGCAATTTGATGTAAGTCTCAGAAGTGCGGTAAGCATTGCACGCAGACTTCAAGACCCGCTTGCAGAGCTTGTTAAAATTGACCCTAAGGCAATCGGAGTAGGTCAATATCAGCACGATATGCCGCAAAAGGAGCTTTCTTCGGCACTCGACGGAGTTGTTGAGGACTGCGTAAACTCGGTAGGTGTAGACTTAAACACCGCATCGCCGCAGCTTCTTTCAAGGGTTGCGGGTGTAAGCAGCACAGTTGCAAAGAACATTGTGCTTTACCGTGAGGAAAACGGCAAATTCAACGAACGCTCCGAGCTTAAAAAGGTTTCAAAGCTCGGGCCGAAAGCTTTTGAGCAATGTGCGGGATTTTTAAGGGTTTCCGACGGAAAAAATGTTCTCGACAACACCGCTGTTCACCCCGAAAGCTACGCTGCCGCAAAGAAACTTCTCACACTTTGTGATATGAGCGAGAGCGATATTAAAAGCGGTAACATTTCACGCTTGAAAACACAGGTTGAAACAATCGGAACATCTGCTCTTGCAAAACAGCTTGATGTCGGAGAGCCTACACTCAACGACATAGTAAATGAGCTTTCAAAGCCGGGTCGTGACCCTCGTGACGAGCTGCCAAAACCAATGCTAAGAAGCGATATTATGGGCATTGAGGATCTCAAGGCAGGTATGGAGCTAAAGGGAACGGTTAGAAATGTTGTTGATTTCGGCGCATTTATCGACATCGGAGTTCATCAGGACGGCTTAGTTCACATCAGCCAAATCACAAACAAGTTCTTGAAACATCCGAGCGAGATGCTAAAGGTAGGCGACATAGTAACCGTTTGGGTTTTAGATGCCGATACCGTTAAAAACAGAATTTCCCTTACTATGAAAGAACCAAAAAAAGCAAATGAAAAATAATTACAAACAGACAATAAATGCCTGCTTCGTAGGCTATATAGTTCAGGCCATTGTAAACAATTTTGCACCGCTTTTATTCGTAACCTTTCGCAACACATTCGGAATACCGCTGTCAAAAATAACGCTTTTGATTTCGCTGAACTTTATAATTCAGCTGACGGTTGACCTGCTTTCTGCCCGATTAATCGACAAAATCGGATACAGAACAGCCATGCTCTCGGCGCATTTATTTTCAGGCTTAGGACTGATTTTGCTTGCTGTTTTGCCGTATGTTATGAACAACAGCTTTGCGGGGTTGCTTATTTCCGTCATAATTTACGCAGTCGGAGGAGGCATATTAGAGGTGCTTGTAAGTCCCATTGTTGAGGCTTGCCCGACCGATAATAAAGAAAAGGCAATGAGCCTTTTGCACTCTTTTTATTGTTGGGGTCATGTTCTCGTTGTACTTGTCAGCACCCTGTTTTTCACGCTGTTTGGAATAGAAAACTGGAGAGTGCTTGCAATCATTTGGGCTTTAATCCCGATATGCAACGCAGTTATGTTCACCCGTGTGCCTATTGCTCCGTTAGTTGAGGACGGCACAAAGAGTATGAGCATAAAGGAGCTTTTGACATCAAAGCTTTTTATAGTATTATTCATAATGATGATTTGCTCGGGAGCAAGCGAGCAGGCAGTTTCGCAATGGGCGTCAACCTTTGCCATGCAGGGACTCGGCGTGACAAAGACTGTCGGCGACCTTGCAGGTCCGCTGTCTTTTGCGGCACTTATGGGTACATCACGAGCAATATACGGAAAATTCGGAGACAGGCTCCCTCAGGCAAAGGCATTGCCCGCCTGTTGTTTGCTTTGCGTGTTTTCCTATCTGCTGATTTCTCTCTCACCCATTCCGGCACTTTCGCTAATTGGCTGCGGCATTTGCGGCTTCAGCGTAGGAATTATGTGGCCGGGTACATTTTCGCTTTCGTCATCATTTCTCAAAAACGGCGGCACCGCTATGTTTGCACTTCTTGCTCTCGGAGGAGATTTGGGTTGTACGGCAGGTCCTGCGGTTGTCGGATTTGTTTCGTACGCTTTCAGCGACAATTTGAAAATAGGAATACTTCTCGCGATTGCTTTTCCGTTAATTTTACTGATTTTCACAAGACTTTTGAAAACAACCAAGAAGCAATAAAAAAATCGTCACACTCGACAAAATCGAATGTGGCGGTATTTTTTACTCTATTTCACATTTGAGCCATTTCAAAATATATTCGTATACATCCTGCTTATCAAGCTCGTTAAGTATCTCGTGTCGGTCGTTATCCCACAGTTTGAGCGAAACATCAGAAATTCCGCATCTCTTGCACTGAGCAAAAAGCTTTTCGCAGGCCTTTTTGCCTCCGACCGGGTCAACGCTTCCCGAAGTGATGAGAACAGGCAGGGATTTTCTTACACCTAAAAGCTGTCTGTTTCTTGCGATTTTTTCAAGAATTGCAAAGAAATCTCTGTATGCGCCTGCCGTAAAATCAAATCCGCAAAGCTTATCTGCAATGTATTTATCAACAATCTTGTCGTCTCTGGAGAGCCAATCGCAGGTTGTTCTGTTAGGTGCAAACGGCTTGTTGTTGCTGCCGAGCGAAAGCTTTACGAGCGTCGGATTAACCGTATGGTCGCCCTTTGATTTGCAGGTCTTTATTGCAATGGATTTACCCAAAGAAGCCGCAACTCCGGGTATCCAGCCCGTGCCGACAATAATCGCACCGAAAACATCGTTGCTGTATTCTGTCAAATACTGTCTTAAACAAAAAGAACCCATACTGTGACCGAGAATAAAATTAGGGAGTTCTTCCCACTTTTCTCTCGCAAATTGCGTTACGGAGTGCATATCGTCGATAATGATTTTATCACCGTTTTCGGTTGCAAAAAAGCCATAATCTCTCTCGTCGCTGACCGAACCGCCGTGACCGAGATGGTCGTGTCCGATTACATTAAATCCGTTTTCGGTCAGAAATCTTGCAAAGTCGTCATATCTGTCGATATATTCAGCCATTCCGTGAACAAGCTGAAGAACACCGACAGGCTCCTGTTCAGTTTCCCAAACGATAACATTCAGATTATTTTTTCCGTCAAATGAAGCAATTTTCTCAGTATACTTTTTCATTTGTTGCTCTCCTTAAATAGTTTCTATCTGTATATTATCACAGTTTTAGTATTAAGTCAATTAAACAAAATGTGCAATTTGCCCAAAGAGAGAGGAGATCCTAAAATCCCTCTCCCTTGCTTAGTCATATCAACTCTTTAATGCCCGTGTATTACTCGTCGTCAATTATTTCGTTGTCTTCTTTTGCCTTGTCATCGACAGGCTTTTCGGCAATTTTATGCTCAATAAAAGAGGCAATTTCAACGCCGCACAGCATAACTGCTCCCACTCCTATCAGAGAGCCTCCGCCAATCATAATCGCTTTTGCCTTTTTAGAAAAATGAGAGCCGTTCAGGTAATTCTGCTCGGCTGTCTTATAATCGTATTCATCATTTGTCGGCTCATCTTCCGTATAGTGCGTAGATTTGCCATTCTGCACTCCCTTGTTTTGAGTCGATTTTGAAGTTTTTGAAGATTTGTTTGATTTGGATGTAGCTCGTTTTGTACCCGAGCTTTTAGAATAATCGCCGGATTTTTTTGAGGATTTACCATTTGCTGTCGATTGCTTTGCGGATTTTGTTGTTGCCGACCTTGCGGAAGTAACCGGAGCAGTTTCAATGGCAAGCGGTTCGGAGTTCAAAATGCTATACATCCTGCCGTCTACCGCAATTCTTATGCTGAAATTATGAAGGTACACCTTGTCTGAAATGTCCATGATCACAGCGATTATGGCATGGCCTGTGGAATATGGTTCGGCACTGCTCTCAATGCTAAAGGCCTTTTTGCTCGCCTCGTCTGAATAATCAATCAGGGCATCGTCCCATGTACTTTCAACAGTAAAGCCATACTCAATTTGAGGTGTGGTAACGCTGAAAATAAGAGAAACGGCACTATCCTCGTTAATGCCGCTTTCGTTCAAATTAAATAAAAAATAGGCGCTCGACTCCTTGGTGAAATAACTAAGTGACCCGCTAAGATCACCCATAGCACCCTCGGACTCAATCGCCTCGGAATTAACGCTACTCTCGTCCCAACTGGAATAATCGAGATAGCCTTTATCATAAGCATAAGCAAAAATCGGTTGCATAAGCAATACGATTAATAAGATTAAAACGGCAGTAATTTCTAAAGTGCTACAAACAGCCTTCCTAAGGCGATATACTTTGTAACCATTCATAAATTTTACTCCAAATATTTTTTAGTATCGACGATATACATACATTTTAGATTAACCGAACACAATTTTCAACAATTTACGACAGGATTTTTGAATTTCGGCAAAACCCACAAATCAAGTCGGCTTTATTTGTGCATTTTCACAACGATTTTTCAATGCAAATGTTCAGCTTTTTATAAATCTTCTCCACGCCTGCATTTATATTTGCCAAAACTTTTGCAAAGACATATTTTTCTATTAAATATTTTCGCACATATTCTATGACTGTGCAAGCAGAGTAAATAATAATTACGCTAATAACAAAATGAACAACCAACATAGATGACTCTGCATAGGCGTAATTGTTAAACATGTCAACCCACAACCACTTTCTGACAAATGGATTTTCGTGGATAAGATATACCCCGAGTGTGCAACCTCCGAGCCTGTTTATCAAACTTGAATGCTTGGGTTTTAGATTAACAAAAAATGCCACCAAGCAAGCAGTCAATATAAGTACCAAAACCGAATTCAAGGAATAAAACTTTTTAGCTTTTCCTGCAAAGGCAGGTAATCTTGTACCTACCAAGTTAATTATTGCAACAGATGCTGTCATCAACACAAACGAGACAAATGATAAAGCCGCACTTCTTTGCTTTTTTGACAAAAAATTATTCGGATACATTCTTAAATACGCACCGATTAAATAAAAGTAAATCATGAATCCCAAACGACCGCCAAATTCAACCGACTTGAAATTAAAAAACGAAGCCGCTATCGAGAAATAAAACACCAGCACTGCCAAAAGTGATACGAATTGCTTTCTTGTAATAGATTTAAGCGCTTTATTTATAAACGGAAATATAAACAACAGCATCACATAGGCACTTATGTACCAATATCTGCGACGGACAATAGGAAACATATTATTAATCATTTGCATGATAGAAAAATTACTTCTGTCAATTATGCAAAAAAGAACAAAAAATCCGACTGTGTAAAACAGAGTTTGAGATATGATATTTACGACACGCTTTGTCTTAAAATCGAGTTCAATTAAATAGTAGCCTGTTATGATTTCAAACAAAGCCACCCCAACCAAGCCGTAGTTGGTAGAATCAAGCAAGAACTTATTAAACCCAAGCGACATTCCGTCTATATCAGCCTGTGAAAAAACGGAATAATGCGATATGACAATCAATATCATTGCAATTATTCTGAGCAACTCTATATTTGAATTTCTGTTTGTTTTTTTTCTCGTTCATTCTGTAATCCTTGTATATGCATATAATTATATCTTTGCTCGTCCCGCCGTCCATATCGCCCATAAAGCCACATTAGGGTTTGGCAAGAACGCCACATACCCCACCGTGTCATCTAAACCTTTTTAAGCTAAGCTGAGCAGTTTTAAGCACAGCCAAAACAAAAGCTATACATTTATCCGATGTTAAGTTTTTCGCAAACAAAATCGACCGTATTTCTAAACCGGCATTCAAATCCGGGTAAAGCTATATCTAACCGCTTAAATACGGGTTTTTCTATAACATAAATTCTGACCAAATCAATAACCGTACAAACAAAACACACGCCTAAAACAGACAGTACAATGTGCAAATAACCATTACCCTGAGTATGAACTCCGACAACATTAAGCACATCGCCCCATAGCCAGCTACGCATTGTGTCACTATTGGCATGGATAAGCAACACGCCAAAGGTTGCCGAAGCAAGAGTATTAATTATCGAGCTGTTTTTTATCTTCAAATTATTAAATACCATAAATGCACATACAGCTTCAATAACAGCTAAGGCAGTATTTGAATCTGCAACGAACATATAATAATTGCCGTTAAAAACGAAAGCACAACAAATAACCGATGCAGCACATAAAACCGTTACAATCATTAAAGCTATGCTCCAGAATGCGTTATTTGAATATATTTTTTTAGGGTACAATCTTATATACGAAGAAATGAAATATAAAACTATAAACCAAGAAACATAGTTAAATGTTACGCTGAAATATGGCACGGTACCTAAAAATGTATACAAAAAACCGCAAAGCAAAAGCAAACAGATATGCTGTCTTTCATTCAGACTGTGTATCAATTTATTCAGAAATGGGATAAACAAAAAGAATACCAAATAGGCACTTGTAAAACCGTTTGATACATTCTTAATCGGTATAAATATCTTAATCAGTTCTTTTATCGAAAATGCAGAATAGCCTGTAATCCAAAACACGCAAGAAATCACTATTCTGTAAAACATAACTTCCAAGAAAAGCTTCAAAAACTTTTTCAACGAAATGCTTGATTTACACATAAAATAGCCTGTGATTAAGACAAAACTGTTTATGCCTATTTTTCCCCATGCACCGACTAAAAGCAAAACCAACGAATGAATCGCAGTCGGATTTGAATTAATAACACCATCCGCAGCAAGCAATCCGGAATTAACAACATAATGATGTGCCACAATAGACAGCATAGTCAGAATCCTAAATAATTCAAGATTACTGTTTCTTTGCTTTACAGAGGGTAATACCCCCCCGTTTTTTATACTCTGCGTCATATTTTTACCTCTGTTCCAGAATTATATCACAAATCTTGTCCACATCATCAAGCGACAAATCCGCATAAAGCGGCAATGTACAATTACCGCATCCGTATTTTGATAATTGTGCCAAATCAGGCGTCACTGTATTCCATATTTTTCGTAGCACAATTTTGAAGATTCATTCCAAGCATCAATAACTTCCTGATTTTTATCCTTAAAATCATAATGAGTTGACAAATATTCTCCAAGCCATTTTGAAAATTTAATAGCTCCTTGTTCTTTCAAATGAATAGTATCACAAAAGTCATCATTAGTTAATCCACTCTCATTATCACAAGCATTATAATAATCGTACCCATAACCCTCAATAATTTCTTTACAATCTTCTGCGCGACTTATTTTTTTACTATTTGATTCTTTTGTTTTTTCATCATAATATCCCTTAGGCAAATTTATAAATAAAACATTATCTATTTTATTACTTTTGCAATAATCAAGCACCTCTATCAAATCCTCTTTTGCATTTTCATCTAAACTACAAGACTGATAATTAATATCCGCTGTTGAAAAAACATTTAATTGTTCTAAATACTCATGTTCTATATTGTCAATATTTTTCTGAGATATGGCTCCTTTCATACAATCAGTTTCCTTGTTAATATTTCGCCGTAATTGTGTTAAATCTGAAGAAAAATATTTATAAAAATCCGTAAAATTATTATGGTATCTAATAATTGGTATAAAATGTTCCATTCTGTAATCCGAGTCTAAATCATTCACTGCATCTTTCATAGCATTATCTGCATACGGCAATGTATCAATAGTTAATCTGGCGGAATCTCTTGTTGTTGCCTTTCCCTCAAGAAACCCATCTAAGTCAACAATAAGTAAACTTTCTTTTTGATTCGCCAAAACATCTCGAATCAAATATATATACATATTTGATTTGAATCCAGATATATGTACTGTATTTCCTGTAATTTTATAATCATTCCATATAACAGTTGGAAATATGTCACACCTTGTACCGCTCGCTCCAACCACTACATAATCCAGAGTGTTTTCTTTTTCATTAAAAAAAGAATTTACTGTATGCTCGCAATTATTTCTAGGTATTCCGCAAAATAAAACAGAACTTATTGTAACAATAAAAACAACAATTATAATTGATGCTGTTATTCTCAATATTCTATACTTGTTTTTCATATATTCTCCTTAAAAATCAGCATATACAAACGGTTGCTCAGTATATCCTGAACCATATACACCAAGTAATATAATCATTATTATAGAAACAGTAATCCATACCCATCGTTTGTTAACGCTTTGCAATATATCAAAATAGATTTTTTTACCGTTAATTTCACAAAAATCTATAATCATAAAAATAATAATCATAACTAAAAGTAAAAAATAATCTAAATAATGTAAATCCTCACAGGCTATTACTACATTCTTTATTCCTATAATATTTATTCCTATTGATGATTTAATCATTGTTGCGAATTGACTAAGTGTATCCGCTCTGAACATTGTTAATCCGATTACAACAAGCAAATCTGTTCTGATTACCTGAAATGCTTTGAATAATTTACTGTCTCTTTTAATTTTAGATTTTTCAAATATTTTTACGAATAACGGTTCAAATATTTTTCCGAGCATGATCAGCGCAAAATAATATAAACCATATACAACATATTTCCAACTTGCCCCATGCCATATTCCCATTATAAACCAAACAGAAAGCAACGGCAAAGCACTGATTACTACTCCGGCAAAGTATTTATTTTTTATATGTTTATTTGCATTTTTGGTAATCTTCTTGGTCGCTTTTGATAGCGAAACAGGGTAAAATACATAATTTTTCAACCAAGCTCCAAGTGTAATATGCCATCTTTGCCAAAACTCCTGAATTGTATGTGAGAAAAAAGGCCTGTTGAAGTTCTCGGCAATGTCTATGCAAAACATTTTGGAAACACCTCGAACAATATCAATACAACCCGAAAAATCAAAATACAGTTGTACGGTATATGCAACCATTCCTACAATAACCGGAATTCCCGAATATTCAGTATAATTATCAAAAATCTCATTTGCTATATATGCTATTCTGTCAGCAATAATCATTTTTTTAACAAGTCCCAACAGCAAAAGAGAAGCGGCATTCATAAACATATCATAATCAAATTTATGATATTCACGAAATTGGGGTGAAAGTTTATTATATGTATCAAACGGTCCCTCTGTAATATGCGGAAAACAGCATACAAACAAAAGCAATCTGAACGGATTTTTTTCAGCCTCAACAGTGCCTCTGTAAACATCAACGATATAACTAACCGACATCAATGTATAATAAGATATACCTAACGGAACTGCAAGCTTAACAAAAGGCACAATATTTTTGGTTGTCAACGAATTTACAGTTTCACCAAAGAAATTAAAGTATTTCAATACAGCAAGTATTCCGACAGCTGCTATAACCATAACAGTTAATATATAATGCTGTTTTTTCTTAATATCACTTTTCAGGTGCTTTCGATCCTCTTTAGAAAGAGTCTTCTTATTTTCCCTAAACTTATCGTTCAAGCCCTGTATTTTAACAGCTCCGTAATATATAAGTAAGGTAACCGCAACCATATACAACATTGCAAATTTGCTCGCATAACTTATAAAAAACAATGATGCGAACAATAATACAACCCACTGCAACTTTTTAGGTACTGTGTAGTACAATATAAGAGCAATAGCAACAAAAACGAAAAACATTAATGATGTTGGACTCATATTTCTTTTCTCCTTTATCACAAATATCACAAAAATTATAGAAATAAACAATTATGAACATTTGTGCCTTATTGACTTACCGATTTATAGCATATCTTTTATCAGCAGACACCAATTCTTCAAAACTATCAATTTCCATAATATCGCCATGATTAATTTTACTAATGTCCAACTTAAAAGCTTCATATTCCAAAATTAGCATTACTGTAAAAACAACATATTAACAGGAACACTATTATAATCATAAAATTCTAAAACTTAGGCAATCAATCCAAAATTATATCACAAATCTTGTCCACATCATCAAGCGACAAATCCGCATAAAGCGGCAATGTAATAACCTTAAATGAAACATCATACGCCACAGGTGTTTCTGCCTTTGCGTCATGCTTGTCCTTATAGCAATCAAAAGCATTCGTAATCGGATAAAAATATTTTCTTGCAACAATGTCGTGTTCTTTAAGCTTTTCGCAAATTTCATCACGAGTATATTTATATCCGTCAAAGACTACAGGAAAATACGCATAATTACTCTGAACATTTTCCTGCACAGCGTTAAGTTTAATACCGTCAATTCCCGAAAGACGCTCTCTGTATCTCTCAACCACAGCCTTGCGCTTTGCTATTTCTGCATCAAGATGGCGAAGATTGCATATGCCCATAGACGCTGCAAATTCATTCATCTTTGCATTTGCACCGACAGCATCCACAGTTTCAGGTCCTCTGATTCCAAAATTCTTCAGTCGATACAAATCAAGTCCGTACTCATCATTATGAAAACATACAGCTCCGCCCTCAATGCTGTGAAAAACCTTTGTGGCGTGGAAACTGAACATAGAAGCATCACCGAAATTGCCCACTCCGACACCGTTATATTTTACTGCAAAAGCATGAGCCGCATCGTATATTACTTTCAAATTATGTTTTTTGGCAATCCTGTCGATAGCCTCAACATCGCATATGTTACCATACACATGCACCGGAATAATCGCACATGTTTTATCTGTTATAAGAGCTTCAATTTTATTTACGTCAATAGTATATGTATTCGCATCAATGTCGCAAAATACGGGAGTTAAGCCGTTTCTCACAATCGCATGCGTTGTAGACGCAAATGTAAAAGGCGAAGTAATAACCTCTCCTGTCAAATTCATAGCTTGTATAGCCATTTCGAGTGCCATGTGACCATTACTGAACAAATCAATATGGCTGACGCCCAAATAATCAATCAAATCAGCTTGAAACTGCTTGTGCTTAACCCCCATATTGGTAAGCCACCTGCTGTCCCATAAGCCCCTTATTTCTTCACAATACTCCTCAAACTCCGGCATTGAGGAACGAGTAACATTAATCATAACTGCCAATTCCCTTACTGATAATTAGGATAATCAAATAGCATTGAATTCCCGTTTTCATCATATACTTCTATCAAATTAGAAACTTCTTCAATGCGACTATTCAATTCATTTTTATCTTTTCCAAAAATAAATATTCTACAAATACTTTGAGCATAATAACCAGCCTTAGTCATTTTATCCCCTTCAAAATAATATTGATAGAAGTCAAATACATACGGAAGAGATTTTATTTCTTCAATTCCACTTATTTTGGATATACTGCCGTTTTTAATTCCAATACTTATTGTTGCATAAAATTTTTTATAAGGCTTATCAAGCGAAGATATATCATCGCCAAATTTTCCAGATAAAGCAAACTGCATGTAGCATCCTATAATATCTACATTTTTTTCTCTTTCAACAGATTTATAATCCATACTTCCACCAAGTCTAAAATTTGTGTCAATAATATATGGAATACCGTCCTCAACAATGCCTTGAAATAAACAAGTTCCATTTTTAACACCCAGTGTCGTAAACATTTTATATAAAGGTTCATACAAATACTCTTTTAATAATGTTTCGTTTTTTGAAGGATAAATGTCAACATACGGTTGTTCCGGATGATTGTTATGTGAAGGATAAAAGATCCTATCTTTTGTATACGGAATATAATATTTACCATCTTGAAAACACATATCAAATTGAAAAAAATCTCCGACCAAAAACTTCTCACAAATAATATCACCGGATATAGATGAATTCTTTGCAAAATCCATCGCCTCATTCAGTTCTTGTCTTGTGTTGCAAATACTAATTCCTTCTGATCCTGCCGCATCTACAGGCTTTACAATTATAGGAAATTTAATATCGTTATTAAATTCAGGAACAGACGGAACACCAAAATTCTTTGAATAATGCTTAAAGTTTTGCTTATTCATAATTATCTCCCATTGTTTTGGAGTACAATAGTATGAATAATTTAATTGGGAAATGTAATCAATCGATTTTCTAATTACCAATTCACCCGTACAAGAAAAAATTCCGTCAATTGCTTTTTCCTTTAATAAATTTGGCATAATAGTAGAATCGGTGCAGTCGACAAAACATTGCTCGTCAGAAATTTTATGAATCTCTGCTTCAGTATCATAACCAAATGAAACTAAAATAATTTCATTTTCTTCGGCATATTTCTTTATTTCTCGTGTTAGATTATTTCCACCAAATATAGCAAGCCTTTTTTTCATTCAAAGTCTCCCTTTCATATTTTTCAAATACCTTTAGCAAGCAAAATGTTGCTCTTTTTTAACACAGTAATTTTAACAAAAACAATCATATAAGTTAAGTTCATTGACGCTGTATATTTATCAATTAAAAACATAAACGATGCTTATTGTTCATATACTAAACTAAAGTATATTTATTTAAAAATCCATCAATTTCAGAAATCGAGCAATTCATCAATACATCTATTATTGATAAATTTGGTTGAAATTCGTCACAAATTTGCTTGTATTTAATTTCTCCTGATTCCAAAAAATATAAATTAATATTATTTTCCTTAAACAATGATTTTGAATATAAATCCATCCCGCCTATTGCATTTATATATTCTGTTGCACCTATTTTTTTGCATATTGCAAGGATTCTATCTTGCCCTTTCAAATTTCTATCTATATCAATTTGCGAAGACAAAACGAATTTTGTTTTAATTCCCAAATAATTTGCCATCACTTCAAAAGAGTTTTTTATAAATAAGGATAACTTTTCCTCTGGACAATTCATTATATCTGTGAATAATGGATAAACCTCAGCAAAATTAGGGGATTTTTTATAAGCCAATTCTATTGTTTTAATTGTTTTACTAATAATTTTTCTATCCTTGTTTACATTAATTTCATTTATATGTTTGTTTTGACTTTTTCCAAGAACGGGTAAATTCAAATAAGTAATCTGTCCGTTTACAATAATCCTATTTCTATCAATCCATCCTCTATTAATATAATTTACATCGTCAAAAATTACATATGTATCAACTAAATTCATTAATTGCCAATATCCAATATATGGAAAAAAATATGGCTGCATAATTCCTACTTTCATTTTCTTAAAACAGTTTTATATTAAAACTACTTGTCCTTTCTTTACTTAAATAACTAAACCATACTTAAGAAAGCATCTCAAATTTTCTTAAATATCTTATTTAGAGTCGGTTTGATCATATTCAAAACATAAGTAAATGATTCAAGCTTAAGTAATGCTGATAAACCGATATAAATCATTGCACCAAGAGGCACTTGAATAATCAATGTAAGCCAGTTATTTAGATGCAAGAGGTTTACACAATATACACAGCAGCCCATAAACGCAGCTAAGCCAATGCCTGGCAATATGTCTTTTAATTGTTCAGCATAGCTATAATTCATTAATTTTTTGTTTGGCCAAGAATTAATAATTTGACACAATACGCTTGTAACCAACAAACTGTATGCCATAGCCATTACGCTTATTTTGAATGTAACAAGAACTGCTATTAACCCGACTACTTTCTTAAGTATTTCAAGCTTTAAGAACAGGTCGCTCCGCCCCAGAGCTTTTATTGCATTAAGGTTAGCCGTGTGGACCGGATAGAACATATATGTAATGCAAAATATCACCATAAACGGATACGATGGAAGCCATTTATCAGTTAAAAGAATAGAAATAACAGCTTGTCCGCAAGCAGCCAATCCCATCAACAACGGTGCCATAACATAAGTGCTTGTTTTCATAGCTCGCCTCGTCATTCCTTTAACAGTTTCAACCGAATCCTGCACGCTGGACATTGACGGCAACAGCACACTGTCAATAGAACTATTTACATTATTAATTATAACACTCGGAAAATTATTCGCTTTGTTATAATATCCTAAATCGGCAGAAGAATAAACCTTTCCGATGATAAGACTTCTAAGTTGGTTGTATCCATTATCAAGCAACGCTGATAATAATATTTTCCAACCATATGAAAAAAGCCCATTAAGTCTCTTAAGCGAGAACATTTTTTTAGGTCTCCATTTTACTGTAAGCCACAAAATGCAAGTGTCGATTATATTATTACTTAAGCCTTGACCTATAATTGCCCATGCTCCATAGCCCTTATATGCCAAAAAAATGCCGAAAAATGCAGAAAAAATTGTTCCGCCTAAGGTTGAAAAGAAAAATCTTTTGAACAGCATATGCTTTGAAACATATGCACCTTGAATAGACCTGACTCCAGAAATGACAATAGATAAGCTTAACACTCTTACTAATGGTATTAATTCTGCATTATTATAGAATTCTGCAATCAGAGGCGCACAAAAGAACATAAGTGCATAAAGTGACAAGCACATAAAAATGTTAAAATAGAAAACAGAGGAATAATCGAGGTCATCCGCATCTTTTTTTTGAATTAAAGCACTACCCATACCGCTATCTATAAATACCGAAACTATGCCGGTAAATACAGTTATTAATGCAACAGTGCCGTATGCCTCAGGTGCAAGCAATCGAGCAAGCACAATCGAAACAACAAACTGTACCCCTTGTGCGCCGCACCGCTCGGCAAATCGCCATATGAAACCACCAATGGTTTGTTTTTTTAATGATTGTTCAGGCATTGTTTTTATCCTTTGATTTTTTGTATAATTTCATTATATGAGGAAAATAGGCATTGAGAACGACAAAGATCTTTTCTTTGTTTGACAGCTTGTTAAAAAATGGTCTGTATTTCTTTTTTAATGATTCTTTTGAATTATTTTCATATAATGAGACTTTGAATAACAATTCATTTTTAATTTCTTGTATTTGTTTTGAATATTTATAATCAATATATTTATCATATGAAACGTATAAATCAAACATTTTATTTAATTGAGTGATCAATTTTGAACGATTATTTAATAAAGAATTTGTCCAGCTGCCAACTGAATTATTCCTATAGCAAGACATCACTTCATCAACAAAATACAAATTTCCTCTTGAAATGCAATATAAAATCATCGGAACATCTCCGACATCACTATTTGCCCAAAAATCGGGTTTGTTTTTATAATCAAACAAGGACATTTTAATAAAATAAGAGCTAGTCTGAAAAGGATGTCCTAATTTAATAATCAAATTTAGATATTCTTCACAATTGAATATATTTTTTTCAAAATTATAGGTCGGACGATAGCTTTTTAACGAAACTCCATCCTCAGAAATATTCTCAAATCTATGAACACAAATAGAACAATCCGGATTGCTTTCCATAACATCAAATTGCTTTTGTAATTTATTTTCATCACACCAATAATCATCGCCTTCACAAAACGCAAGATACTTACCTCTGATAAGAGGATATAAACTCTGACTAACTTTAATACCTTTAGAATATTGATTTTCAGTTTGATAAATCGGCTTAATTATATCAGGATATTTCTTTTCGTACTCTCTAATAATATCTGCCGAACCATCAGTTGACGCATCATCATGAATAAGCACTTCAAACTTAAAGTTCGTTTTTTGCATAACGAATCCGTCAAGGCATTTTCTTAAATATTTTTCATGATTATATACAGTGCATATAACACTTACCATTATTTCCATATATCTCTATTTTCCTAACTTTTTTATATTCTTAAAAATCGAATCGACAAAAGACTCCACTGAATTATTTACAATAGTGCCATTTTTATAATTCTCAAATTGTTCTCTAGCTCCGGAAAAATCAGTAGAAATAATAATTTTATTAAACAATTTGGCTTCGGCTAAAGTTAAACAATATCCTTCGTGAATTGATGGTTGAACATAAATATCACAATCTTTATAGTATGGATACGGATTCATTCTTAATCCTAAAAAGACCAGATGTTGTTCCAGTCCCATAGATTTAATTTCAGTAGCTATCTCATCTTTCAAATTTCCTTCGCCAATCAAATACCATCTAAAATTGATATTTTGTTTGCATAATTCATTTATAACCTTAGGTATAATATCTTGTCCCTTTTCTTTACTTAATCTACCTACTGTAAGAATTCGTACACCGTCAAAATCATCATTAAAAGATTCACCGACATCAGCAAGACTTTTACACAACTCTGCTGACACAACATTATATTTTACTTCTGTAAAATTTCTTATTTCGGGTACCGCTTTTAATAAATGTGTCTTTGCAGATTCAGACACAACATAAACTTTATTAAATTTAGAATATACTTTATTTGCAAATTTCTTATCAAAACATATCTTATCCACATCAAAGTGAATCCATTGAACCTTTATATTAGCTTTCACCTTGCTAATTATATATTGAGAAATAAAGTCCATCGGTCCGGCATATGCAACCGCAACATCATAGTTCCCTAAATCAGGACTAAATTTATTAACAACGCTTCTAATATAAAAATAGCTATTATTAAATACTTTCGATATAATATAACTAACAAGTATTTTAAAAGTTTTAATTATTTTTTTTTCTTTCAAATAATGTTTTATGATATCTTTCGGGGAGTCATGAATCAAAAATCTTTTGCCGGAGTATTGATTCAATTCTTTCACTGTAACATTGTCAAAATTTTCAAGAGTTTCTAAATAACCTCCACTTTTTTCTAACAGCAAAACAGTGATTTCATATTCGAAACTTGGCATTTCATGTATAAGATTAATTAAAGATTTTTCAGTGCCGCCAACATTCATATTAATAGCCATAAACAATACTTTTTTCATAAATTACTGTCTCCAAATAAACTATACACTTTTTCTATTTCCTCGGTATTTCCTTTCTTTTCGGTTTTTAGATATTCAATAACCGATTTTCTAAACTCTTCGTCATCAATCATTCTTTCAATTCCCGCAACAATCGCTTGTGCATTCATATCAACAACAAGACCGTTTTTTTCTTGAATCATTTGATTGTAAACGCATTCAAAATTGGTTGTAACACAAGGCTTGTTTAATATTCTTGCCTCGGCAAGAGTCAAACAAAATCCCTCAGAACGAGATGTTTGAACATATATATCAGCTGCATTCATATACTTATACGGATTAGACTGTGCACCCAAAAGAATAAATCTGTCTTCCAGTTTACTATCCTTAATTTTCTTTTCAAGATTAATCCTTTCGGGTCCTTCACCTACAGCAAACCAATGCACATCGTAACCCTTATCAATAAGAATTTTACATGCATCAATAGCCATATCATAGCCTTTATAATCATTATATCTTCCGACTGTGACAATTTTTTTACCGCTATAATTATCAAGGAGATTCTCCGAATTTGCCATTTTTTTTATTAATTCAGCATTATTAACATCGTAAATCGCTATACATTTGTCAACGTATTCAGGGAAAACACGCTTCATTTTTTCGTTTTGGCTGTCAGAAACAGAAACAATATAATCAATTTTAGAAAAATTAACCAAATCGTCTTCTCGCCTATGGCCAACTGCTTCATAATCAGCATTAATCCACACTGCTTTCTTCTTTGCTTCTACTCTATTAGAAACATACTTTACAGGCAGACCCTGACCCCAACCTATTGCCAAATCGTATTTCCTGTCAAGTTGTTCAAATGCGTTTTTACAATTTCGCCAATAAACTTCAGCTTCATGCGAACTATTTTTGGATTCTTTATTTTTTCTTAACGCTTTTGCGAGCCTTAATCTTGTAAACAGAAACCGTAGATTTAGTGTTTTTATTTGTTCTTTTAATGACATGTTGCAAAACTGATTGAATTTCGGAAGTGGTAAAACATGCACTCTTTCATCAAGCAATTCTTCAAAAAATCCGCCACTTCTAAATAATAACAAATCGATTTCGTAATTCGAATAATCAAATAAGGATAATAAAGAGACTAAACTTTTTTCAGCTCCGCCACAGTCCAATGAATTAATAACAAATAAAACGCTTTTTTTCTGCATTACTTACTTTTCTCCAAAACTTTATCTAAAAATTGTTTAGATTTTTTTATTTCATTTTCGACATTTGGTCTTATGTTTTCATAATTAATATCTTCAAAATCTCTATACTTTTCCGTGAATCTATCATTAATACAAAAAGTATCAAGAAGATCTGCCATTCGAGAATTAATACTCTCCTGTCTCTTAATTACAGCAAATTGCTTTTCATAAATAACGGAAAAAGCAGTGGCATGAAAACTGTTAGAAACAACAAAATCTACATTTTTAATAAGTGATAAAAATACATCCGGTCCATAATCTTCAAAACATTTATCACAATAATCACTATTATATAAAGAATAAATCTTAACTTTATGCTCCTTTGCATACTGTAAGGAAAAAGACTTCACGCTATCGGAATTTTCAAAATCATATACAAGAATGTACTTGTCGTCAAATTCCATTTTGCTTTCTACACAATCCCATTCTTCTCTGCTTAACAAAAACACAGGATCAAGTACGACACAAGCATCTTTAATTCCTAAATCATCTAAGATTTTCAGTGCTGATTTTTCTCTAACCGAAACATAATCTATGCTTTCAATAAAAGCCTTAGTTTGATTTTTCAACTCATCGGGAATTTCCGATACAGAAAACGAAGCAGCATAAGTAGCTCGTATACCGTTTTTGACAAATTGAAGATAATATGCAGGATCTTTACCGTTTTCCATCATTGTATTCCATATTTGATCACTGCCCGCAATATATAAATCCGCCTCAGGAGGATTGTTCTTTAATTCATCAAATGTTTTATAACATTTTGTTAAATGATAATACTTGTTCCAAAAATTCTCGAAATTAGTTTTTCGCAAACTGTTTTTGTATTTCAAATATTCGGCAAGCCTTGAGGGAAACTTTGCACATATATAGGCAGTTTTCAAAAAGACATTCTTTGCATATTTTTCAGTGCTGCAAACAAAAGGCCTAAAATGATTAAATCTTTCGGGAATATAATCAATTATTTCAACATCATTTCCTAATGATTCCAAATAATGCATTAATGCATATGCCTGCAATGTTGCACCATGATTATTAACTTTTTGACAAGTTATAGTTTTAATTATCATTTTTTATATTTGCTAACTTTTCCGCTTTTTCTTTACCTATTATTCTTCTAATAAATCTTTTAACTTTCAACTGTGTAGCAGACTGTCCGCTCCAACTTGCATCATACCAATGGATTGAATAAGTATTCTTTGTCTTTGACAGCTTACCCGTAATGCTGTCATAAGGATTAAAGTATTCTGCCGGATAAATGTGAACATCGCACACTGTTTGCTCCGTACCGTCGAGCTTTATACCCTTTGTTCTGAACAAATCCGTTGCAACCTTTGGACAGCCTATTTGGTTATATGTACCATCCGAATTGATAAACTGCCAATCCTTATAAACATCAATGTGTTCCTTAAAAAAAGGCAGTCCCGCCTCTGCACCAAAGCCCAATCCGGAAGCGACATTCTCGTCATTTTCAAACCCCATATAAGCTTTATTATCAAGCAAATTATCAAGTGGCTTAATAACCTCAACATCGGTATCCATATATATTCCGCCATATTTATAAACAATCATAAGACGTGCAACATCGGACACAAACGCATACTTTTTCGCTTCATAAGCCTGCTCCACAAAAGGCATACAATGAATGTCAAAATTACTTTCGTTCCACTCAATGATTTCATAATCCGGACAGTATTTTTTCCAGCTATCTATGCACTTTTTAACGCTTTTTGGTTTTTCGTTTCCGCCAAACCAAAAATAATGAATTTTTTTCGGTATCATACTAATCTCCGATAAGTTTATAAATCTTTTCTACTTCGTTTTGATTTGAATAATCCGTTGTTTTCATATTGGATATAAACTGATTTTGCTTATCCTTATCAAGAATAAAATCTGCAAGCGCATTTGCACAGCCTGCATTATCCATCGGAACAATCGCTCCGTCAAAGCCGTCATTAAGTTGACTCTGCGCCGTAGTGTAATTTGTAATTACCACCGGCTTGTCCAATATCTGTGCTTCCCTGACAGCTACGCATTTACCCTCATATCTTGAGGGCTGAACATAAATATCGCACGCTTTAATATACGGATAAGGATTATCTTTTTTACCGAGTATAATTACTGTATCGCTAATATTGTACTCGGCAATTTTTGATTTAATTAATGCTTCGTCACTGCCATAACCGATAATGTACCACTTAAAATCTATACCTTTTGTTTTAACAAGACTTGCAATCTCCGGAACATTATCAAAATTCTTTGCTTCGCAAAATCTGCCAACAGAAAGTAACTTAGTTGAATCGGCAGGCATTTCATTTGACACATCAAACTCATTGGATTGTTCTTCAATAAACGTCTTAGAAAGAATATTCTCAATCAAGACAATTTTACTTTTCAGTTTAGGGAATTTTTTCAAAAATGCAGCAGTGACATCATCCGAAATAGAAACGATATTGTCAAAGCGTGACCACATCTGTAATTCAGACTGAACATCTACTTCAATAGTTGAATAATCCGTATGTATCCAAGCAATTTTTTTGTCTGCATTTACCTTTTTAGAAACGACGTAATGCGGTGTTAAAAAACTGATTGCACAATCATAATTTTTATCATTTATCTTGGGCAAAGAGTCAACGACATATTTATGACTGTAATCAATGGCAACGGCGCTGCTTTGAGCAGGATACTTAATGCTATAATTCTTAGCCTTGATTTTACCGTTCAATCTGCCTAAAACAACGGCAATCCGACCATTTTTAAGCGCCTGAACCATAGGCATCATAAGCGCACTGTATTGAGGTATTTCAGGCAACAGATTAACCTCATTTGGTATTAAATCCAGCAGTTCCCCACTATGTTTAAGCAAGAATAAATCAATATCATATTTTGAATAATCAATACTGTTTAACAATCCGAGCAAAGCTCGTTCTGCTCCGCCGATTTCCATAGCGTGCGAAAAAATAAAAATTTTCTTTTTCATAAATCTATTTTTTTAACTTAATGTACGAATTATCAGCACAAACTAACTCATCAAAACTGTCAATTTCCATAATATCGCCATGATTAATTTTACGAATTCCTAAATCAAAATCTTCAAAATGCTCAAACATTGCGACATCGTCCCAGTAAATATCAACATTGCCTTTTTCAAATTCTTGGGCAACAAGCTTTTCAAGTTTTTTGCCGTCGTTTTCGGTCCACATTGACAGTCCATATAACTGCCATCCGTTTACCCCTCCAACTCGGGAACAGCTTAAAACAGTATTATTTTCTACCTGCATCAGCCACTCATTTGTCGTTTCGCTCCATGCTGCACAATAACCTGATTTTTCAAATTCGGGATGAAATATTTTTGAGTTTTTTACAACCTGATCTCCGTCAATTATAAATGCATTTGAAATATGATTTCTTGCAACATAAAGTGATGAAATATTATTATATTTTTCAAAATAAGGGTTTTCAATAAAAATTAAATCCTGATATTTTTCACAGAGTTTGTTGAACTTTTCTTTAAGATAGCCAACAACTATATAAATCTCAGTTATTCCATTATAATGAAGTGCATCAATAATTGTATCAATCATTCTGACGCCGTTTACCTTTACCATAGGCTTAGGCGTATTATTCGTGACAGGAGATAATCTATTGCCTAAACCGGCAGCCATTATTATAGCTTTATTTACTGTTTCCATTTATAAAATCCTCTACTTTAATATTTAAGAATAATATAAACTTAATCTTCTTTTGAACGTCTATGAATAACAAAACGCTGAAGAGGATAAGTCCAAATTGTAGGAACAGTCATAACAATTAATTTAGTAAGCATAACAATCCAAAAACTATCATAACCGTTGTTCTTTATCCAAGTGCCGAGAAACGAACCGAACCATGTATTAAATACTACAGTGAAAACCACCATTATAACATATAAAATTGTGGATAACACTATATTTGCATCGGACTTAAATGTAAGCTTCCTGTTCATTATATATGAAGCGGTATAGCCGACAATAGCACTTATAAAGTAACTCCACATATATCCCTTATATTCAATGCCCAAAAAGGACAGAATTGCATTATCGGTAACCGGCACCTCATTTAGAGACTTAAACACAACATACTGAAGCAATGCAAAAACAACCATTTCTAAAATAGAGGTGCTTGCACCGGTAAAAGTGAACTTAATAAACTTCCAAAGTTCTTTATATTTTTTAGTAAATTTTAAGATTTTTTCATTCATTTTAATTAAATAACACTAATACTAAAACACTTAACTTAACTTAACCAACTAATTTCATATTTTTATAATTTCTATAAATAGATTCAACTATAACCAACTTAAATGTTATAAAAAATTTTTACTTTAGACTAAAAAAATGGAATTCATTAAATGCTATACTTCTAAAATCATCATCAAAGCGACCATGAACAATATTGATTTCATAATAGAAAAATGCCAGGTAACAAACAACGACACATACTTTCATAAGCGTTCGCCACTTAGGATTTACCATATTAAACAGTCTCGGCAATGCAATAACAGGGAAAATGTAAAAATAATTTGCAAGCCTTGCAAAATAATTTGCCGTACCGAAAAGCGCAACGAACATTATCTCACCGTTAAGAAAAGCAAGATTCATACATAAACCCTCGGCACGATTAACCTCATTATAAGGGTCGTTTATTTGCTTTCGCAAAATAAATGACAGCACAAGCGGTACAAGGCAAACCAAAAGTCTAAGAGGATTAACTCCGCCTTCATTAAATGACTCGGCAGTATATTCCTCGCCAAGTGCATCCGTAATGCTAAGTACTGTACCTATCATAGGTCGAAGCAAAATTCCGGCAAAGAAAAATATAATTATCCACATAACCGTTCTTTTGTCCTGCCACGGTACAAAAAACAATAACGGAACAATCAAGTACATGAATGAATATGCATGAAACGACTCTGCAATCAATATCCAAAATATAAACCAAAACCATTTTTTATTTATTGCCTTATCAACAGCGAGCAAACAAAATGCTACGGCAACACATTGTTTTATAGCCGCAAGCGGAAATGTAAAAACAAGGCAGATGAACAAAAACATCGACATTAAAAAGTCGGTAGAATACTTATGGATAAACCAAATATATATTCCGTAGGTGACAATGGCAAAAACCATAAGATACCCGTTATTGCTAAAGCCTAATGATTTAAGAGTAATTGTTACAACATTATAACCGAAATTTGAACCGAAGTTCCATTTTATATCCGAAAAATCAAAATTTGAATTAGTTAATAGGTTATATGTTTCAAGATAGGTTCCGGTATCATTATACCTCGTTCTTAATCCTGCGAAAATTGCTGAAACTACGATTGCAATAGTCCATATAAACTTTTCTTTATACACATATCCGTTAAGTCTTTCATCCTTTCGGGAAAACCTATCGGAAAAAAATGCAGCACATATACATATAGTAATTACCGGAATTATCTTCCACATAAACAGCCTCCATAACTTTGTTTATCAGCAAAATCGGACCATAAAAATCACAAAATATCATTACTGTAATTTTTCTCAAAATTAATTAAAAGAGGATTATGTTTCCATACCCGTTCTTCTTTGGAGGGCAATTTCATATAATCTCCATACTCTACTTTCAAAGCATGATCCCACTTTGCCACAGCAGGAAATCTTTTACCTTCAAATTCTAAATCAACAAAAGTATCCATCATGTCAAAATCATAATATAAATTTAAGCACTCATATGTTGAATTACTAATAAATTTGCAAGTTTGATCTCCGCATAAAGATAAATATTTTTTTTCAAAATACTTTCTTAAATTATCATATTGACTCTTTGGTACAATAAATAAAAGCATTTTTGAAATTATTTTTTTCAACCCTCTTTCATTTGGAGGAGAAAATTTTCTATAAAATAACATTGTTAACACGGCATAGATTTTTTGTTTAACTATTCCTGTTTTTGTTTTTGCAACTCTGTCCAAAGGAAAAATATCAACGAATATACCTTTATGGTAATGCTTTTGTTTTTCTTCTTCAGATTGAATAAAGGCACTATTATCCTTTCTGATTTTAGTAAAATTCTGATTGAAATCCGATTCCAAATCTGTATTTTGCAATATATATCCTTCAACAGGATTCTTTTGCCACGATTCTATAAACCTATTGTAATCATCTCTTGACATCCACAAATCTATATCATCATCCCACGGTATAAAACCTTTATGACGAATCGCTCCTATTAATGTGCCATATGCAAGAGAATAACAAATATTGTTTTTCTTACAAAAGCCATCGATAACACAAAGTATTTCAACTTCTATTTTCTTTACCTCTGGTAAAAGTTCATCAATTTTCATCTTTTATTCTTTCTATGTAAAAATATATACACCGGTTTAGGTAAAAGCCCTATAATTATCGGACTAAAACATTTCAAATAACATATCAAATCTAAATTAAAAATCTTACATCCTGATATTCTGGTTTTAGTAGAATTCACTCTATATTTGAATTTTCTTCTACTCACTGCATTCCTATCATCCAGCATCTTATACAAAGGCTCAGACAAATTATAACATTTAGAACCATTTGCATATAATCTAATCCACAAATCAACATCTTCAACTCTTGCAGTTGTTTTTTTTGTACTATAACCACCGATTGATTTTATAGCCTTTGTTCTTATCATACACGGAGCGTGACAAATGACGCTATCACAAACAACTTGTTTTACAGTCGGTTCATTAATAGCAATTCCTATCTTAAAATCTCCTTGTTTATCAAAAAGAATCATAGGCGTACTTACAATATCATACTCCTTATGTTCATCTAAAAAAGATACTTCTTTTTCAAATCTTAACGGAAGAGATATATCATCTCCATCCATTCTGGCTATATATTCTGTATCTGCAAATGAAAGGCATTTGTTTAAGGTAGCGTTTAATCCTTGATTAATATTGTTTTTAATCAAATAAAAATGTCGAGGGTATTTATCAACATATTTTTTAGCCACTAAATATGTATTGTCTGTTGAGCCATCATCACACATTATACATTTCCAATCAGAAAAAGTTTGTTCTAACAAACTATCCAATGCAATAGGCAATGTTGATTCACAATTATAAATGCCCATCAATACACTTACTCTCATAAATACACCTTTCATTCAAAGCAAATAATTATGTTTGTTATATAATCAAAACAACTCTTTAATCGTTTCGTCAACAACTTTGTTCTTATCAAAAACCTTTTCCATATGAATACGGGATTGCTTGCCCATTTCAACTTTTTGATCATACGGAAGCTCGATAAATTTTTTCAAACAGTCATACAGACTGGTTGCATTTTTTCGTTCACATAAATAGCCGCTTTTATTTTCAACAACTGCCTCAAGGCAGCCGTGAATATTACTTGTAATAAGCGGTCTGCCCATTGCGGCACATTCGAGATTTGTATTTGCCATACCCTCATGCCAAGAAGGCAAGACAAAACAATGCGCCTTTTCGATAAACGGCTTAACATCATTTTGATACCCATAGAAATTGATAATCCCATCATCAACAAGTTTGTTTACCGTTTCTTCATAGTTATCCTCATACATACCGACAATATCAAACTCGACATTGCCGTATTCACTCTTGATTCTTTTAGCAGCCTCAAATAACTCGTCAATTCCTTTTTCTTGCATTATTCTTCCGATAAAAAGAAACTTGATTTTTTCTGATGATGGATACTTTTCAAATGAATATTCCTCTAAATTAACACCGGCACCTGCGTTAAGCAAGCATTGTTCTTCTTTTACAATTCCATAATCAAGAAACAACTGCATATTTTCACAATTTTCAAAGATAACTGTGTGTGCGTTCTTACAAGCAAGCTTGTATAACATAACAATCAAATTAAGAAATATGCCTTGCTTTTGGAAAGCTGTTCCAAGGCCTGTGATGTTAATCGCATATTTCTTACGCTTAATTGCCGAAACTATACCTGCATACACATTTGGCTTAATCGTATATGTAATAATTAAATCAGGCTTGACCCTACCGATAATTTTCCAATAATTTAGAAAAAGCTTCAAGTCCGTTACAGGATTAATACCTCGCCTGTCAACAGCAGTATCAATAAATTTACATCCCATGTCTACCATAGCTTGAACTAAATCACCGTCCGGTAATGAAATATAAACCTCATTGCCATTATCAATTAGCCTTTGCAATAATTCTTTTCGAAACTTATAAAGACCAATATCTATATTTGCAATTACTAAAACTCTCATTTAATCTTCCTTACAGGCACGCCTGCATAAGTTCCGCTTTCTGTAATATCTTTAACAATCACCGAACCGGCTCCAAACACACAATCCGATGTGATATTCAACACCTGCTTTGTGCATGCCCCGGCACCGATATGTGTTGACTTTCCAACTGTAACAATTCCTGAAAGTGTCGCGTTTGGTGAAATGTGAACATAATCTTCAAGAACATTATCGTGTTCAACTATCGCTCCCGTATTTATAATACAATGCTTGCCGATTTTAGCACTTGAATTGATAACGGCATTTGCCATTACAACCGTTCCCTCACCAATTTCAACATCAAGACTTGAAATAACAGCATTTGGATGAATTGCTGTATACCATTTGACCGGTAGCATATCGGCAATTTTTTCTCTTATATAAGGATTTCCTATTGCAATGACAAACTCACAATCTGCAAAATCTTTATAATCTTCAGTTTTGCCTAAAACCTCAATACCGGCTACAAGCATGCCTCTTTCAACACCATCATCAAGAAATCCAACAACAGTATCTCCTGACTTAATAACTATATCCGCAATTACTTTTCCGTGACCACTGGCGCCAATAATAACAACCGATTTAGACATTTACTGCTTCCTTTTCCGGTGTTCCCATAAATTCCTCCATTGTTACGCTTGTTTGCGAGCTAATGCCGTCTCTTTTAAGGACATTCAAAATTGTCATAAATAAAATCTTTATATCCATTGACAGCGAATAATTATCAACATATTCAACATCAAACTCAAATTTTTCTTCCCAACTAATTGCGTTTCTGCCGTTTACCTGTGCCCATCCTGAAAGCCCGGGTTTGACTTCATGGCGACGGTGCTGATATTCATTATATCTTGGTAAATACTGAACCAGCAAAGGTCTTGGGCCGATGACGGACATATCGCCTTTGAGGATGTTGAAAAGCTCCGGCAGTTCGTCAAGGCTTGTATTTCTGAGGAATTTTCCGTATTTTGTAAGTCGATCTGCATCAGACAGGAGGTTTCCGTCCTTATCCTTTGCATTTGTCATTGTGCGAAATTTTATAAGCTTAAATATCTTTTCGTTCTTACCGGGTCGCTCCTGAGTAAAAAACGGATTGCCTTTCATTTCTACTGCCCCCATTATGGTAAGAACCAAAAGCAACGGAGACAAAAGAATAATCGCAAGCAATGATGAAATTATATCAAGAATTCGCTTTATGTACTTATATATCATAATTCACCGTCCACTTATTCAAAACAGCGTTTAATTACTTCAATTATTCTATCCTGCTGCTCGGGGGTCATTTTATTATCGCTCGGGAGACAAAGACCACGGTTGAAAACATCCATTCCGACGTCATTCGCTGTGCCTGCAATATACGCATTCGTTCTCGCTCTGCCGTTGCCGTCCTGTGTAACAAAGCCGTTCATTCTATAAATCGGCTGCATATGCATCGGCTTCCAAATCGGTCTGCCCTCTGCGTTAATCTCTGCAAGTTTATCAAGAATTTCGTGAGGACAGGTCTTGCCTTTTTCGCTGACATAGCAATAATCCTGCTCGGAGCGAACCTGCTTACACATTGCGTCCTCATCAATAATCATACACGAAAGCCAGAAATTTGGCTCTGAATTTTTTTCATCATAAGGATTCATTTTAACCGGCAAATCCTTAAACGCTTGCTTATATCGCATATAAATTGCCTTCTTCTGTGCGATATGCTCCTCAAGATACGGAATCTGACCACGAACCACACCTGCGATTACATTACTCATTCGGTAATTGTAGCCAAGCTCCTCGTGCTGATACCAAGGTGCGTTCTCTCTTGACTGAGTTGACCACTTGCGTGCCTTGTTTGCCGCTTCCAAATCGTCTGTCAGAAGCATTCCGCCGCTTGAGCCTGTAATAATTTTATTTCCGTTAAAGCTAATGCAGTTGTATGCACCGAATGTGCCTGTCTGCGCGCCCTTATATGTAGCGCCGAGAGATTCGGCAGCGTCCTCAACGATTATTGCGCCGTGCTTATCACAGACAGACTTAATCTCGTCAATCTTACCCGGAGTGCCGTAAAGATGAGCAACTACCACAACCTTAACCTCCGGATAAAGCTCAAACGCTTTTTCAAGAGCGACAGGGTCCATATTCCAAGTATCATATTCTGTATCAATAAAAACAGGAATACCACCCTCATAAACCACGGGATTAACCGTTGCGTCAAAAGTCATATCCGAGCAGAACACCTTATCCCCCGATTTAACGCCTGCAAGCTTCACGGCAAGATGAAGCGCCGCCGTTCCGGCAGAAAGTGCAACCGCATACTTACAGCCCACCTTTTCACAAATCTGTTTTTCAACCTCGTTGATATTCGCACCTACGGTTGACATCCAATTTGTTTCGTAAGCCTCTGTTACATATTTTAATTCGTCGCCGTGCATTGTCGGCGATGAAAGCCAAACCTTTTCAAATGCCATTTTTTCCCCTCAACAACAACTAAAAATAACTTTTTCTTAATATATTTAATATAATATATACTAATAGCAATTTCGTCAATAGAGAAAAGAAAAATTTGTGAAAAATCACTAAAGGTGCAAAAGTGCCGAAAACAGACGATTTTTTACAAAAAACGAGGATTTTGGGATTACGAAAAGTCTCATTTTTCGATAAGCACGGCGTGGGCAACGGACGGGATAGACTGTCCCTGCTTGCACGAGGTTGGAGACATAAGAGCGCCCGTTGCGGTAAAAAGAATTTTATGCAATCGACCCTTATTCATTTCGCCGAGCAAATACGAGCAAAGCACGCTTGCCGAGCAACCGCAACCCGACCCTCCCGAATGAACATCCTGCTTTTTCAAATCAAAAATCATAAGTCCGCAATCCTTATGAACGCTGCGAATATCCACACCGTATTCCTTATCCATAAGTTCATACAAAAGAGCCGTACCCGTAAGCCCCAAATCGCCCGTTACAATCATATCGTAATCCTCGGGGCTTGTACCGGTATCCGCAAGAAAGCCGCCTATTGTATCAGCTGCGGCAGGAGCCATAGCTGCGCCCATATTATTTGCGTCTTTGATACCGAGGTCTGTAATTTTACCTACACGAACGGCAGAAATATGCGGTGAGTTTTTCTCATTTTGATTTGCGTTATCGGGATTTTGCACAACGGCAGAGCCTGCTCCCGTAACCGTCCACTGAGCAGTTTGAGGTCGCTGACCGCCGTATTCGAGAGGAAAACGAAACTGTCTTTCACTGGAGGCAAAGTGGCTTGAAGCACCGACGGCAACGGTGTTTGCCCCTGCATCAACGGCAAAACAAGCATTGCAAAGAGTCAGCGCCATGGTAGAGCAAGCGCCGTACATACCGACGAACGGAATATCTAAATCCTTCAGCGCAAAACACGAGCCGACACACTGATTAAGCAAGTCTCCGCACATTACCAAATCGACCTGAGACGGAGCTTTTCCTGCCTTTGACAACGCACGGACAAAAGCCTCACGAAGCATTGCTGATTCCGCTTGCTCAAAGGTATCAACTCCCATAGCCGTATCCTCAAAAACCTCATCGAAATATTCGCCGAGAGGCCCTTCTCCCTCTTTTTTTCCTGCCACACCGGCAGAAGCGACTATCAATGCGGGAGCATCAAAAAAATATGTTCTTCCCTTTTTATACATAAAAAACACCTCGGTATTAGTTTTACCGAGGCGAACAATTTTATTTGTGATATTTACTGTTATTAGAAATCGAAAAAGCACGATAAACCTGCTCCAAAAGCACAACACGCATAAGCTGATGAGGCAAGGTCAATTTACCGAACGAAAGCTTCATTTTACCGAGCGATTTAACCTCATCGCTGAGACCGAACGAGCCGCCTATAATGAAAGTAATCTCTCCAGAGCCTGCAAGCTGAACGCTCTCAAGCTTTTTTGAAAAATCCTCGCTGGAATACTGCGTACCCTCGATACAAAGGGGAATAATAAATGATGATTTAGGGATTTTTGCGATAATTCGCTTTCCCTCTTTAATCTTTACATTTTCTATCTCGCTGTCAGACGGGTTATCGCCGCAACGCTCCTCGCCGATTTCAACAACGCTCACCTTAGAAAATGCACCAAGTCGCTTAATATACTCATCACAGGCATCTCTAAGATACATTTCCTTTAATTTTCCTACTGCGATAACATTAACCTTAATCATAAAACAATCGGTCTTTCGTGATTTACCTCGTCAGACACGCTTAATCTAAAGTCCACATTTTCCTTAAAACCCTCTTGATTCAAGGCACAAAGGGTTGTTTGATAAGCTATGTCCGGCATATTATTTTCCTTACTGATATGCGACAAAACAATTCGTGTAGTGCCGTGCTTAACCAAATCACAGGCATATTCGGCACAGGCGAAATTTGAAAGATGTCCCGTCGGTGACAAAATCCTCTGCTTGAGCTGATATGTATAGCTGCCGTTTTGAAGCATGGTAACCTCGTGATTAGACTCAAGAAAAGCCAAATCACAGCCAGTCATTTTTTCTTTTGCGTCATCGGTAACATAGCCAGTATCGGTGCAAACGCAAACGCTTCTGCCGTCGCTCAAATCAAACCGATAACCAAGGCAGGCAACGCTGTCGTGACTGTTTTCAAACGGTATAATTCTGACACCCGACAGCTCGATAGACGAGGTCAAATCGGCAATCCTTACCTTATCGTCAATCTTTCCAGTACTGCGCATAGAGGCAATAACATCGGGGTGGGCATACACCTGAAGATTATAGCGTGAGGCAAAAACACGCAGTCCGCTGATATGGTCGGTATGCTCGTGGGTGACAAATATGCCCGAAAGACTTGACGGCTCAACTCCGATTTCACCCAAAGCGTTTTCCAATCGTTTTGCACTTACACCGGCATCAACCAAAAATCTTCCGCCCGAGCAGGCAACATAAATAGAATTACCCTTACTGCCCGAAAAAAGCTGGCAAGCCTTAGACATATTTTCACCTCCTGAATTATGATAAAAAATCCCCGCCGTGCGACGAGGATTGATTTTATATTTTAGCCTGCTGTTTGAACAGCAGTATCGTCGTTTACGGACACTCTTTTAATATCCGCACCGAGTGCAGAAAGCTTTTCGACAATATCCTCATAGCCTCGGTCAACATAAACTATATCCTCGACCGTTGTAGTACCATCGGCAACAAGTCCGGCAATTATCATAGCCGCACCTGCTCTCAAATCGGTAGCCTTAACGGATACACCCGCAAGCTTAGGCACACCGACAATAACGGCAACCTTACCGTCAACCTGAATATCGGCACCCATACGAAGAAGCTGTCCTACATATTGGAAACGGTTATCCCAAACGCTCTCGGAGAGAATGCTCGTACCGTTTGCAATAGCCAAAAGCACTGCCATCTGAGGCTGCATATCGGTAGGAAATCCCGGATGAGGCATAGTCTTAACATTGCACTTATTAAGAGCCTTAAATCTTGTTACACGAACAGCGTCGTCATACTCGATAACCTCTGCGCCTGCTTCCTCAAGCTTTGCGGAAATAGACTCAAGGTGCTTAGGAATAACATTCTTAACAAGAACATCACCGCCACACGCAGCGGCAGCAACCATATATGTGCCTGCCTCGATTTGGTCGGGAATGATAGAATAGGTACAGCCGTGCATTTTTTCAACGCCACGAATTTTGATAACATCCGTACCTGCGCCTCTGACATCCGCACCCATAGAGTTAAGGAAATTCGCAAGGTCTACAATATGAGGCTCTTTTGCGGCATTTTCGATAATTGTAAGTCCTCTTGCCTTAACGGCGGCAAGCATAATATTAATAGTAGCGCCTACGGACACAACATCCATATATATAGATGTACCCATAAGCTTTTCAGCCTTTGCGCAAACCATACCGTCCACTATGTCAACATCTGCGCCGAGCATCTCAAAACCCTTGATATGCTGGTCAATAGGTCTTACTCCGAAGTTACAGCCACCCGGCATAGCAACCTCTGCCTGATTAAATCTGCCGAGCATTGCACCGATTAAATAATAGCTTGCTCTGAAATGTGAGGTAAGCTCATACGGAACGCTCTGATAATTGATATTAGAAGTATTAATATCGAGAGTATTATTATTTACAAGCTTAATATCCGCACCCATTCTGTCGAGAATTTCGATAATAAGCTGAACATCGCTGATTTGCGGTATGTTTTCAATTCTGACTGTATCGTCAGCAAGTATAGCTGCAGGGATAATGGCGACAGCCGCATTCTTAGCGCCGCTGATATTAACCTCGCCGAACAATTCGTGTCCGCCGTTAATAACAAAATTATCCAACCTTAGCCCTCCAATCCTTGAGGAAATTCATATATTAGTAGTATTAAAAGCGAAATCAAAAATATGTGTAAATTCACACATAAACCATTATACCAAACTACATTAAAAAATGGAATAAAAGACACATCTTTTTTTCCAAAATGTAATTAATTATATCAACAAAATACATGTCATTTTTCAAGTATGTATACAACATATTGTGTAGTACAAAAATATCAATAGCAATATCCAATATTTTGTTGTTTTTTAAGGTAACAAAAGAGTAACACAATATTACAAATATGTCAATAGAAAATACGCACCTTTTCGGCATTTTACAAAATTATGGTAATTTGTCACAATATTAATGTAATAAATATATAATAATTGTAATTAAAGATATTTTGTGATATATTAGGCATAAGAAAGTGAAAAGGTTTACATATGAAAATAAAGGATTTAGAATTTAACCACATAGCGTTTTTAGCACCGATGGCAGGGATAGCAGACCTTGCGTTCAGGGAGCTTTGCGTAAAATACGGTGCGGCATACACGGTGAGCGAAATGGTGTCGTCAAAAGGGCTTACGATGGGCGACAAGAAGAGCGCTCAGCTTTTGACCTTAGGAAACGACAGACCGGCAGGGGCGCAGATTTTCGGAGACGACCCTGAAATTATGGCTCAGGCAGCGGTAAAATGCCTTGACTTCAAGCCGAACATAATCGACATAAATATGGGCTGCCCTGCTCCGAAAGTCGCAATGAACGGCGGAGGGGCAAGCCTGATGAAAAAGCCCGAGCTTGCTTACGAAATAACCAAGGCGGTGGTGCAGGCGGTCGACATTCCCGTAACCGTTAAAATCCGAAAGGGTTGGGACGACGAGAGCGTAAACGCAGTGCAGATGGCGGAGCTTGCAGAAAAAGCAGGCGCAGACGCAATCACCGTTCACGGCAGAACAAGGCAGCAGATGTATAGCGGCAGCGTTGACTACGACATAATTGCACAAGTAAAAAAAGCCGTCGGCATTCCCGTAATCGCAAACGGCGATATTACCGACGAGCAAACGGCGACAATAATGCTGGAAAAAACGAATGCGGATGCGCTTATGATAGGCAGAGGTGCGTTGGGCAATCCGTGGCTGTTTTCAAGAATCAACGCATATTTTGACGAATGCAGGGTTTTGCCCGAGCCGAGCGTTTTGCAGAAAATGACGGTTATGCTGGAGCATATACAGAGCATAATCGAATACAAGGGCGAGTACACGGCGATGAGAGAGGCTCGCCACCACGCAGCGTATTACACCAAGGGTATGCGAGGCGGAGCAAAACTGAGAGCTGAAATGGGAAAATTGGAACATTTTGAACAACTTGAGGAGCTTGCATTCAGAATACTGAAGGAGTATGAATAATGATATTGAAAAATTGCACCTTTATCAACGAAGAATTTGAAAAAGAATTCGGCGACATAAAAATCGAAAACGGAAAAATAGCGGAGATAGGCATAATCGACGGCGACGGCAAGGATATGAACGGCAAAATAGTTATGCCGGGCTTTGTGGACATACATATCCACGGCGGTGACGGAGGCGACTCAAGCGACGGTACTGCCGAGGCACTTGACCATATTGCAACATATTTAGCTAAAAAGGGTGTTACATCATTTTGTCCCACTACTATGACTTTACCTATTGACAGACTGTGCGACATTGCAGGAGTCATCTCTGATTACGCAAAGGACGGCAAGGCAGGCAGGTCAAAGATTGCAGGAATCAATTTTGAAGGTCCATTCATTGCAATGAGCAAAAAGGGCGCACAAAACGGGGCTTATGTTGTTCCGGGGACAATCGAAGATTTCGACAGGCTGTATACTGCCTCTAACGGATTAATGAGGCTAATCACCATAGCACCCGAAGCATTCGACAGCAAGGAATTTATCAAGCACGCAAGCAAAAAGGCAACCGTCTCAATCGGTCACACTGCGGCGAACGCAGAAGAAACGGCAGAGGCGATAAAGAACGGAGTTAATCACGCAACGCATTTATTCAACGCTATGACACCTATGACGCACCGTGAGGCAGGAGTTGTGGGCGTCGCATTCGACAGCAACATTACCTGCGAGCTTATCTGTGACGGAGCGCACATTTGCCCCACCGTTTTGCGAAATGCGTTTAAGCTTCTCGGTGAGAACAGAGCCTGCGTAATCAGCGATTCTATGCGTGGCGCAGGCCTCGGCAACGGAGAATTTGAATTGGGCGGTCAGACAGTATATGTAAAGGACGGTTACACCGTTGCACGCTTATCGGACGGCACAATCGCCGCTTCGATTACAAATGTATTTGACGAGTTCAAGAATTTGCTCAACTTCGGCATTGATTTTAAGACGGCGATTAAATCCTGCACAATTAACCCGGCAAGAGCAATCGGTGAAGATGAAAAAATCGGCTCGATTTCGGTAGGTAAATATGCCGACCTTATCGTAACCGACGAGAAATTTAACATTGAAGAGGTATATATAAATGGAACACTCGCTTAACATAGTGCTGATAGAGCCTGAAATTCCGCAAAACACAGGCAATATTGCAAGAACCTGTGCGGCAACGGGCGCAAGACTTCACCTTGTCGGCCCTATGGGATTTCACATTACGGACAAGCAGGTAAAGAGGGCGGGTCTTGACTATTGGGACAAGTTAGACATCACCTTTTATGACAGCACCGAGGAATTTTTTGAGAAAAACAAGGGCGGACAGTTCTATTATTTCACGACCAAAGCAGAGCAGGCACACTCGGATATTGAGTATCCTAACCATTGCTATCTTGTTTTCGGCAAAGAAACAAAGGGTTTGCCCGAGGAACTGTTAAAGGATAATCACGATTTCTGCGTGCGTATGCCGATGAGAGGCATAATAAGAAGTCTTAATTTGTCAAACGCTGTGGCAATCGGCACATACGAGGTGCTTCGCCAATGGGATTACCCGGAATTAGTGCAAAAGGGTCAGCTGCATAATTTGAAGTGGTGAGATGTTCTATACGGAATACTTTTTATTGTCTCACTTTTTGGTTTCTCATAGCCTCCCTTTTTAAGGGAGCTGTCAGCATGGCTGACTGAAGGGTGCGGGTCTCCGGTGGAGACCTCTGCACAAAGTGCAGAAGCACCGACCGAGCCGGCAGGCGAAAGAGATGTTCTTTCAGTTGGTAGAACAGATTGCACAATGTGAGAATATAACTGATCAGTTAAAAGCAGAAAACCGTCTTCACGCACAAAAAGCGGTAATGGTTACTTTGATGGAGAAATAAGCAAATAACAAAACAATAAAAACGCACCCTGCTTGGCATTTCGTCAAACAAGGTGCGTTCTCATTTTGCGTTTATTCTTCAACCTTTTCAAACTGCTCGGCGCCGACGCCGCACAGCGGGCATTCATAATCTTCGGACAACTCATCGCCTTCATAGACATAACCGCAAACAGTACAAACATATTTTACCATCGGATTCACCTACTTTTAAAATGGTTTATTGTTTTTTATCAATAGTTTTCCGCACGAACTTGGAAATATTCCAATGTTAGCATTGCGGACTCGCTCCGCAAACTTATTTATAAATGAAATTTGGCAAAAGCAAAAAGAATTTAATAAAAGCATAAAAAATTCCGCCAATGACCAAAAATCATTGACGGGGTTTGCTTTATTTATAGGCTTTCAAGAATTTCTGAATACAGTTCATCTGCTTGTAAGTGATTTATTCTTTCGTGAATTGTATCAAGATTTTCAATGCTGTTGCTTGATGTTACTTTCCACTTTTTATGCCATAAAATCGTACTATCACCTGCTTGCTCTTTTATGTAACTGCAAGTACTTCCTTTTGAACGAGAGGCACAAACATACAAATCAATACTTTTGGATTTGTCAAAGGCATTTTCCATAAGTTTTTGTGAATCACCAAAAGCTATTATGCGTACGATTTTATCTTTGATTTTAAAATCAACTATTTTATCTTCAGAACAAAACTTTTCAATTTCTTTATCTGTTTTTGCATTCAAAATCGTTTTGTCAGAATAAATCACATTATACCCATTGCTTAATAATTTTAATATTAAATAATTCAAAGTATGTGTTTTCCCCGAATTTTTTGAGGAATTAATAACGATAAACTTCATTATTTAATTCATCCTTTTTATTAGTATTGATATTTGTAAACAGTTATTTTATCAGGGTAGTCAGATGTTGCAGTAATTTCAACATCGTAGGTGGTGTTTTCGTCATATTCTAATTCATAAGAATAAACAGGATTTCCGTCTGAATCATATCCTTGATAAAACATTTCTCCAAGTGCGTTGTCCCAATTCATTCGAGTAGTATTTTGAGTTAATCCGAAAACTGTATACTCAACATTTGTATTTTTATTTGTATAGTCAACGGAAATGCTGTAAATATTGTCAGTTCCGTATTCGCATATTACGGTCACACAATTATATGTATGCCTTGTGTATGCATCCAAGTCTTGAGGTGCTTTACTTTGTGGTTCAAGAACTTTTTCTGCATTTTCCAAATTGTTACTAAATAATTCTGATATTTCTATTGGTCCTGAATTTTGAACATTATTGTCACATGTTATTGTAGAATTTTGGTTAATGCTTTGCGTTATTGAATTTTCACTGGTTTGCCCATCAGTTGTTGTGCTGTCATCATCAAATACGCCACAAAAACCAAGAATCAGCATTATAACAAAAAAAATTACATTTATAAGAACAAATATTAAAAAAATTTTTTTAACGGTTTTTATTCGTTGTTTTCTTTTTTCAGCTTTTTCTAATTTTATTTTTTCTTTTTTCAGGTTAATTTCATCTTCGGAGTGCAGAGTTATGTATTCAAATTCATTTGCACCACAGGAATGACAAAACTTTTCTTTCTCGTTGACAACCTGATTACAATTTTTACACATTTTCTTCATTGATAGTTCCTCTTCTTAAATCTTATCGGTTGTGCAAATTTTTCTATTGGTTGTAAAACCACAATGTTCACATTTAAACTCTACATCATAATGTATTGTTTCTGCTGGCACATCAACATAATATTCTGTTTCTTGATAACTATCCATATTTCGCGTATAGTTACTAGATCGGTTACAATTATAGGTTTTTGCAGTTCTTTTTTCTCTAACAGTCGTAGCTGTTCTATTTGTTATTGTCCTGTTAACTTCCTTCAAGCTATTCCAAGAGTGGCATTCGGGGCAAGTGTTTCTTGCTTGCCTAATTCCAATGAGTGCTAATATTATTAATGGTATGCAGATGAAAATTAGCCATAATTGCGATGTTTTCCATGCGATTATTTGAAGTACAGCAGTTAAAAGTAGAGGAATAACAATTTTCTTAATTATATTTTTTCGACTATTATTTAATCGTAGCATATTTTCATCGCAATTATCTACTGTTAATTCGTTATTTTGAATTTCGTAATTATTTACAGCACTTTTTTCTTGCATTTTAGTAATGCTATCAGGAGTAATTTTTTCTTGATTTTGATATTTACTAATATTGTTATTTAATTTTTGTTCAATTTCTTTTTTGCCTTTAGTGATTATACTATCTCTAAATTCATTTGAACCGCATTCGGTGCAAAAGTTGTAGTCATCTTCAACTAAATTATTACAAATTTTACATACTTTCATTTTTAATCACCTAATTTTATGTTTTATAACTCTATTATACATATTTTAACAAAATAGTCAATCTATTGGTACACTACTGATTGGTTAATTATATTTATGGTACATTAATGTTAATATTTAACTGGTGATGTTATGATTAAAATGAATGTACAGAAATTGCTTGATGAAAAGGGCAAAACAAGGTATTGGCTTGTTAAGGAAATGCAGACAACTTATAAAACTGTAAACAAACTTTGCGACAATACTTTAACAGGGTTGCAATTGGAAACCATTGAAAAGTTATGCAATATTCTTGATTGCACGCCAAACAATTTGTTTATATTCGAAGATTAATAAATTAAGCCATCGAAAATGTTAACTGATTTTAGTAATTCAGTCAGCATAATCAATGGCTTTTTATTTTTATGTCTGTTTTCAGATGAATGAAAAGCAGACCGTCTACGGCTGAGCAAGGGAACCACGAAGTGGTGGTGAGATAGTGCCACTATTCAGACCGCTTTTCAACAACGACTGCAACAACACTGTTAATGAGTAACGCAAACCCCTCTGTCAATGCAAAGCATTGACATCTCCCCTTGACAAGGGGAGCGTTGAGAATTTTCTCCCCTAATAAGGGAGCCTATGAGACACGATATAGACAAAACACCGACCGAGGAAATTCCTCGGTCGGTGTTTTATTTTATTCATCTTCTTTTTTATCTTTATCGTTCTTTTTCTTGAAATTCGGTTTCTTGCCCTTTAAGACAAGCTTTGAATAAAGAAGATATGTGATTACGGTTGCGACAACAAAGATGACAACCATAAGCAAAACAAGCATTTTTGCAGACATAGGCGATTTAACCTCCGTATTAATTGAATCGGGTATTTTATAAAGCGAAGCGGCAACACTTGTGCCGTAAGGGATTCTTACAACAGTTGCGCTATACGGCTGAAGCGTTAAAGAAAAGGACTGAGCCTCGATAGGGATTTCCTTACTTGTCGGCGCAACGGTCTGTTTTTTAACAGTATTATACGCCGATTTATACTCGCTCTCAACAGCAAGCACAAAGGCGGATGTAAGATTATCAAATCCATTAAGATTTGTGCTGATTTTTTCCCTTTTTCCGCCGTTATTAACAAGCTTAACATAAAGCACCTGCGACTTTTCGTCAACGGTTACGCTTTGAGTAACCCCCTCTGGTCGTTCGGAAAAATCTGCCAAAATGGTCTTATTGCCTACATTATTGGCAAATATCATTTGAACATAATATTCGGGAGTAAGAGCAATTTTCTCATCATCAAACCAAATCAATGAGCTGCTCGTTTTATCGCTGAGCGACTTTGCGAGTGCCTTGGAATATCCTGCCATATCGACGGAATCGCTGTTTTTCTCTGCGCCGAGCATAAATGCCGCAACATCGCACGCATTATAAATATTATTATTTCTGCCCTGCGGCTTTTCGCCCAAAGCGAGCGAAGAAGCGGACACAAGCACTCCTGCGCCGTCTCTTGCATAGCTGTCATATCTGCTAATCATAGAGGACAGCGGTTTTGCCTTAGTGCCGTAAACGCTCTCAAACATATCCGTATCGGAATAAGATGCGGTTATCTTATTTCTTGCAGTATCAAAATCCGCACCCTCAAATCCGACACCGCAAGAGGCAATCACCTTAATATCGGGATAGCGGGCATTTATTGCCTTTTTTATCTCGTCAAAATTTCGCCAATAAGCCTCTCCGAAATTATCTCCGCCAATCTGAATATACTTCATTTCAAACGGTTGAGGACTGCCGTTTTGCGCTCTGAGCGAGCCGAAATATGTAGTTTTTGCGTCGCCGTTTGCGTACTCTATCAAATCGAGAGCGTCTTGAACATAATTCTTAAATTTGTCCGTGCCGGGAGTGAGCGACACGGAGGAAACATAATTATCAAAATCCTCTTTTGAGCTAATGCCGAGTGAATTTATATATTCTATTCTCTGCTTGATTTCGCTTTTAGAGAGAGAATACTGCTCAGCCAAATAAGCCTCAAACTGCTCATCGGTCATATAGGTTTTATTAAGTGCCTGAACATAATAATCGTACTCGGAATTAGACTGGCACGCAACACCCGCACTTATTTCGGGTATCGGAGAAGCGTCCAAATCATCACAAAGCTGAAAATACTCGTGATAGCCGACATACGACGAATTATTAAGATACACACCTGATTTAGTATCGTTATTTACGCTTACAAATTGAGTTCGTCCCTCGACAGGACCGATTGTATTTTTCCAGCTCGTTATGGCAGAAAAATCGTCGCTTTCTGCCGTGCAGGTGCCCGGAAAACGAATAAAGGCAGGCTTAACCGCTTTTATTGCCTCCACCAAATCGGCACGCAAATAGGCATTTTTCCAAGTGCCGTTAGCGTAGCCGTAGCTACTGTCGGCAACCAAGCTTACAAAGTCGATACAAACCGTACCGCTTCCGCTGAACTTAATTGTAAGAGCGCCCTTTTCGTCGGCTGAGGAAGTGAGCTTTACGGTAAATTTGTTCCACGCTTTTTTGCTGATACCCGACAAATTAAGCTCGGCTGAATCATTCTTATTTGACGGGGAATCGAGGCAGACGCTGATTTTGCCGTCATAATTTTCATTTTTAAGATAGCATGAGAAAGTATACGATTCGCCTTTCTTAAAGTGCATTGCACCCTTATCCAAACCCGACGAGGAATATTCTCCCTTTTCGTCAAAAAGCTGAGGATAGCCGAAATTTGTAAGCTCGCCCTTTGAATCAACCGTAATAGTTTGATATGTAGGGTTATTCTTATTCATAGGAAACTGAGTTGAACTCTGTGTTTGGATATTCTTAGCACTCCACGAAAGCTCATTGCTCAGCGAATACTCAAAGGAGTTATTATTAACCATCTGTGCGCTCAAACCGCCGTCGGCAGCAAATGCAGAATCGTCAAGGCTGATACCGTACAAATGCGGCGAAACCTTGTGACCGACCGAAGCCGAATTAATATTAAGCACCGAATGCATCGATGCGTAAACAGGCACCGTACTGAGCGTTACAAGTGCAAGACTGATTATCAATGAAATGATTTTTTTCATAAATTCTCCGTTACAAATACCAATAATTCATATCAACAAAGCGTGAGCCGACCGAGTCAAGCTCGCCCTGCTGAGTATACTGCCAAATATCCCAAGAGCCTTTATATGTAACCTTACTGTTATAATCGGCAACCCATATATAAGCGGATTTAAGAAGCTTTTCCGTCTTAATCTGAGTGTTGTAGGTTGAGCTGGAGGCATAAACACCGCTTTGATAGCCTGCATCCTCAATCGTCTTACAAAACGCATTAATGATTTCGGTGCTTTCGTCCTTGCCGAGTGATGCCTCATACAGCCTGCCGACAGGCTCGCCGTCCTTTTGCGCATACTCAAAGTCGAAAAAAACAGGCAATGAAATATCATATTTTCTAATATGGTGCAAAACAAAACGAGCTTCCTCGCGAGCCTCCTTAACGGTTGTGGCTTGGGTATAATAATAGACTCCGACAGGAATACCTGCCTCGTTTGCACTCTTCAAATTTTCGTCAAACCTTTCATCAAGGCATATATTTCCGTTTGCATAGCCTGTATATCCCACACGGGCTATTACAAAATCTACCTCGTCCTTGAGCGTGTCCCAATCAATAGCTTCGTTATAATACGAAACATCAATTCCAAACGCCTTATCCTTATTCAAATCGGGCAAGGGATTAGGGAGCTTTTTGCCTGACGAGCCGACAACGGTGCATATAATCAACGCAATTACGGCAATAATCACAGCCACAACGGGAGCGATATTTTTACCTGAAAAAAAGCGTTTGTTGATTTTTCTTTTTATTCTTCTCTTTTTTCTTACGGGCATTTATTTAAGTGTTCCTTTATTCAAAAAGGGCGTTACAACGAACGCCCCTAAAATGCTAAATATTAAGCTGATGCGTCAGATTGATACCTCAAGGGCTATCTTATAAAGCTCCATATCAATAGACTTTTTCATATTAAGTGCCTCAAAAATATCGTGGTCAACAACGCTCTCTTTATGAGCAGCAACAACACGATTGCCGATATTGTTCATAAGAAGCTTTACTGCATAGTTACCCATTCTTGTAGCCATAACTCTGTCTCTTACGGTAGGATAACCGCCACGCTGAGTGTGACCGAGAACAGTTGCTCTTGACTCAACGCCTGTCTTTTCCTGAATTTCTGCGGCAAGCTCGTGAACATCAATATCACAGCCCTCTGCAACAACAATGATGAAGTGCTTTTTATCTGTAAGCATAGTCTTACGCATACGCCCAATAACATCCTTTTCGATGTCAACAGGAATCTCAGGAATAAGGATTGAGGTTGCACCGCAAGCAATACCTGCATTAAGAGCAAGGTAGCCTGCTCTTCTGCCCATAACCTCTACAACAGAGCATCTGTCGTGTGACTCTGAGGTGTCACGAAGTCTGTCCACCATTTCCATAATGGTGTTAAGGCAGGTATCATAGCCGATAGTGTAGTCGCAACAAGCAATATCGTTATCAATAGTACCCGGAATACCAACGCAAGGGATACCTCTTTGGCTAAGGTCACGAGCGCCTCTGAACGAGCCGTCACCGCCGATAACAACAACGCCCTCGATACCGAACTTCTTACAGGTATCAATAGCCTTTTGCATGCCTTCCTCGGTTGCGAACTCCTTACTTCTTGCAGAATAAAGGATTGTACCGCCTCTGTTAATAATATCGGAAACAGAGCGAAGGTCCATTTCGATAAAATCGCCGTTAATAAGACCGTTATAGCCTCTTACAACGCCGTAAACCTTAATTCCGTTTTCACAAGCTGTTCTTACAACTGCACGCACAGCCGCATTCATACCCGGTGCATCGCCGCCGCTTGTTAATACTGCGATAGTTTTCATAATCTAATCCTCCGTTTATTTACAAACACAAATTAACTATATAAATTAAATATTATAATATAGCGACATATTATATTTATTTTACTTAAAAAGGCATATGTTGTCAAGTATTATATAATTACAGCAACATTTGACTCGCCCAAAAGGCTTTTCAGCTCATTAATCAAAGCATCGTCCGTGGCCACAAAATTACTTTGAGGGGCAATTTCATACTTGCGTGTATCCTCAAAATAAAAGTACAGCGGCAGACTGCCTTTATGGCTCGACAAAATTTCCTTTGCCCTACCGACATTTTCGTCGGAATGAGTGCCGAATTTCAAAAACAAGCCGATACGCTTTTTTCTGCTTTTCTGTTTTTGCAAAGAAGCATCGGGGAGCGAAACGGAATTTACCAAAATTTTAGGTTCCTTATCCTCCTCGACCGAAACCGTACCGTTTACGGTAACGACATTACCCTGTGTGATAAGCGAAGCGTAGCGTGTAAAGGTGTTAGGAAAAAGAATAACCTCTACCGAACCGTACAAGTCTTCAAGCGTGACAAATGCCATATTGGCTTTATTTGAGCGTGTCTGCTTAATCGTAATATGATTAACGATTCCGCAAAGCGACACCCTCTCGGAGTCCTTTAGCCTTGCACCCTTTTTGCCTGCCTCCAACACATCATATGTTTGAACACAGCCCGACGATTCAACATAGTCGCTGTATTTATCCATAGGGTGACCCGACAGATAAAGTCCCGTAATTTCCTTTTCCATCTGCAAAAGCTCGCTCTTTGAAAATTCTTCAACCTCCGGAAGCTTAACATCATCCGTCGCTCTTTCGCCGCCCAAATCGAACAAGCCGACCTGACCGTACATAGTCTTGCGATAACGCTCCTCGATAGAAGAAAGTAACAATGAAAGCACCTGAAGCATTTGCTTACGATTCGCTCCCAAGTTATCAAGCGCACCGCAACGAATAAGACTTTCAAGCGCACGACGATTAAAGCGAGAGCCTTGCATACGCTCACAAAAATCCTTTAATGAGGTAAATCTGCCGTTTTCTCTCTCCTTGATTATATCCTCGATAAAATCATTTCCTACGCCCTTAATTCCGAGCATACCGTAATTAATGACTTTATCACCCGAGGCGGTAAAGCCTTTCATAGAGCTGTTAATATCGGGCGGAGCAAGGCGAATACCCAATCGCTTACATTCTGCGATGTATCGGGCAACCTTATTTGAATTATCCAAAACCGAGCTTAAAAGTGCCGCCATAAATTCTGCCGTATGATGCACTTTCAAATACGCACAGCGATACGCAACAAGAGCGTAACAGGCGGCGTGAGATTTATTAAACGCATAGGAAGCAAAGTCGGTCATTTTATCAAAAATAGAATTTGCGACAGCCTGGGGAATGTTATTTTTTGCACAGCCGTCAACAAAGGAGGCACGCTCTCTTTCCATAACATCGTGCTTCTTTTTGCTCATAGCACGGCGAACAACATCTGCCCTGCCGAAGCTGTAACCTGCAAGCGAACGGAAAATCTGCATAACCTGCTCCTGATACACCATACAGCCATAAGTATTTTTCAAAATCGGCTCAAGCATAGGAGTTTCGTATTTAATGTCCTGCGGATTATTTGAATTATGCACAAAGGTATCTATCTGACTTGCCGGACCGGGACGATAGAGCGAGGTTGCCGCAATCAAGTCCTCAAGGCAGGTAGGTTTCAAATTAGTCAGCATTTGCTTCATTCCGCCCGATTCAAACTGAAAAATGCCCTCAGTCTGTCCCAAAGCAAAGATTTTATAGGTTGAGGCGTCGTCAATGGGAATAGAGTCAACCGACACACCCGACGCTTTGGCCGAATCATTTATAACGGTGAGCGTTCTCAGACCGAGGAAGTCCATTTTAAGCAGTCCGAGTTCCTCAAGGGTGGTCATAATATACTGCGTTACGACCAAGCCGTCATTCGTGGCAAGCGGAACATAATCAGACACGGGGTCGTGAGTAATAACAACACCGGCTGCGTGGGTTGAGGTATTTCTCGGCATACCCTCCACCCTGCGTGCGGTATCAATAAGTCGCTTAACCTCTGCGTTATCCTCCATAGCGGCTCTGAGCTTACTGCTCTTTTTTACAGCCGTATCAATAGTGATATGAAAATCATTTGGGATAAGCTTAGCGACAGCGTCAACCTGATTATACGGCAAGCCCATTACTCTGCCCACATCACGAATTGCCGCCCTTGTTTGCAGAGTGCCGAAGGTCACTATCTGAGCGACATGGTCGGCACCGTATTTTTGGGTTACATAATCAATAACCTCCTGCCGTCTTTCATAGCAGAAGTCAATATCAAAGTCGGGCATAGAAACACGCTCGGGATTAAGAAAACGCTCAAAAATGAGGTCATATTTCATAGGGTCAATATCCGTTATGCCTATGCAATAAGCGGCAATAGAGCCTGCACCCGAGCCTCTGCCCGGGCCTACCGGAACGCCCTTATTCTTTGCGAAATTAACGAAATCCCAAACTATCAGGTAATAGTCCGTATAGCCCATCTTTTCGACTGTTTCAAGCTCATATTCAAGCCTGTCTATATAGGACTGGGGAGGATTGTCACCGTAGCGTCGGCGCATACCCTCACAGCATTTCATTTTGAAATACTCAAAGTGATTCATATTATCGGGAGTTTCAAAAAACGGAAGCTTTGTATTGCCGAACTCAAAATCGAAATTGCACATATCGGCAATGCGTGCGGTATTATCCACAGCCTCGGGAACATCAAAGAAAAGCTCTCTCATCTCCTGCTCGCTTTTCAGATAGAAATTATCCGAATGAAATTCAAGTCCCGTATCCTCGCCCAAAATGTGATTGGTCGCAATGCAAATCAGCACCTGCTGAACATCCGCATCCTCTTTATTTACATAGTGAACATCATTAGTGGCAACAAGCTCAATGCCTGTTTCTCTGCCGAGGCGTTTAACGCCGTCGAGTACAACCTGTTCCTGCTCTATGCCGTGATTTTGAAGTTCTAAAAAATAATTGCCCTTACCGAAAACCGACTCGTACCAAAGAGCCGCACTCTTTGCACCCTCATAATCTCTCTGCAAAAGAAGCTGCGGTATTTCACCTGCAAGGCAGGCAGACAGGCAGACAAGTCCCTCGCTGTGCTTTTCAAGCAGGTCACGGTCTATTCTGGGCTTAAAATAAAATCCCTCTGTATAAGACTGTGACACAAGCTTAATTAAATTCTTATATCCCGTCTCATTTTTTACAAGCAGTATGAGGTGATTATATCCCGAATCAAGCGCCTTATCCTTATCATAACGGCTTCTCGGCGCAACATAGACCTCGCAGCCGATAATCGGCTTTATGCCCTGTGCCTTGCACTCTCTGTAAAAATCGACTGCACCGTACATATTGCCGTGGTCGGTAATTGCAAGAGAGGTCATACCCAGCTCCTTTGCACGACTAACAAGCTCGCCGAGGCGACACGCACCGTCGAGCAGGCTAAACTGTGTATGCAAATGGAGATGTGTAAACATAATATCACCTTTTTTATATAATGCCTATCGTAAAAGTCTCAACGACTACCGTTGTCAAGGGGGAGCCTGTGAGATACGGGAGGCTATAAAGTTAAAGTTCTTTAGCGATTTTTACAAGGCGGGAAAGTCGGTGGTTTACTCCGCTTTTGGAAATCGGCGGGTCAAGCATTTCGGCAAGCTCGCCGAGAGAAGCCAACGGATTTTCCAATCTGACCTCTGCCATTTGGCGAAGTCCGTCAGGGAGGCTGTCCAGCCCCTGCTTGTCCTGAATTTTTAATATTGCCGTTAGCTGCGGTGAAGCTGCCGTAACGGTTTTTTCTATATTTGCAGTTTCGCAATTTGCCCTTCTGTTGGCGCTGTTGCGAATTTCCTTAACGATTTTAACATTCATCATATCGAACATACTCTTGCCTGCTCCCATAATATAAAGGCAATCCTCGATTTCCTCGCTGTCCTTAAAATATATGATGTTATAACCCTTACGATTTGTGAGCTTAGGAGAAAGCTCTGTTTCTCTGAGTGCAGTCATAAGGCTCTTTGAGAGGTTCATATACGGCACGCTGAACTCTAAATGATAATCCTTTTCGGGAGACGACACGGCACCGCAGGCAAGAAACGCACCACGAATAAAAGCCTTTTGGCAATCGTCACATATGAAATTCGAGAAATTGATTTTTAAGCTGGTTTCGCCCTTTTCGTGGCCGAAATACGACATAATTCGAGCAGCATTAACGCTCTTTCGCACCGACACGGTAAAAAGCTTACCCGACGGAGAAGCCGAAAGCTTTGCCTTAACGGAGCAAAGCTCAGCAAGAAGCGATGCAAAAAGCTCGGCAATTTCCTCGCTCTTTGACTGAAACACGACGGAATAAAACGAAAAGCTCTTAGAAAAAAGAGCCATTCCGTAAAGAAGACTCTTTTTACAACAAGCATTTTCCTGTTCGATTTTTATAAGTTCATCCTTAACCTGAGAAGAAAATGACATAATATGTACTACCTATTTTTTTGCTATATCTCTATGATTTACCGAAACATTGTCCCAACGCCTTGAGAAATAATCCTTGAGTGCCTCGGCAAAAACAACGCTACGGTGATTACCGCCCGTGCAACCGATAGCGATAACAATTTGGCTCTTACCCTCACGAATATAAAGCGGATTGAGATAATCGAGCAAATCCTTCAGCTTTTCGAGAAGTATATCCGACTCCTCAAAGCTGAACACATAATCCTTAACCTCTTTATCAAGACCGGTCTTATCCCTCATAGCCTCAATCCAGTACGGATTTGGCAAGCATCTTACATCAAGTACAAAATCTGCGTCGGTAGGAATGCCGTGCTTGAAGCCAAAGGACACAAGGTGAATATTCATAATCTCACGCTCGTCGCCCAAAAGAATTTGGGTAAGACGGGTACGAAGCTGATTTGAAGTTAAATCAGATGTGTCGATTACATGGTCGGAGTCCTGCATAACAGGAGCAAGAAGCTTTCTCTCGTATTCAAGCGCCATTTCGGTAGAGCCGTTGAATTTATCGGCAAACGGGTGCTTTCTGCGAGTAAGCTTATATCTTTTAAGCGCAACATGAGTTTTAATATCAAGGAATATAGTTTTTACAACATAGTTATCGTTATCAATAAGTCTTTGAACAGAATTATGAAACGCATCATAAACACCGAGTGTACGAACATCGGCAACAATAGCAATTTTATTATATGCGTCCGACTTTTCGATAAGCTGAATAAATGTACCTATAAGCTCGGTAGGCATATTATCAATACAATAATATCCGATATCCTCCATAAAGCTCATAGCCGTTGATTTTCCTGCGCCGGACATACCGGTCAATAATACTATATCCTTCATACTTTTACTCCGTTACTCTGATTTCCATTTCTAAATTAACGCCCTTTTGCTCCTTGACCGTGTCGGAAACTTTCCTGCATAGCTCCAGAACATCCTTACAGGTTGCGCCTCCTGTATTTATTACAAAGCCTGCGTGCTTAGTGCTTACCTGAGCGCCGCCCTGCTTCATTCCCTTTAGATTACATTCCTCAATAAGCGCGCCTGCAAAGTAACCCTCGGGTCGCTTAAAGGTTGAGCCTGCCGACGGATATTCGAGAGGCTGTTTATCCTTTCTTCGTGAGAGGAAGTCCTCCATACGAGCCTTAATATCGTTTGGATTGTCCTTTTTAAGTCGCATATAAAGTCCCGTAACAATACAGCCGTTATCATAATACGCACTATGACGATAGGAAAGCTTCAAATCATCGCCCTCAAGAAATCCCATATTTCCGTTTTCGTCTATATGGTCGCAACGATAAAGCACATCTCTCATTTCGCCCCCGTAAGCGCCTGCGTTCATAAATGCCGCACCGCCGCAAGAGCCGGGGATTCCGTAAGCGAACTCCAAGCCACTCAGCCCGTTTTCAAGCGCAAAGCGACAAACTTTCATAAGCTGCGCTCCCGCCTGAGCATATATAGTTTCATCATCAATCAGCTTTACCTGTGACATACCCTTACCCATTTGGATAACGACAGCGTCGATTCCGTCGTCGGAAACAAGCAGATTAGAGCCGTTTCCTATGACGATATATCTGATTGAATCAGCTCTGCATTCCTTAATTACAGAAGCCGTCTGCTCCTCGCTTTCGGGAAAGAGCATAAGCCTTGCATTACCGCCTATCTTAAAGGTGGTGTGCTTACTCATAGGCTCATCTATGCTGTAAGGAATGTTATTTTTCTTTACAAAATCAAGTATTAAATCCAAAGCCTCACCCTAATTAATCGCCAAGAAGAGCCGCACCGATAATTCCTGCATCGTTACCAAGCTCAGCCTTAACAACCTTTGTCTGAATCTTAGAATAAACGCTGTATCTCTCGCTGTCGATATATCTGCGAAGCGGACGAAGAAGAGTCTCGCCCTCATTGCAAATGCCGCCGCCTATACAAATAGTTTCCGGCTGGAAAATATTTACAAGGTTAATGAGACCGCAAGCAACATATTTAACATAAGCGTCAACTACCTTAATGCCTGCTATATCGCCTCTGCGCATTGCATCAAATGCAATTCTGCCGTCTACCTTACCGCCGTTTGCCTCAACAAGCTCGTGCATAACAGAATCGGGATACTTTTCCATAGCAGCCTTTGTTTGATTAATGAGAGCAGTAGCGGAAGCGTAAGCCTCCCAACAGCCCTTACGACCGCAGGTACAAGGCTCGCCGTCAACAACGATAACGGAGTGACCGCACTCACCGCCCGCATTGTTTACACCGGCAACGATTTTTCCGTTAATGATAACGCCGGAGCCGACGCCTGTACCGAGAGTTACGGCAATAAAGTCCTTTGCGCCGTGTCCCGAGCCTGCCTTAGCCTCACCGAGAGCCGCACAGTTTGCGTCGTTATCAACATAAACATTCTCTATACCAAGTCTGTCAATAAGCATTTTCTTAGCCTCAACATTAACGAAGCCGAGGTTATTAGCAAATTCAATAACGCCGTCCTTATTAACAGTACCCGGAGTACCTATTCCGACAGAACAAATGTCTTTAATGGTTACTCCTGCCTGAGCCATAGCCTCTTTACAAACCATAGCAATATCGTCAAATATTTCGTCAGCCGATCTCGGAGTGGCAGTAGGTGTCTTGGCCTTACCGACCATCTCGTACTCGTCGTTTACAACTGCGGCAACAATATTTGTTCCACCCAAATCAATACCAATTCTCAACATATATGCTTCCTCCTATTATTCCCATTCTTCAAGGATTTTTTCGTTTGCTTCTACATCCTCTATTCCAAGATTTTGCATAAGCTCTTTTGCGCCGTTAAAGCCCATCTTCTTTTGACGGTTATTCATCGCCGCCGTTTCTACAATGACTGCAAGATTTCGTCCCGGTGTAATAGGAACGGTGATTACAGGCACATTAACATCCAAAATGCGGAAATAATCGTTATCTATTCCCAATCTGTCGTATGCCTTAGTAGCATCCCAATCTTCAAGCTTAATAACCATATCAATTTTTTCGGTAGGCTTAACCGCACCCATACCGAAAATTCGTCTGGCATTAATGATACCGATACCTCTAAGCTCGATAAAATGTCGAATGTTACTCGGTGACGAACCCTCAAGCGTTGAATCGTTCACCCTTCTGATTTCAACAGCGTCATCGGCAATAAGGCGGTGACCTCTTTTAATAAGCTCAATAGCGGTCTCGCTCTTACCTGCTCCGCTTTCGCCCGTAATGAGAACACCCTCACCGTAAACCTCAACCAACACGCCGTGTCGGGTAATTCTCGGTGCAAGCTCACGATTAAGAAAAGCGATAAGTGACGCAAGAAAAGCAGAGGTTTCCTCGTCTGTTCTCAGCAACGGAACATTATACTCGATACAAGATTCAACGAAGTAATCAGGCACTTCAAGACCTCTCGTAACAACAGCGGCAGCCGGATGAAGCTCAAGCCAATAGCCGAGTGCCTTCTGCCTTTCGTCATCGGACATATTTAGCATAAAGCCAAGCTCTGTCCAACCCAAAATCTGAATACGAGCAGGGTCAAAGTAGTCCGTATAACCCGCAAGCACGATGCCCGGACGGTTTACTTCCTTTGATTTAATTTCAATTTCCTCAGCAGGCTTAGGAACATAGATTATCTCAAGCTTATGCTTTTCGATAATTTTAGCCAGCGTTACCGAATATTCAGCCATAGCGCACCCCTAATAAGTCATTCTCATTTATTATATAATAAAGCGTAAAATTAATCAAGTAGAACGAGGCTGATTTTGGGATAAAAATTATTTTACTTTTACAAGGCATTGTGTTATAATGTGTCAAATGAAATTTCTATAAAAAGAGAGATAATTTTTATGAGCGAAAGGCTTAAAATTGCCATCGGCACGGAGGCATTTCCGCCAACGATTGACGGCATAAGCACTGTGGCGAAATGCTATTCAGACATAATAAACGACAGGTTGGGCGAAGCGGTAATAGTTACCCCGAAAAATCCAAACAGCGAGGACTACAAATATCCGTATGAAATATACAGATACAAGAGCCTTTTCACCTTTGGCGAGGGCTATCCTGTCGGCTGGCCGTTCAAAAGACAGTTTGCCGAGGATATTATCGGCAAGGGCTTTGATGTATTGCACTCACACTGCCCCATTGCCACAAGCTACTTTTTCAGAAGAATTAACAGAATACAGCGTATCCCGCAGATTTTGACCTATCATACGAAGTACGAATATGATTTCGACCAGAGAATCAAATCGCTTGCCATAAGGCACAGGGCATACGGATTTTTATTAAACAACATCAAAAGTGCCGATGAAGTTTGGGTTACAAGCAAGGGAACCGCAAGCAGTCTGAGAAAAGTCGGATATGATGGTGATTTTATCGTTATGCCAAACGGGTGCGACCTGCCGAAGCTAAACTGCACGGACGAAATGAAGGCAATGATAAGACGAAAGCACTCCATTCCCGAGGGCGTGCCGATACTGCTTTTTGTCGGCAGAATGATGTGGTATAAGAATTTAAGAATCATACTCGACGCCTGCAAGCTGCTGAAAGAAAGCGGCAGAGATTACAGAATGGTAATCGTAGGAATGGGTCCCGAGGAAAGCGCAATCAAAAAGTATTCTAACAGGTTGGGATTAGGCGACAAGGTGATATTCACCGGTCAAATTCTCGACAGGCACGAGCTTCAGATTTACTACGGGGCGGCGGATATGCTTGTATTTCCAAGCACATTTGACACAAACGGATTGGTTGTTCGTGAAGCGGCAGCCTCTGCAACACCTGCGATTGTTGTTGCAGATTCGTGCGCAAGCGAAGGAATCACCGACTGTGAAACCGGCTTCATTTGTCTTGAATCATCAAAGAGCGTTGCAAGCGTAATAGACCGCATTGTCGACAACAAGGACTTGCTCAACAGGGTCGGTCAAAACGCAAGGGACAACATCTATATCAGCTGGGACGAGAGCATAAACAACGCATATAACAGATACCAAATCGTTATAGATAAATTTAACTCAACTCCCCACGAAAAATACAAATACTAAACGAATACAAAAAAGCAGAAACAATGCGTTTGACATTGTTTCTGCCTTTTTTTATTATGTCTGTTTCTGCTTTTTATATATTGTGTCTGTTTCTGACCTTTAGTCGCTCCATAGCTCTTGCAAGGTTTGCCTGAGTTTGATAATACTCATATACGGAATGCTCCTGACGGAGTTGCTCCTCGGCTCTCTCCTTTGCCTCCTCGGCACGACGAATATCGATTTCCTCGGGAAGCTCGACAGAGATACAAACAATATGTGCCTCATTGCCGAAAAATTCAAGGAAGCCCGAACCTACAAAAGCCTCAATCACTTCACCGTTTGCGTCGGTAATTTTCATTTCGCCGAACTCAATCGGTGCAACGGTATTCTCGTGATTTGCCAAAAATCCGCACAACCCCTCGTCTGCAACAGGGATTACAAGACTTCTGCACTCGCCGTCAAAGAACACCTTATTAGAAGCGACAACCTTTAACTTAAATGTATTCATACAAATCACCCATTAAAGCGTTTTTGCCTTTTCGATAGCGTCGTCGATAGTGCCGACATTAAAGAATGCCATCTCAGGGAGGTCGTCAACCTCACCGTCAACAATAGCCTTAAAGCCGCGAATAGACTCTTTAATCGGAACATATACGCCCTTTAAGCCGGTAAAGGTTTCTGCAACATGGAAAGGCTGTGACAGGAATTTTTCAATCTTTCTTGCACGGAATACGGAAAGCTTATCCTCGTCGGAAAGCTCCTCCATACCGAGAATTGCGATAATATCCTGAAGTTCCTTATACTTTTGGAGATACTCCTGAACCTTACGGGCAACCTCGTAATGCTCCTCGCCCACTACATCAGCCTCCAAAATACGAGAGTTACTCTCAAGAGGGTCAACAGCAGGATAGATACCCTTTTCTACAATCTTACGAGAGAGAACGGTAGTTGCGTCAAGGTGCGCAAAGGTTGTTGCCGGAGCAGGGTCTGTAAGGTCATCGGCAGGTACATAAACAGCCTGTACCGATGTGATTGAGCCGTTCTTTGTGGAGGTAATTCTCTCCTGAAGCTCGCCGACATCGGTTGCCAATGTAGGCTGATAACCAACGGCTGACGGCATTCTGCCGAGAAGTGCGGACACCTCTGAGCCTGCCTGAATAAATCTAAAGATATTATCAATGAACAAAAGCACATCCTGATGTTCCTTATCACGGAAATACTCTGCCATTGTAAGTCCTGTTTCGGCAACTCTCATTCTTGCTCCGGGCGGCTCGTTCATCTGACCGAAAACAAGCGCAGTTTTATTAATTACGCCCGATTCCTTCATCTCGTTCCAAAGGTCGTTACCCTCTCTTGAACGCTCACCTACACCGGTGAATATTGAATAACCGCCGTGCTGAGTTGCAACATTAGTAATAAGCTCCTGAATAAGTACGGTTTTACCTACACCCGCACCGCCGAAAAGACCGATTTTACCGCCCTTTTGGTACGGAGTAAGCAGGTCGATAACCTTAATACCCGTTTCAAGAATTTCTATTTCCTGGCTCTGTTCGTCAAAGCCCGGTGCTTTACGGTGAATTGACCAATGCTCCTCGTTTTCAAGACTTTCCAAATCGTCGATGGTTTCACCGACAACATTGAACAGTCTGCCAAGAGTTTTTTCACCGATAGGCACTTTAATAGAGTCGCCTGTTGCGGCAACCTGCATATCCTTATACAGTCCCTCCGAGGCAGCGAGCATAATGCAGCGTACGGTGTTGTTGCCAATATGCTGAGCAACCTCCATAACTGCCTTTTTGCCGTCATTTTCTACCTCAAGAGCCTCCTTGATTTTAGGAAGGCTCTCTGTGAATTTTACATCCACAACAGGTCCCATAACTTGTGTTATTTTACCATAATTCATAATTCAATTACCTTTCTGAAAGGTTAGTTTCAAGCCGTAATTTATAGCTACTGAGTATGCTTTGCACCGCCGCAAACCTCACTGATTTCCTGAGTGATTGCCGCCTGTCTTGCTCTGTTATACTGAACGGACAAGTTCTTAATCATATCGCTTGCGCTGTCCGACGCATTTTGCATTGCCATCATACGAGCGTTATGCTCACTGCAATAGCTTTCAACCAATGCACCGTAAATAAATCCCGATACATATGCAGGAACGATATGTTCAAATGCCGACTTTACATCAGGCATAAACACAGCGTCGTCGTATTTATCAACAAGGGAATTTTCCTGCTTATTGATATTTTCCCTCTTTAGAGGCAAAAGCTTACTGCACTCGGTTTCTACCGTCATAGAATTTATCATTTTAGTGTAAATAATATGCACCTCGTCAATTTTCTTATCAAGGTAGAGCGAAAGCAATTTTTCACAGATATGTCTGGCTCTGTTCACGGTAGGATTTTGAGCCGTGTACTTAAAGCTGTCGTCAACAGGGATATTCTTTTTTTCAAAATAATGTCTGCCTATTTGACCGATAACAAACAGCATATCGTTGCTTCCGTCGCCAAGTGCCGACTGCTCTGCAAGCTTAATAACATTATGGTTATATGCGCCTGCAAGTCCCTTATCGGCAGTAACGACAAGATATGCGATTACCCTATCGTTGCCCTGCTTATTAGGTCTTTCGTCGAAATAAGCCAAGCCGGCCTCGGGCGCAACATCCAAAATTTTTGCAAGACTGTCCTGAACCATTTCAAAATACGGCGTAGTATTTTTCAAATCTTTCCTTGCCCTTTGAAGCTTTGATGAGGACACCATATACATCGCATTAGTGATTTTCATAGTGTCGTTAATCGACTTCATACGGCCTTGGATTTCTCTTGCGTTAGCCATTATATGCCTTTCTGAATTCGTCAACCGTACTCATAATCGACGCTCTTATATCATCGTCAATCACCTTTTGAGTATTGATTTCGGACATAATTTCACTGTGATGAGTTTCAAAATAATCAAGCATTTCTGCCTGGAATGCCTTTACCTCATCCCTTGGCACATCAACAAAGCACTTACCTGTTGCGGCAACAAGGGTTACAACCTGCTGTGCAAGTGACATAGGATGAGTAAGAGGCTGTTTCAAAAGCTCCATAAGACCGCCGCCGTATTTAAGCTGTGCCTTTGTATCCTCGTCCAAATCAGATGAGAACTGAGTAAATACTTCCATCTCTCTGAACTGTGCAAGGTCAACACGCAAAGAGCCTGCCGCCTTTTTCATAGCCTTTGTCTGAGCCGCACCGCCTACACGAGAAACGGAAAGACCGACATTTACAGCCGGACGCTGACCGCTGAAGAAGAGGTCGCTTTCAAGATAAATCTGACCGTCTGTAATAGAAATAACATTAGTAGGAATGTATGCGGATACATCGCCTGCCTGTGTTTCGATAATCGGGAGTGCGGTAATAGAGCCGCCGCCAAGCTCGTCGCTCAAACGGCTTGAGCGTTCAAGCAATCTTGAGTGAAGATAGAATACATCACCCGGGTAAGCCTCTCTTCCGGGAGGTCTGCCTAAAAGAAGCGAAATTGAACGGTAAGCAACAGCGTGCTTGCTCAAATCGTCATATACAATAAGAACATCCTTGCCCTGATACATAAAGTATTCAGCCATAGAGGTTGCGGCATAAGGAGCAATATACTGAAGCGAAGCAGAATCCGACGCACTTGCACAAACGATAATTGTGTAATCCATTGCGCCGTTCTTTTGCAAAGTGTTTACAAGCTTTGCAACAGTAGAAGCCTTTTGTCCGATTGCGTTATAAATACAGATACAATCCTTGCCCTTTTGGTTAATGATAGTATCTACGGCGATAGAGGTTTTACCTGTCTGTCTGTCGCCGATAATAAGCTCTCTTTGACCTCTGCCTATCGGGAACATACTGTCGATTGCGAGAATACCGGTCTCCATAGGAACGGATACGGATTTTCTGTCAACTATGGTAGGAGCAGCCTGCTCCAATGCACGAAAGTCGCTCGCCTCAATATCGCCCTTGCCGTCGATTGCCTCGCCGAGAGCGTTTACAACTCTGCCGACGAATTTATCTCCGACAGGCACGCCTGCCTTTTTATAGGTACGCTTTACCTTTGTACCCTGCTCGATGTCCTCGTCAGAGCCGAACAGAATACAGCCGATAGAGTTAAGCTCAATATTCTGCACCATACCCTTAGTGCCGTTTTCAAATACGACGATTTCGCCGTACATAGCGCTGTCAAGTCCGACAACGGTTGCGATACCGTCGCCTACCTTAGAAACCTGACCTACTTCCTCACCGTCTGAAGCAATGTGGAAATCCTTAACATTCTTACGAAGCACAGCCAAAACATTTTCGTTATCGCCATCGGCGTGCTTTGCGCTGTTCAAAAGCTGTTCCTTGATGGCGTTCATCTTTGCTTTAAGGGAGAAGTCATACTCCTTGCCCTCAACGCTGATAACGAATCCGCCTACAAGGGATTTGTTCTCTTTAACATCCACCTGAACATCCTTGCTCTCGGTTTCCTTCTTAATGAAGTCAACAATGCCCTTGAGCTGTTCATCTGTCGGAGGAGTTACACAGCTTACAGTTGCGTGAGTAACATTATTCTTTTTATCAAGCTCTACAATGTACTTGTCGATAACTTCCTTTAAGTCGTCGCACTGACAATTTTTTGACAGCGTAAGAATAAAGGATTTTACCGACGGAGCAAAAAGCTCGTCAATAACCTGCTGCTTTTCCTCATCGGAATAATTCGGATTATTAAGCGTTTCTCTCAATTCGTTGCTGGAGGCCATAAGTCTGAGAGCGTCCTCGAGAGAGCCTACGCCAACCCCTGAAGAAAGCAGCTGCTCAATATAAGCATCAAGATTTTTAATCATTTTGTTCACTGCCCTCATTCAAAAATTCATCATATATTTTACTGTCTGTTTCGGCTGAAACGGTCTGACCGACAACCTTTTCGGCAGTTTCGATAGCAAGCTTGGCAATTTCCTCCTTGACTGCCATACGAGCGTTTTCGCTGTCCTGAGCAATCTTTTTCTGAGCATCTGCCTTCATTCTTGCTACATCATCACTTGCCTTGCCGACAATTTTATTATACTCAACCTTTGCCTTATCCCTTGCGTCGCCGATAATAGCCTTAGCCTCGTCGTTAACATTAGCAATTCTTGCCTCGTAATCGGCAAGCTTTTCGTCTGCCTGCTTTACGGTGTCCTCTGCCTGCTTAAACTGCTCGTCAATCATACTCTTACGCTTTGTAAGAACTTTTTTGATAGGCTTGAGCAAGAACAATCTCATAAGCAAAAAGAATATGATAAGGTTTACTATTGTCCAAAGCAAATTAAAATCAAACTTTAACATTTGCTGTTTTCCTTTCGATAATTTGGATTCGGATTATTCTACTTTACCATAAAGATAATCAAAATTGCACCGATAAGACCATAGATAGCGGTAGCCTCGGAAAGAGCAGCACCGAGAATAAGTGTTGTCTGGATTTTACCTGCCATTTCGGGCTGACGAGCCTGAGCCTCTACTGCCTTACCTGTTGCGATACCGATACCGATACCTGCGCCGATGCCACACAAAAGAGCGATACCTGCTCCGATTGCGATAATTGAACCTGTCATAATTTTATCTCCTTAAATTAATTGTGTTTTGCCCCGCTAAAATATCAAGGGCGTAATTCTTATAATCAAGCGGCTGCTTTAGCCTGCTTTTTTGCTTGCTTTTTAGCCATTTTCTCGGCTTTTTTCTGAGCCTTACGCATTTTCTTTACTTCTTTCGGTTCTTCCTCCGATTCTTCTACCGCTTCCTGCAAATAAATAGCAGTAAGGAATACGAAGATATACGCTTGAAGAAGTCCGTCAAACAAATCAAAGTACAAACTGAGAACAGCCGGTACGCCGAATTTCATAAACGGTACAGCCTTAACAAGCTCCATAATAGTAAACGCTGCAATGATGTTACCGAAAAGTCGCATACAAAGGGACAGCGGTTTTGTAAGCACCTCCAGCATATTGATAGGTGTTACAATCCAAACAGGCTTTGTAAATTCCTTGAATCTTCCGAGCAAGCCCTTATCCTTAAAGGCGCAATACTCAACAAGAACGATTGAAGTAAGTGCCATAGCCGCAGTAACCTGCATACTCTTTGTAGGCGGCTTAAAGCCTAAAAGACCTATCATATTCGATATGCCTATAAAGAGTGCCACACTCATAAGCCACGGTATGTACTTTTCAACTTTCGGTCCCATGGTCGTTTTGAAAAATGCCTCTGCTTTTTCGTAGCACATTTCGAGAATCATCTGACGCTTTGAGATATTGCCGCTTACTTTAAGATTTCTCGTAAGAAAAATCGCAACAATCGTCATAACACCAATGATAATCCACGACACAACTGTGCTTTCGTCGAACCCGATATGAACGCCTTTTACATCGAAGCCGAAAACCTCATCGATGTTAAGCTGCTTTTGCAGTTCTTCCTGCAAATCAACGCTCATCGCAATGGGTGCCATTGTCATTAACATTCCTCCGTTTCTTTCGTAATAACAATGTTAATTTCTTAACTATGTTTACCCTCATTATAGCACTCAAGAACTTTTTTTCAATAGATTTAGTGAAAAAATTAACGCTCTAAATGGTAAATTTGCAAGATAAAAACTGTAATTTTTTGTGTAATTATCACAATAAATATACATTTAGTAAAATCTCATTATACAAATAGTTCGCAAAGTATTAATTTTTCGTTTCGTTATATAAATCTACGACAATATATCCACCAAAGCGATTAAAAACAGCACTATGATATGTAAAAATATCAAAATAATTATTTACTTTATAATGGTTTTACTATATAATATAAATTTGAAACAGACAGCGGTGCTGTCGGACAGGAGGTCAATATGGCGAATAATCAGAAAAAGATGGTTGATGACATCACATCAATGGACGAGGATTTTGCAAAATGGTACACCGATGTGTGTAAAAAGGCAGAACTCGCAGAATATACCAGCGTAAAGGGTTGTATGGTTATCCGACCGTACGGCTATGCGATATGGGAAAACATACAAAGAATTTTGGACGGTATGTTTAAGCAGACAGGGGTTGAGAATGTATGTATGCCTATGTTCATCCCCGAATCATTACTTCAAAAGGAAGCAGACCATGTTGAGGGCTTTGCTCCGGAATGTGCGTGGGTTACCCACGGCGGAAGCGAGCTTCTTGAAGAGCGTCTTTGCGTAAGGCCTACTTCGGAAACGCTTTTCTGTGAGCATTTCAAGAACATTGTTCACTCACACAGAGATTTGCCTAAACTTTATAATCAATGGGTTTCGGTTGTAAGATGGGAAAAGACCACAAGACCGTTCCTGCGTTCAAGAGAATTTTTATGGCAGGAGGGACACACCCTTCACGCTACACCCGAGGAGGCTATCGAAGAAACCGAAAGAATGCTCGGAATATACACAAAGTTCTGTCAGGAATATCTTGCAATGCCTGTAATTCAGGGACAGAAAACAGACAGCGACAAGTTTGCAGGTGCAGAGCGTACATACTGCATTGAGGCACTTATGCACGACGGCAAGGCGCTTCAGGCAGGCACAAGCCACTATTTCGGCGACGGCTTTGCAAAAGCATTCGACATTCAATTCTCGGACAAAAACAACAAACTTCAATATCCGCACCAAACCTCATGGGGCGTTACAACAAGACTTATCGGTGCAATCATTATGACGCACGGTGATGACAACGGACTTGTTCTTCCGCCTGCCGTTGCACCTATTCAGGCTATCATAGTACCGGTTGCGCAGCACAAGGAAGGTGTACTTGAGGCGGCAAACGAGCTTTGCGACAGACTCAAGAGCGTATGCCGTGCTAAGATTGACGACAGCGAGAACTCACCTGGTTGGAAATTTGCAGAGTACGAAATGAAGGGTGTACCTGTAAGAATTGAGCTTGGCCCAAGAGATATTGAAAACGGTCAATGTGTAATGGTAACCCGTCACAACAGAGAAAAGACTATTGTTCCTCTCGACAAGGTTGAGAGCGTTATTCTCGAAAAGCTCGAAGAAGTACGCAACGGAATCTATGAAAAGGCTCTCGAAAACAGAGAGCGTAAGACCTATGTTGCACACAATCTTGATGAAATCACGGCAGACCTTGAAAAGAACGGCGACGGTTTTGTAAAGGCTATGTGGTGCGGCGACGAGGCATGCGAGGACAAGGTTAAGGAAATCACAGGCGTAGGCTCAAGATGTATTCCGCTTGAGCAAGAGCATTTAGATGACAAGTGCGTATGCTGCGGAAAACCGGCTAAATGTATGGTTTACTGGGGCAAGGCATATTAAATAACAGCGCAAAACGGGTGTAATTGTGTTTTTGCTTATAAGCAGTATTCTTATATCTAACGCCTCCCTTTTTAAGGGAGACATAAATTACAAACAACCTGCTCCAAACGGAGCAGTCAAATAAAACAATAACAATACAGGAGGCAAATTATGTCAGTATTAGTTACAGGAGGACTCGGTTACATCGGTTCTCACACCTGCGTTGAGCTTATGAATGCAGGAATCGACGTTGTTGTTGTAGACAATCTTTACAACTGCAAAAAATCATCATACGACAGAATCAGGGCATTGGTAGGCAGAGATTTTCCGTTTTACGAGTGCGACATCCGTGATTTCGACGGACTTCAAAATGTATTCAAAAACGAAGAAATCGACAGCGTTGTTCACTTTGCGGGACTCAAGGCAGTCGGTGAAAGCTGTGTAAAGCCTCTCGAATATTTCGACAACAACATCAACGGTACACTTGTACTTCTTGATGCAATGCGTAAGAACGGCTGTAAGAAAATCGTATTTTCATCATCAGCTACCGTTTACGGAATGAACAATATTTCTCCGCTTACCGAGGATATGCAGGTTGGCGGCGTAACAAATCCTTACGGCAGAACAAAGCTCATCATTGAACAAATGCTTCAGGACTTATACGCAAGCGACAACGAGTGGAGCATCTGTCTGCTTCGTTACTTCAACCCAATCGGCGCACATAAAAGCGGCACAATGGGTGAAGACCCTAACGGCATTCCAAACAACCTTATGCCGTATATCACTCAGGTTGCTATCGGCAAGAGAGAGCAGCTCGGCGTATTCGGCAATGACTACGACACGCACGACGGCACAGGCGTAAGAGACTACATTCATGTAGTTGACCTTGCACTCGGTCATGTTAAGGCAGTAGAAAAGGTAAGAGCCAAAAAAGGACTCTTTATCTACAACCTTGGCACAGGCGTCGGATACAGCGTACTTGATGTAGTAAAGGCTTTTGAAAAGGCAAGCGGTAAGGAAATCCCTTACACAATTATGCCGAGAAGACCGGGCGACATTGCTACCTGTTACAGCGACCCGAGCAAGGCTGCAAAGGAGCTTGGCTGGAAGGCTGAAAGAGGAATCGAGGAAATGTGCGAGGACTCTTGGAGATGGCAGAGTCAAAATCCCGACGGCTATCCGGATTAATTTAAGACAGACGATAAAGCATAAAGCACTGTTCAGGCTAATTGGACAGTGCTTTAACTTTACATTTTATCGTTGCAAACATAAATAATACGGCAAATAAAAAAGCGGCTCGGAAACACTCCAAGCCGCCATTATATTTTTAGTGATTATTTATTAATCTGCTTTGAATACTTTGCAAGATATACAGTTCTCATAAGGAAGCATTCTGCCTTTGGAACATAGTGCTGACGATTGAATATATCGCAATCAATGGCAGCAGCACAGCCCTTGTCCATAATAATGTCAAGCGCCTGCATATCGCCGTCGTTATTGCCGACAATCATAGCACCGTTACCCTCGATAAGAACGGCATTTCTTCCGCTGATTGCTCTGCCGATTTCCTTAGCACATTCATCGGTATCGCCGTCAATCCACGGACAATTTTTAACATCAAGACCTACGATTTGTGCAAAGTCGTCAATCATAGGTGTCATATTTTCGCCTGTTGCAGAAACTGCAACTGCGTCGGGAGTGGCAATCTGACGAATCATAGTGCAATCATCGTTCTTATAAATTGCTCTGTGGATTTTTTCAACCTTAGGAGCAATTCCGTTAATACCCAAGCCTGTTTCCATATCAACATCAACGCTCGTTCCGCCTACTGTAAGAGTGAAAATATTTCCGTTTCTTACAGATGAGCCAAGGTCGCAGATATGCTCAGGCATCTTGCCCGACTCGTGCTTTGCAAGGAAGAAGTTTCTTCTGTCCTCATCTGAATATGAATCAGCCCAAGAATGACGAAGATAGTTATCCTTAATCACCTTTTCACAGCACTTTTCAAGATTTTCTGCAAGTGCAAATGCGTGGTCATAATCATCACCCATAACAAGTGCGCCGTGGTGCATAAGGTTAATTGCACGACAGCTCGGGTGCATCATAATGCACATTTCAACCTTTCTGCGAAGAGAATCGGTTGTTGACATAGCGTAATCTGCACAAGGAACAGTATCACCCAAAACGCCCTTAAATTCATCATACACATTAGTAATATCCATACCTGTGATAGAAACGATTGTCGCTGCTCTCTGATGAGTATGGATAACAAAATCAACAGTAGGATGATGACGATAAGCGGCAGCGTGAACGCCCTTTTCGCTTGAAGGCTTAATGTCGCCCTCGTGTGAGCAATCCGCAATATTTACAACTACGATTTCATCAGGAGTTAAATCCTCATAGGATCTGCCTGACGGAGTAATAACAAACTGCGTGTCGCTGATACGAGCCGAAACATTACCCCATGTACGAGCGATAAGTCCCGATTCAACAAGCTGCTTGCCTGCTTTAACAACGAGTCTTTTAGCTTCTTCAATTTCGTAAGCCATAGTTTTCCCCTTTTAATTTACCTAAATTAATGTCTGATTTATAAGCGACAAACGGGCGGTTGTTGAGCCGCCCTTTTTATGCCGTTAATTAATAATCAATCTTCTCGCACTTTGAGAGTACCTTATCGAATCTCTTAATGCACTCGTCGATGTCTTCCTCGGTATAAGCACTTGAGGTATAGAGACGGGAGCCTGCAAGAGTAACAAGTCCCTCTGCCATATAAGCAGCACCCATATACTGCATTTCTGTCTGGCGAATACCTGTTTCTTTAAGAACCGACGGAATAGTCCAAGGCTTCTTCCAGTTAATTCTGAAGTGCATTGTAGCAACAGTGTGAAGCTGGCAAATAGAGCCTACATTGTAGCAAACGAACGGAAGGTCGTACTTCTTAATTGACTCGTTAAGACCTTTAACAAGTCTGTCAGCCATCTGACCTGCAACCTGACAAGCGTTTCTCTTTTCAATCTCGCAAATTACAGTATAACCTGCACAGCAAGAAATAGGAGTAGCTGCCATAGTACCGCCACACATAGCCTTATGAATCTTCTTGCCCTCGGCCTTATCAAGACCTGCGCCGAGATACTTCATAACCTCTC
>UQAZ01000007.1 GCA_900539165.1 uncultured Oscillospiraceae bacterium
AAATTATTTCAATGCATTCAATATAGGAGTTGAAAATATGAGAACATACACCCAAAAAGAAAAGCAAGCGGTCATTGACCGTGTTATATCCGGTGAGCTGTTGACGCATATCCTCGCCGACACCGGCATACCCAAGAGTACATTTTACGGTTGGTTACGAGCTTACCGCGAGGAACAGGAAGCCGATAACCGAAGGACAGTCAGTATCCGCAATTTTCATTTGCTTGAAAACAAAGTCGCACGTTTGGAGAGCATTGTTGAAATTCTTAAATCTGCGCCCTGCACACCCAAGGCATCTTTGAGGCAAAGGCTATACGCTGCCGAACAGCTTTACGGCAAATACAATGTGCACGTGATCTGTGATGCTTTCGATATTCCCCGCGGAACATTTTATAACCACGTACTTCGCAACAAAAAGGATAACACGTGGTATGCGAAACGCCGTGAAGAATTACGGCTTCGTATCCAGGAAATCTTTGATGAAAGCAATCAAGTATTCGGTGCTGCTAAAATTGCGGCAGTTATGAAAAACGAAGGGTTCAAAATCAGCAACGAAATGGTGCGCACACTTATGCGTGATATGGGTTTGGTCAGTATACGGCAAAGTGCCAAGAAACTATACGAGGACGAGGGGCGTAAATATAAAAACCACCTTAACCAAGAGTTTGACACGTGAAGCTGAATGAAGTGTGGGTCAGCGACGTTACATATTTCAAGTACGGCGAAAATGCTTATTATATCTGCGTAATCATTGACCTGTTCTCGCGCATGGTCGTGGGATATAAGATCAGCAAGACCAACAGCACACAGCTTGTAAAATCAACCTTTCAAATTGCATATAAAGCACATCAGCCGGATTCAAGTTTGGTTTTCCATACCGACCGTGGCAGCAACTACCGATTCAAAACAATGAATGATTATATGCGGTCTCTGAACATCATACACTCCTTTTCACGTGCGCATGTGCCGTATGACAATTCCGTAATGGAATCGTTCTTTGCTTCTATGAAACGGGAGGAGTTATATCGCACCAAGTATCGCTCGGAATCAGACTTTCGAAGTGCAGTGGACAAGTACATGATTTTCTATAATACCAAACGCCCGCACAAGAATTGCAATACAAGACTCCCGAACAGAAAGAAGAATATGCCTTGAAACTGAAGGATTTCTGAGACACGTGCAGACAGACTAAAGGGTTCAAAAAGGTTTGTTTTTAATTTTCCGGATTGCCAAATCCGAGTTATTCGTTTTTTAGTCCGACTGACAAAAAGAAAATGCGACCTCGAAAAGCCGCATAAATACTGGATTTTATAATAAAAACACCATTGACTCCGAATTTAAGGGTTCAGATTTCAATGGTGTCTTTATATGGCGGAGAGCAAGGGATTCGAACCCTCGAACAGGTTATAGCCCGTTACACGATTTCCAATCGTGCTCCTTCGGCCAGCTCGGACAACTCTCCAAATATCTCACTTGATGTATTATACATTATTAAAATAAAAATTGCAAGAGTAAATATTTTGTGATATAATATTTTTATTAAAAACTTACGAGGTGTGATATGGAAAAGAAAAAATCAACTACAATTTTTATCATTTTTGCGGTAATTGTATTTATTGCGGCAACTGTTTCGTCGGTCATTGCGGCTAACGAGGGCAAGCAATGCAAGGCAGCCAATGCAGCTTATTCACTATATGTCAACGACACAAACATTGTTACAGGCAATGTATCTGCAAAGGCTGAATCGGCAAAGAAACAAGCTGACGAACACAAAACAAAGCTTATCAAATACTTTGCTGTTTCTCTCTTGCTTTACTTTGCGCTACTGATAATGCTGACATTGCTTTATATGACAAGATTAAAAGAAAGCAACGATAATAAACTTACCGAATAAAACAAAACTCCGATGCAATTTGCATCGGAGTAATTTTTTTATTTGATTAGATTGACGAAAGAAGCTTTGGAAGTCTTGCAAGTGTACCGCCAAGAGTCCAGAAGATTCTGCTGAAGCCGAGGAATGATGACTGATCATCATTAAGCATCATAAGAAGTCCCTTTGCCTGACCTTCGCTAAATGCACCCATAGACATCTGAACAAAGTTACGAATAGGAATCTGTGTAGCCATTGCGGCAAGCATTGCACCGTCACCGTTCTCTGCCGAGCCTAAACCGGACATAACTTTAGTGATGAACTTGCAAAGTCTGCCACCCCATCTTGTATGTCTTGCATCGTTGAGACAGCAATACTTGTCAATGCGCTTGTTCTTATCAATTTCAGGATTTGGAAGTTCTCCGTAAACTGCAGCGAAATCATTACGAGTAATGCCTGCAACGTTATTATAATATGCAGGAGCAGTCTCTCTGTAATCAGGAATTTCGCAAGCAGGAGCTTCTACATTAACGGTAGCGTTAAGCTTAATATCTCTTGATGAAGCACCAACAAGAATGTCAAACTCACCGCTTTCAACACACCAATCTGAAATATTTACATTATAGAAAGCAAATGCTCTCTTTGAAAGTGTAAGAGTAACCTCTTTTTCTTCCCCTGCATTAAGGAACACCTTAGTAAACGCTTTAAGTTCCTTCTTAGGACGGAAGATAGTTGACTCCTTGTCGCAAACATAAACCTGTGCAATTTCTGCACCGCCTACACTGCCTGTATTTTTAATCTTAAACGATACATCAACGCTGTCTGTATCCTTAATAGAGGAAGCAGAAAGCTTAATATCGCTATATTCAAATGTTGTATATGAAAGACCGTAACCGAACGGGAATACAACATCAATATCAGCGCTGTCATAATACCTGTAACCTATATAAACGCTTTCCTTATGTTCTGAAGTAACAGGACCGCCCGGATAATTACCAAATGTAGGGTTTACTTCAAATGATGTAGGATAAGTTTCTGAAGTCTTACCTGACGGATTTACCTTACCTGTAAGGAGGTTTGCAACAGCAGCACCGCCTGCCTGACCGCCGAGACCTGAGTTAAGAAGAGCCTTAACTTCACCGAGCCATGGCATAAGTACAACAGAACCGCCTGCAAGTACAACAACAGTATTCGGATTTGCAGCAGCAACATCAGAAACAAGCTTATTATGGTTAGGAGGCATATTGATGGTTTCTCTGTCGTAACCCTCGCCCTCGTAATCTTCAGTCAAGCCGACAAATACAACGGCAACATCGGCATTCTTAGCAGCCTTAACTGCTTCTGCAGTTAGCTCTGCCTCAGACATTCTTGTCTTTTGCTCCTTCTTAGAGCCTGCTGATTTATAGTAACCCTGTGCATAGGTAACATCAACGCCCAAGCCTACAAGCTCGTCATATGCGTTTGAAAGCATAGTAGGATTAATAACCGATGAGCCTGCACCCTGGAATCGAGGAGCCTTAGCCATCTCACCGATGACAGCGATTTTCTGTCCTGCTTGAAGAGGAAGAATGTTGTCCTCGTTCTTGAGAAGTACCATTGAGCCTTCTGCAATTCTCTGAGCAATCTTATGATGCTCTTTTTTGTCATATGTATGCTTCTGTGCAAGAGCAGGCTTTGACTTGAGAATAAGGTCAACAACTGCGTCTACCCTTTCATCAAGGATTGACTCATCAAGGGTTCCGTCCTGAACAGCCGCAATGATTTTCTTAGCGTTGAGTTTACCTGATGTAGGCATTTCAAGGTCAGTACCTGCCTTAACACCGTCAACTCTGTCTACTGAAGCACCCCAGTCAGTAACGATGAGACCCTCAAAGCCCCATTCTTTACGGAGAACCTGCTGTTGCATCCATTCGTTTTGTGAAGCATAAACGCCGTTTATTCTGTTATAGGAATTCATTACTGTCCACGGCTGTGCCTCTTTAACAGCAATTTCAAATGCAGGGAAATAAATCTCACGCATTGTACGCTCATCAATTACCTCATTAAGAACCATACGGAATGCTTCCTGTGAGTTACAAGCAAAGTGCTTCAATGATGTGCCTACACCCTTAGACTGAACACCGTTGATAACTGCTGCCGAGCATTTACCTGCAAGCAACGGATCCTCAGAAAAGTATTCAAAGTTTCTGCCGCAAGTAGGCGCACGCTTAATATTTGTGCCGGGACCGAGAATAACAGATACCTTTTCCTTGAGGCATTCCTCACCCATAGCAACGCCTTCCTCAAAAAGAAGATCCTCGTCCCATGAGCATGATGAAGTAGCTGCAGGTGGGAAGCAGGTAGTAGGAACAGAGTTACCGAGACCGATACCCGATGAAGACTTAGCCTCGCCCTCTTCAGGAACATAGTCCTTACCCTTTGCTTTACGCAAACCGTGAGGGCCGTCGGTAATGCAAATTCTTGGAAGTCCAAGCTCCTCAGATTCCTCCAAATGCCAATAATCATTACCGGAAACGAATGCGGCCTTTTGCTCAAGGCTCATTTTTCCGACGATTTCAGAGTGTTTCATATAGAACCCCTTTCTCTTATACATAAATTTACCCGTAAATTATACTATAAATTTACGGGCTTGTCACTACTTTTTATTAAATTTTATCAATAAAATTGTCAAATTTGCTTATCTGCCGTTTGCGTAGCTTCTGCAAACAAATTCGGCGCCGAGATTTTCAGCAATAATTCTTGACTTCTCTATATTCTCTTCACCGATAACATCAACAACGCTCATTCGTACTTTTTTGCAGTATTTTACGCATTCTTTGGTAAATTCAAGCATAGCGGGGAAAGCTTTTTTAGGGAACTTATTTCTCGTAACGGCATCATAAGAATCGCTGTCCGGGTCATTAAGCGATACTGAAACCACGTCAAACGCTTCGCCGATTTCCTTAGCCGTAGGTCTGCCGTTAATCAAATCGGAAAGACCGTTTGTGTTAATTCTAAGTTTAATTCCCGGCTTAACCTGACGCAGATATTCTGCAGTTTTCAGCAAATCGTCAAGTCTTTCGGTCGGCTCACCATATCCACAAAATACAACAGATTCAACATTACTAAAATCATATTCGTCAATCGCTTTTTTTATTTCATCCAATGTAGGCTCATTTCCGTGAAACCATAAATTTTCGGCGTCGCCGACAGAATCGCCCAACGAACGAATGCAGAAGGTACATCTACACGGACACTTATTAGTAATATTCATATAAACTCCGCCCTCAAGTGTATAAATTATATCAGCCATTTTATTACCTCCTTGATTTTTAACCACATATATTATATAATAACACTGTCTTTAATTATATGGGCAAAATCGCTATTTTTTTAGGGTACAGGAATATGAAAAAATATATTAAGGTGTACGAATACTACAAAAAGTTAATTGAAACAGGACAATTAAAACACGGCGACCGACTGCCATCAATCAGAACGGCAACCGAAATATTAAGCGTTAGCAAGACAACCGTTCAAAGTGCATATTTTGCATTACAGGCAGACGGTTATGTTATAGCAAGCGCAAAAAGCGGATATTATGTCACCGAGCGTAAGCCCGAAGCCGATATATCGGAGCATATCGAAAGCAAGGAAGCAAGCATTAAATATGATTTTAAGAGTGGTGACGCAGATGCGCAAAGCTTTGATATTAAACTGTGGCAAAGATATATAAAAAATGCGCTTAGGCAGGAAAACAGACTGTTCTCCTATGGTGATGTTCAGGGTGAACTTGACTTGAGAGAAACTCTGTCGGACTACATAAGAGCGAAGCGAAATGTAACCGCTTCCCCTGACAGGATTGTTGTTGGTGCAGGCGTTCAATGCCTACTGTCAATCCTTTGCTCGCTCATAAAAGAAAGAGGCACCGTTTCATTTCCTGACAGCAGTTTCGTTCAAGGAATGAGCTTATTTGAAAACTACGGATTTGAAGTACACACAAGATACAAAAACGCAAAAATAATCTATGTATCCCCTTCTCATATGACTTCATATGGAAATGTTATGCCGATGAAAAGAAGACTCGAACTGATTAAACACACAGAGTCTAACAACAGCCTTATTATTGAAGACGATTTCGACAGCGATTTTATGTATCAGACTAAACCCACACCGTCACTTTATGCACTTGCCGGAAGTGACAATGTTGTATACATGGGGTCATTCTCACGAGTTCTCGTACCCGGAATTCGTATAAGCTTTATGGTGCTTACCGAAGAGCTTGCATCTCTGTTTAACGACAACAAAAGTAAATTCGCACAAACCGCCAGCAAAACAGAACAAATAGCGCTTTGTCAATATATCCGTGACGGTCACATAAGCACGCAAATAAGAAAAGTCAGACGACATTACACAGCAAAGGCAGCTAAGCTTTACCAAATACTTTGTGAGCTTTTACCCGACGCTGACATTCAAATCAGTGAAAACGGATTGCAGGTAAAGATTGAAAGTGCATTTTCCTCAGACATAAGTGAGTTTGAAAAGCACTCAATGAGCGTAAATATTGTAGATTGCTGTAACGGCAGAATAAAACTGTATCTTACACCGTCAGCAGTAGATGATGAAGAAATAGCAAGCGGTGCAAAAACTCTTGCCGAAATACTAAAATAAAAACAGAAAATTTGTATTAATAGTACAAATATTGGGACACATCAATTTAGCGATATTGTAATTAAATCCTCTTTGTTTTACAATGCAAATGTAATCAAAAAACATTGAAAAAAGGAGATTTAATTATGAAAATCAAAGACATTATCAAAGGCTTAATCATTTCTGTTTCTGCAATTTCGGTTGGATATTTAGCAATCGCAATGCCGTTAAATTTATTTAACCTGCTCTCAAAGGACGGACAGAGAATTTTCTTTATTATAGAGATTAGCGTTTATTTAATTATCGGTTCAATATTTCTCGTTATCCAAGACAAGAAGGAGCAGCAAGCAAGAAAGCAAAAAATCCGTCACGAGGAAAGAAAAGCAAAAATAAGAGCCGTACAAACTGATTGGTACGACCTTGTGGCATAACTTTCCTATTTATGCACAACATAATAATTACTGCATTTCAATGCATAAAGCCCTGTTTCGGTATTGATTGAAACAGGGCTTTGATTTTATATAATTAGGCGATTTATTTTTTTACTGTCCGCCTCTCATTAAGGGATTCAATCCATAATCTCGGGCTGATTAATATAAGCATCGGGAAAAGTTCAAGTCTTCCTGCCAGCATATCAAACATCAACACAAACTTTGAAAGTGCCGAGAATTTTCCGAAATTATCGGTAGGTCCGACTAAACTCAAACCCGGTCCGATATTATTTATAGTTGCCGCAACAGCAGTAAAATTAGTTGTTAAATCAAAATTTTCTATTGAAATTATCAGCAGGCTGACAACGAAAATAAGAACAAACGAAACATAATAAACATTCGTAGCTCTTACAATTTCGTGGTCAACAGGCTTTCCGTCAAATGAAATTTTCTTAACGCTTCTTGGGTGCAGGTAAGAATGAAGCTCCTTGCCGATTGACTTTGAAACAATGACATATCTTGAAACCTTAATTCCGCCTCCCGTACTGCCTGCACACGCACCTATAAACATAAGCATTATAAGCACAGTCTTAGAAGTTGACGACCAAAGGTTAAAGTCAGCCGTTGAAAAGCCTGTGGTTGTGATAATTGACGCAACCTGAAACATAGACTGACAAAGAGCATCACCGACGGACGAACAAATCCTGACAACATCGGCAAATATTATACCTGTCGCAACAAGAATTATAATAAAGTACGCTTTTACTTCTTCCATTTTGAAAGCTTTATCTAATTTCTTTAGCAGTACAAAATAGTAGAAATTAAAATTAACTCCGAACAATATCATAAATATTGTTACAACCCATTGGATATATTGAGAATACCCGCCGATAGAATCGTTTTTGATTCCAAAACCACCTGTTCCGGCAGTTCCGAACGCAGTGGTAACCGCATCAAAAATCGGCATATCTCCGCAAAGCAAGAAAATAATTTCCATCACAGTCAAAGCCATATAAATGAAATACAATATTCTCGCCGTATATTTCATTTTAGGCACAAGCTTGCCCACAGACGGACCGGGGCTTTCCGACTTCATAAGATTGATGCTTGAACCGCCTGCCATCTGAACAACGGCAAGGAGAAAAACAAGGACACCCATACCGCCTATCCAATGTGTAAAGCTACGCCAAAATATAGCGGTATGCGACAAAACTTCAACATCAGATAATATGCTTGAACCTGTTGTGGTAAAACCTGAAATCGTTTCAAACAGAGCATCAACATAGCTTGGGATTTCTCCGCTGAAATAAAAAGGCATAGCACCGAAAACAGATAAAAAAAGCCAACTTAACGCCGTTGCTATACAACCCTCTTTAAGATAAAACAGGCTGCTGACAGGCTTTTTATACCCCAAAAAAAAGCCACACAAAAAAGTTACCGCCGAACAAGCAATATAAACTTTTCCAACGCTCTCGGAATATACTAACGAAACAAGACAAGGCAAAAGCAAAAGCCCCGCTTCAAGCATTAATACATAGCCGAGAATTCTTCTAATAATCGAAACATTCATAATTAAACCTATGCCAATATATCACTTATATCTCTAAATCCGATATGCGTACTTACAACCATAACATGGTCGCCCGGCAAAATATAATCCTGACCTGTCGGAATTATAATTTTACCCTGTCTTGAAATAAAGCTGATGAGCAAATTATCCTTTAATTTAAGCTTCATTAAAGGAACATTCGTGACCTTAGATTCCTTATCAATATTAAATTCGACAGCCTCTACCCTGTTGTCAAACATATGATAAAGCGTTTCAACATTACTGCCGACAGAAGCATTTTTCGCTCTTACATAAGCAATAATTGCTTCACTCGTGATATATCTCGGATAAATAACAGAGCCTAAATCGAGATTTCTGATAGCTTCCTGAAATGTAATTCTGTTAATCTTAGTAATAAGCTTTGCGTTAGATTGTTGTTGTGCTTTAAGCGCAAGCAAAATATTTTCCTCATCTGAACCTGTAAGCGGCACAAACGCTTCACATACACTAAAACCCTCTTCTATTAGTAAATCCTCGTCTGAGCCGTTACCGTTTATAATGATAGCATTAGAAAGTAAATTTGCAAGCTCATCACAGCGTTTTCTGTCCTTTTCAATGATTTTTACGGCAATTCCGTTACTGAGCAGAAGCTTGGACAAATAATACCCTGCGCCTCCGCCGCCGATAATCATTGCATTTTTAACCTTATTAGACTTAAATCCGATAAGCTTCAAGAAAGAGCCGACAGCTTTTGACGGTGCTACAAAAGACATTGCGTCACCCGTTTTTAGTTCAAAGTCACCTGACGGAATAAATATTTTATTATCTCTTTCAACAGCACAAACAAGCACATCATCAGTCATTTGTCCAAGCTGTGCAACAGTCATTGAATCAAGCATATTTCCTTGAGGTATTTTAATCTTAACAAGCTCCGCCTTACCGTGTGCAAATGAACTGACTTCAAGAGCAGTCGGCAAGCATAAAATACGGCTCATTTCCTTAGAAGCCTCGTATTCGGGATTTATTATCATAGCCAAACCGAGCTTTTCTCTTAAATAGTCAAGCTCGTGCGAATACTCGGGATTTCTTACTCGTGCAATAGTATCACAATCCGCAACCCTTGAGGCAAGTGTACAGCACAAAAGATTAAGTTCGTCATACTCGGTTACCGCAATCAAAAGGTCTGCCTCTTTTACGCCTGCTTCCTTTTGAACATTAAACGAGGCACCGTTACCAACAACGCCAAGTACATCATATTGATTTGTAACAGCACGAATTTTCTCCGCATCAAAATCTATAACGGTTATATCGTGATTTTCCTTTGAAAGCTGCTCTACTAAGGTTTGTCCTACGGTGCCACAGCCGACAACAATAATATTCAGACCTTCCTTCATATTAAATTTATCGGCAAACGCCTTGCGTGAAAAAAGCATATTCTACCTCATAACAATTAATGATATTTCTAATAATATAGCACCACATATAAAAACCAAGTTAATTTTTTACAAATGTCAAAAAAATCAAATTTTACTTTGTAGTTGAACCAAAGCCGCCATCACGAATTCCCTGTGTGTCATCATCAATGGTAACACCAAATTGCATAAAAATACCCTGAGAAAAGCCCTCACCTGTGCCTACACTTACGGTATGTCCGTCGTCATGAGCGTCGCAAGAAAGCTTAACCATAATATGGCCTTCATTTGATGAGTTGTAATAATCGGCATCAATTATTCCGACTGTATTATCGAGTTGTACTCTGTGCTTAAATCCGAGACCGGAGCGTGGGAAAATACAAAGTACCCAGCCGTCACTTATCTTTGACCTGATTCCGGTAGGAATGAGAGTTGATTCTCCCCTTTTTATCGTAATTTCCGATGGGGCATAAAAGTCATAACCTGCCGAGCCTGTTGTTGCTCTTTTCGGCAGTTTAATGCTGTCGTAAATTTCTTTTACATTTTTAGTTTCGGGGAAGCATTTAAGCCAATCCTTTTCAAACTGCTCAAAACTTACCTTTTCAAACTGTGCTATTTTATTCATAATATATCCTCACCATTTTCTGTTATTTACATCGGGGCAATTGTTACTTTTTATTCTCGCTCTGACCTCAACATAGCATCCGCATTTTCTGCACATTCCCGAAATAAGATAATCGCATCTTTTACAAAATGAAATTCTGTTCAAAAATGTATCGTTATCCGCTTTTATATCCTGCGGCAAAGTATTTATGTAAGCCTCAATCTCACCTGAAGTAACCTTTTCGCCGGCTTCATACAACAGACATTTTTTGCATTCATTACTCATTATTTGTTAATTACGAATTTAACTACGGAACACGCAGGAATTACTGCTGTAAAGCCATCCTTTAATTTTTTATAATCAATAAACTCAACAGTCTTAACTTTATTTTGATTTACAAAATCATTCTTATCGTGACATTCTCCGCTGATGATTTCGGCATAAATCGAATCAACTCTTGTATCAGCGATTTGACATTTAATCTTAGCAGATTTAACCGAAGAAGTATTTGTAATCGTTGAATAAATCGTACCGTTTTCATCGGTTGATGCAGATTCAATAAACTGCGGAAATTGTTTATTCCCATCGTTATTGGACTTGATAACATCGCTTGTGATATATGAACCGATTAGAGTATTGTTTTGGTGTTCTTTATACATCTTAAAAACATAATAGGTCGGAGTCTTAACCATCTTTTCGCCGTCGGTAAGAATAACGGATTGCAGAACATTTACCGTTTGCGCTATATTTGCCATAATAATTTTATCGGCGTGCTTATTAAAAATATTAAGCGTTAAAGCGGCAACTATTGCATCTCTCATTGTGCTTTGCTGATACAAAAATCCCGGATTCGTTCCCGGTTCCACATCGTACCATGTTCCCCACTCGTCAACAATCAGTTTAAGATTTCCGTTTGGCTGAACACTTTGCATCATTGCAAGATGATTTTTAATCAGTTCATCAATATAATATGCCTTGCAAATCGTGGAGTTATATTCGTTTTTATCAAACACCGTTGCAGAACCTTTATGATCCCATTTGCCCGTAGGCAAGGTGTAATAATGAAGTGACAAAGCGTCTGCGTAGCGTTTAACTTTATCAGTTACAACCTTAGTCCAATGATAGTCACCTGCATTAGGTCCGCAGGCAATTCTTTTTATGTGCTTACTTGAATCATAGTCACGGCAGAAAGTATTATATTGCTTATAAAGACAGCCGTAGTATTCGGGATCCATATTACCGCCGCAGCCCCACGATTCGTTACCTACACCCAAATATTTCAGCCCAAACGGCTTTTCGCTGCCGTTCTTTTTTCTGAGTTCAGCCATGGGAGACACACCGTCAAAGGTCATATATTCGACCCATTCGCTCATTTCTTTAACCGAACCGGAACCCACGTTTGCATTTACATATGTATCGCATCCGAGTTGTCGGCAAAGTTCAAAATATTCATGCGTGCCGAAAGAGTTGTCCTCAACTACGCCGCCCCAATGAGTATTAATCATCTTCTTACGCTCGCTTTTTTTGCCTATTCCGTCCTTCCAATGATACTCATCAGCAAAGCAACCGCCCGGCCATCTGAGAACAGGGATACCCATTTCTCGCAGTGCGTTCACAACATCGCACCTCATACCGTTTACATTGGGTATCTTTGAGTTTTCGCCCACATATATTCCCTCGTATATGCACCGTCCCAGATGTTCGGAAAAATGACCGTAAATATCTTTATTTATAGTAGCGATTTTTTCATTAGGGTTTATCAAATACTTCTCCATATACTGTCTCCATAAAGATAAATCTTAAAATATGATTCTAAGGTATCATATCGGATAATTAAAGTCAACAAATTGACAGAAAATATTAAATAAACTATAATATTTATATTCTATATGGAGGCGCAATATGGATAATATTTCAAAATGTGTAAAGATAATAAAAGAAAAAGACGCTGACGCAATGATTTTGAGTAACGAGGCAAATATGCACTACCTCTGCTCTTTTTCGCCGAGCGAAGGCATGATTGTGATTTTTTCAAATGGTGACGCTTATCATCTCGTTGATTTGAGATACACGGAAACCGCACAAATACACGCTGAAAAAACAGGTCTCAAAGTTATAGAAATAAGTCAAGGCTTTTACAACCGTTTAGCCCAACTTCTCGGCGAGCATAACGCTCAATCCGCAGTTATAGAAAATGAGACTATTTCTCTAAAGGCGTACAATGCGATTAAAAAAGAATGCGACGGTATTATTCTCTTTAATCTGAGCGACTCTCTTATGAGAGAACGCAACAAAAAAGAAGCATGGGAAATCGAACTTATGAAAAAAGCAAATGCCATTGCCGAAAAATCTTTTTTGGAACTTCTGAATCATGTTGAAATCGGAAAAAGTGAAAAGGAACTTGCCGCATATTTTGATTATCTTATGGCTCAAAACGGCTCTGACGGTGTAAGCTTTAACACAATTTTGCTCACGGGAGCGCATACATCTATGCCACACGGTGTGCCTGATGAAAGACAGATTAAAAAAGGCGACTTTGTACTTCTTGATTTCGGTGCAACATTTGCAGGCTACCACAGCGATATGACACGAACAGTATGTGTCGGCGAACCGTCTCAGGAAATGAGGAATATGTATAATTTAGTCCTTGAAGCACAGCTTGCAGGTATAAAAGCACTTCAAGCAGGTGTAAAGTGTGCTGATGTTTACAAGGCCGCAAAGGATGTTTTGGACGAAAAAAATATGGGTGAAAACTTCAGGCACGGCTTAGGTCACGGTGTAGGTCTTGAAATTCACGAAGGATTTAATTCCGGCCCAAACAGTAAAGACACCTATGAGGTGGGAAATGTTACATCAGTTGAACCGGGCATATATCTGCCTGATAAGTTCGGAATAAGAATAGAGGATGTGTGTTATCTTTCGCCGAGAGGCAGAGAAAATTTAAGTAATATTACAAAAGAATTAATTATTTTATGAACGCTTGACATATTCATTAGAATATGTTAAACATATTTTATTGCCATAGGCAATATGTACCTTGAAAATTTAATGCGTGATAATTTTACACAAAAATATATATAATAGTAATACCGATTTATCGGTAGGCAGAGCAGTTAAATTATATCTTATTCTGTTTCTGCCTTAGCGCCCGGACCCAAGAGGTTGACGAGGAAAAGAGTTATCGAAATATTCGGCGGATGCTCTTTCGTACGCTTTGGTGCGTAAGGAGAATGCAAAAATTAGCAGCAATGCTATAACAAATCGTTCTCTGCAAAGCAATTAATTATAAATTATCATTTGAAATGAGGAATAAATTATGTGTGGAATTATCGGATATACAGGATACTCTCAGGCGAGAGGTGTGTTAATTAAAGGACTTAAAGCACTTGAGTACAGAGGCTATGACAGCGCAGGAATCGCACTTTACAGCGATACTCACAACGAGGCACTTGTAACAAAATGCAAAGGACGAGTTGCTCTTTTAGACGAAAAAGCAGAAAGTTCTGATGCTACAACAGGTATAGGCCATACCCGTTGGGCTACTCACGGCGGAGTAAGCGACTTAAACTCGCACCCTCATAAGTTTGGAAATGTTACCCTTGTTCATAACGGAATAATAGAAAATTATGAAGCTATTAAAAATCAACTCGGTATCGAATCGGACCTTAAAAGTGAAACCGATTCCGAAATCGTAGCCGCTTTGATAGATAATTACTATTCACCGGGCAAAAATCCCGAGGATGCAATAATTAAGGCAGTTAAAGAAATTAAGGGTACATTTGCGCTTGGAATAATGTTTGACGGTATAAGCGATATTATTTATGCGGTCAGAAATGTAAGCCCGATTGTATGCTGTAAAAACGAAAACGGTGCATATATAGCTTCTGACATTATGGCTATCGGCGAATACAGCGAGGACTATTTTATTCTGCCCGAGCTTACTATTGCAAAAATCGACAAAAACGGTTTCGAGATTAAGGATTTCAACGGTAAAGAAATTCAGCCGAAGATGTTAAAGCTTGATTGGGATATTAAAAACAGCGGTAAAGCAGGTTATCCTTTTTATATGGAAAAAGAGATTTGCGAGCAGCCGACAGTTATTGACAAGACAATCAGGAGCAGGATTAACGACAATATGCCTGATTTTAACGCTGAAAACATTGACGAGCGCATTTTTGAAAAATGTGAAAGTATCTCGGTGATTGCTTGCGGTACTGCTATGCACGCAGGTTTAATCGGAAAGCATTTGATTGAAAAATATTGCAGAGTTCCGGTTACGGTGTATATGGCAAGTGAATATATGTATTCAGACCCTATTATTAACGATAAGACACTTGTAGTCTGCGTATCGCAAAGCGGTGAAACGATTGACACTCTTGAAGCGCTTAAATATGCCAAATCAAAAGGAGCTATGACGCTTTCTATTGTAAATGTCAGAGGTTCAAGTATTGCAAGCGCAAGCGACAATGTTATCTATACCGACGCAGGCCCTGAAATTGCCGTTGCCTCAACAAAGGCATATACGACACAAGTTTCGATTTTTTATTTGATTACTGCAAAAATGGCGTATCTCAGAGGCAGAATGACAGAACAAGAGGTATGCGAGCTGATTAAAAAGCTTGTTAAAATTCCGCAGGCAGTAAACGAAGTACTTGAGAGAAGAAATGAAATCCACAAGCTTGCCAAAGGTTTATTGACTGCCGAACATGCTTTTATGATTGGCAGAGGACTTGACTACCCTGCCCTGCTTGAAGCATCTCTGAAACTAAAGGAAATCAGCTATATTCACTCCGAAGCTTTTGCATCGGGAGAATTGAAGCACGGTACAATCGCATTGATAACAAATAACACTCCCGTTATTGCCCTGCTTACTCAAAGCGAGCTTATATCAAAGCAAGTGTCCAATATCAGAGAAGTGCAATCAAGAGGTGCAAATGTAATTGTATTTGCTAAAAAATCGCTCGTAAACAGCTCTGTTCAGTGCAATTTTGAATTACCTGACACAGACGACGACTTTGCATTAATTCCTGCGATTTGCGCCCTTCAACTGCTTGCATACTATGTTTCATCGGACAAAGGCTTGGATGTTGATAAGCCGAGAAACCTGGCAAAGGTTGTAACAGTAGAATAATTTTTACCATTATCACGCATTGAATTAATTAAGACGGCTGAGAAATTTCTCAGCCGTCTTATTATTTTAATTTAGTATATCCAAAATGATATGTAATGATGAACTATTTATTTTTATTTGCCACATCTTTTATATCTTCGTGGTTTTTCTTTTTGAAATACGCACGAGTTTCTTTTCCTACAATACCCGACAAGGCAAAGAGTGCAATGAGGTTAGGAAATGCCATAAGACCGTTTACAATGTCTGCCAAATTCCAAACAGCAGAAACAGTAAGGTAAGGGCCAATAAAAACAGCAAGTACATAAATGCATCTGAATCCGATAAGTACAGCCTTATTATCAGTCAAATATTCAAGACATCTTTCGCTGTAATAATCCCAACCGAGAATGGTTGTAAAGGCAAAGAATATCAGACAGAGCATAAGCAAAAATGCAGAAACTTTTGAATTCCACGGCAGACCTGTTTGCCATGCAAAGGTAGTAATATTAACGCCTTCAAATTTATCTGGGACAAACTCCATATTAGCCTGAGTCATTATGATTGAAAGTCCTGTCAAGGTACAAATTACAATAGTATCAATGAAAGTACCTGTCATTGTTACAAGACCTTGACGAACTGCATCTTTGGTTTTTGCGGCAGCTGCGGCAATAGGAGCAGAGCCGAGACCCGCCTCATTGGAGAATATACCTCTGCCGATACCTTTTTGCATTGCAATCTTAATTGTAATACCGGTTGCACCACCGATAACGGCATCAGGTACAAAAGCATTTTTTACTACCGAATAAACAGCCTGAGGAACATATTGGATATTGCTGAACACAATTATAAGCGTACAGGTAATATAAACCAATGCCATAGCAGGTACAATCACCTCAGAAACTTTTGCAATACGCTTAATGCCGCCTATAACTACAAGTCCTACGCAAAGCGTAACAATAAGTCCGCAAATAACCACCGGCCAAACATAATTGTTTTCACCGATAGAAAACGCAATATGAAGCTCATTAGGGTCAAAAAAGGCTTTTACGGCGTTAGTAATACCTGTTACCTGAGTAAATGTACCTATACCAAACAAACCAACGAAAACTCCAAAAACGGCAAACAATTTTGCAAGCCACTTCCACTTTTCGCCCATTCCCTTTTCTATGTAATAGAATGGACCACCGAGATGATGACCGTCATCCTTTTTTTGACGATATTTAATAGCAAGAAATCCCTCGCTGTATTTTGTCGCCATACCAAAGAATGCCGCAAAAATCATCCAGAAAAGCGCACCCGGTCCGCCCAAACAAAGAGCAGTTGCAACGCCTACAATGTTACCCGTTCCGATAGTAGCGGAAAGAGCCGTGCAAAGAGCGCCGAAAGAAGTTACATCCCCTGTACCGTCTTCCTCATTTTTTACCATAAATTTAAGAGCCTTACCGAGGTGAAACACCTGAACAAATCCTGTTCGTACAGAAAGCCACACACCGGCACAAAGAATTAAAATAATAAGAGGCCAACCCCATACCATACCGTCAACCTTATTAATCAATTCATTGATACTCATAGACATATCAATTATCTGCATTTGTTTCCTCCTATATATGAAAATATTTTCTAATATAACATAATCAGAGAAAAAACGCAAATATTAATCTAATTTTTTTCTTAATTTTTGAAGAATCTGTTTTTCTTTTCTCGAAACCTGCACCTGAGAAATATTCAATTTTTTTGCTGTCTCGCATTGAGTAATACCGTCGTAAAACCTGTATTTTACAATCATCAATTCTGTATTATCAAGACACCTCAGCGCCTGATGAACCGAAAGCTTGTCAAACAAGGCTTCACTTTCGTCTATGGGAATATCGATTGTATCTTCGCCGTCGTCATTACAAACACTCAGCGATGCAATAGGAGTTAGTACATTCAAAATTTCGCTAAGTTCCTCAACTGAATATCCGCTTAATTCGCTCAACTCGCTTATCGTTGGCTCTCTAAGTTCTCTTTGCTTAAACCGTTCCCTTATAGCTTGCACTTTAATCGAGTTTTCTTTTAGCGTTCTTGAAACCTTTATTGCACCGCCGTCTCTGAACAGACGCTTGATTTCGCCCATTATCACGGGAACGGCATAGGTTGAAAAAGAAAAACCTCTTTCTTCTTCAAAATTATCCACAGCCTTAATAAGTCCTACGCAGCCTGCTTGGTAAAGGTCGTCATATTCAGCACCTCTGCCCCTGAATCTATTTGCAATCGAATGCACCAAAGGAATGTTTGATACAATCATTTCATCTCGGTTATCCTTTACCATTTGTTACGACCGTTAATTTTCTTGACTAAAACAACAGTAGTTCCGCTGCCGAGTGAAGACACAACATTTACTCTGTCACAAAACGACTGCATAACCGTAAATCCGAGTCCCGACCTGTCGGATGAGCCTGTTGTATAAAGAGGAGTCATTGCCTTAGAAACATCCTCAATGCCCATTCCCTTGTCCTTAATTTTAATTTTAACGAAATCATCATCAAGAATTTGTCCTGTTATGTAAATTTTACCGCAGTTTTCGGAATATGCGTGAACTATACAGTTTGTAACTGCTTCGCTGACTGCTGTTTTTAAGTCGGTCAGTTCCTCAATCGTCGGGTCAAGCGGTGTAACAAATGCCGCAACAACAAGTCTGCAAAAGCTTTCGTTTACACTTCTGCTGTCAAATGACAGCTTAAATTCATTTTTTATGTTCATTTTAATCACCATAGCCTTTCAACCTCAAATTATAAATAAATAATCACTTGCTCTTTTCAAATCGAGCATAGTGTTAAAAAGATTACCCATACCAAAAATATGACAAAGAAATTCTCACATTATTTTTCCTTAATTATTGCTATTGATCCAAGTCCCGCAAGTTCCATAATCTTTTTTGTTTGCAAGCTTACATTCCTTATTTCAAGCGTACCTTTGAAATTTTGCAGCAGTCTGTATCTGCCCATAACAAGACCGATTCCCGAAGAATCCATAAATGAAACATTCATAAAATCCAAAATCAAATGACTTGGCTTTATATAGCTAAGTGCATTATCGATTTTATCTCTTATTCCCACAGCAGTATGATGGTCAATCTCACCGTAAAGATATGCTATTACCAAATTTCCGCTGGATTCTATTGTTACATTCACGCTAATCACTCCAAAATAAAAATACCAATCTGTCAATAGAATAACAGATTGGTAAAAAATATTTTGTAAAATTATAGCGATTTAATTAACAAATTTCTGGCTTCTCTTGCCAAAAAGAAAGAACCGCAAACAAGTGAAAAATCGTCATACTTATGTGCTGTATTGATTGCTTGTTCAACAGTATTTGTTGCAATAACATCATTACAGAATTTATCTGCAATACTTTTAAGTTCAAGAGCAGACATAGAGCGTTCGTTTATAGGTGCTGTCGTAATAATCCTTTTGCAGTAAGGAGCGATTATTCTGAGATAACCCTCAACATCCTTATCTCTCATCATACCGATTACGGCTGTAATATTCTTACTTTTTAATCGTGTAGCAAGAGCCTTGGCACCGTCTACATTATGCGCTCCGTCAAGCATTATATTGCCGATTATTTCGCACCTTGCAGGCAATGGAGTTGCTTTTTCTGCTTTTTTTGCTCCGAGTATTTCCAGCACGGCATTCGCTACTGCAAGATTGTTTTTTTGAAAATCCCCTTGCTCGTCAATTTTTATAATCTGAGAAGTTTTACCGATAAACACTTCTTCGCAAAGAGGGTTTGGATAAAGGACACAGGGGCATTTTTTTCTGATGATACCGCTTTTTTGCTTTGCTATTTCTTCAAGCGTGTTACCTAAAAAAGCCGTATGGTCAAGTGAAACGGAGGTTATAACCGAAATGTTTTTCTTTTCCACATTCGTACTGTCACCCTTACCGCCCATACCGCATTCAACAACTGCGTAATCAACATTGCTGTCTGCAAAATATTTATACATGATTGCCGTAAGCATTTCAAATTCTGTGCAGTCATTATCACAGTATTGAGTAACATATTTTGCAAAATCGGATTGCGAAATATTATTTGAATTAATTTTTATTTGTTCAAGATAAGAGTCAACCCAAGGTGATGAAAATAATCCAACCTTATTGCCTGAATCAATGAGTGAATCGGCAATCGTTGCTCCGACAGTCCCTTTACCGTTAGTTCCCGCTATATGAATTATTTTAATTTTATCCTGTGGGCTTCCCATTTCTTCAAGCAGTTTTAAAATACGCTCAAGCCCCGGCTTAATGCCGAGGCTTTGCTTATTTAATATTAAGTTTAACGCTTCGTTATAGGTCATTACTCAATTTCCTCAATAGACTTTTCGATTTGAGCAATCTTTTCCTCAAGTTTGGCTGCATCCTCACGATTTTGTGCAACTACCTTTTCGGGTGCTTTATTAACAAATCCCGGGTTGCCAAGCTTTTTATTAATAAATTCAAGCTTGTCCTTAGCTGCTGCAAGTTCTTTTTCAAGACGCTTTCTTTCAGCTTCAAAATCAACCAAATCGCCGAGAGGAATATATACCTTAGCGTCATTTGTAATAACGGTTACGACATTGCCGAGGTCTGCAAAGCTTTCTGCAACATGAACTTCGCTTGCATATGCAAGTCTTTTAACGAACTCAATGCCGCTTTCAAAGGTTGCACCGTCGGAAGTTTCGATATATACCTTAGCTTTCTTTGAAGGAGGAATGTTCATTTCTGCTCTGCGATTTCTGATAGCTTTAATAGCAGACATAATCTTTTCCATTTCAGCCTCATCATCTGCAAAGCTGAGTGCGTCGTCATATTTGCACCATTCGGAAATCATAATCGACTCGCTGTCGTGCGGAATAGCCTGATAGATTTCCTCGGTAATAAACGGCATAAACGGATGAAGAAGCTTCAAAATGTAGGTAAAAACAAACACCAAAACAGCCTTTGCATTTTCTTTAGCCTGCTCGTCATCACCCTGAAGTCTGATTTTTGCAATTTCGATATACCAATCGCAGTAAACATCCCAAATAAAATCATAAAGCTTTTGAACTGCTATACCGAGTTCGTACTTGTCAAGGTTATCGGTTACTTCCTTAGCAAGAGAATTTGCCTTAGAAATAATCCACTTATCTTCAATGAGAAGTTCTTTTGGCAGTCCGTTGTACTTATAATCGTCTCCGAGATACATAAGAACAAATCTTGCGGCATTCCAAAGCTTATTTGCAAAGTTTCTGGACGCCTTAACTCTTTCGTCGGAAAATCTCATATCATTTCCCGGGGAGTTACCTGTTGCAAGAGTAAATCTGAGTGCGTCTGCACCGTACTCGTCAATAACAAGAAGCGGGTCAATACCGTTGCCGAGAGATTTTGACATCTTTCTGCCCTGTGCGTCTCGAACAAGACCGTGAATAAGAACTGTATCAAAAGGTACTTGACCGGTTTGCTCAATACCCGAGAACATCATTCTCATAACCCAAAACGGAATAATGTCATAGCCTGTAACGAGAGTATTGGTAGGATAATATTTCTTAAAATCTTCTGTTTCTTCCGGCCAGCCGAGAGTAGAAAAAGGCCACAATGCGGACGAGAACCAAGTGTCGAGTGTATCGGGGTCCTGATGAATATTCTTACTGCCACACTTAGAACATTGACAAACTTCCTCACGGGAAACGGTAATTTCTCCACAATCGTCGCAGTACCATGCAGGAATTCTGTGACCCCACCAAAGCTGACGGGAAATGCACCAGTCACGGATATTTTCGAGCCAATGGAAGTAAGTTTTTTCATATCTCTTCGGGACAAACTTTGTTTCTTCGTTCTTTACCGCTTCAATGGCAGGACCTGCAAGCGGTTTCATATCAACAAACCATTGCTTTGAAACCTTAGGCTCGATTGTAGTTGAGCAACGATAGCAAGTGCCTACATTATGTGAGTAATCCTCAATTTCAAGCAATGCGCCCTCGTTCTTCAAGTCTTCAACAATGACCTTACGAGCCTCGTATCTGTCCATACCGCTGTATTTGCCCCATCCGTTCTTAATGTGAGCATCATCGGTAAGAATGTCTATAACCTCAAGATTATGGCGAAGTCCTACTTCAAAGTCATTAGGGTCGTGAGCAGGAGTGATTTTAACAACACCGGTGCCGAATTCAATATCAACATAATCATCTGCAATAACAGGAATCTGACGATGAACAATTGGCAAATCAAGCATTTTGCCAACCATATCCTTATATCTCTCATCATTTGGATTTACCGCAACAGCAGTATCGCCAAGCATAGTTTCGGGACGGGTTGTTGCAAGTTCAAGATAACCCGAACCGTCAACAAACGGGTATCTTAAATGCCAAAAATGTCCTGCCTGGTCCTCGTATTCAACTTCTGCATCAGAAATAGAAGTCTTGCAGTGAGGACACCAGTTTACAATTCTTTCGCCACGGTAGATAAGTCCCTTTTCGTAAAGGTTGTTGAACACCTCAACAACTGCCTTATTACAGCCCTCATCAAGAGTGAAGCGTTCTCTGTCCCAGTCACAGGATGAGCCTAACTTTTTGAGCTGTTCGATAATTCTACCGCCGTACTGACGCTTCCATTCCCAAGCACGCTCAAGGAATTTATCTCTTCCCAAATCCTCTTTAGTAAGACCTTCCTTACGCATTGCCTCAACAATCTTTGCTTCTGTTGCGATAGATGCGTGGTCAGTTCCGGGCAGCCACAATGTGTTGTAGCCGTTCATTCTGTGATAACGAATAAGAATATCCTGAAGTGTGTTATCAAGAGCGTGTCCCATATGAAGCTGACCTGTAATATTCGGGGGCGGAATAACAATAGTGTAAGGAGTTTTTTCACTCTTTACATCGGCATGAAAATAGCCGTTTTCCATCCAATATTTATAAATCCTGTCCTCAAAGGCAGACGGATTATACTGTTTTTCTAATTCTTTTGCCATTTACATCTTCCTTTCAAAATAAAAAAACGCCTCAAAATATGAGACGAAATAACCGTGGTACCACTCAAATTGCATGCCATAAAAGCACGCCGCTTAAATCCTTAACGCAGATATACGGACAAGGCTACTGTCAGTTCACCCTGTCAGCTCCTGAGTTACCTTCACATTCTTGAAATATCGGTTTTCAGCCGCCACCGACTCTCTGAAAAATCAATAAATGCTACTCCCCTCAATCACAGCCGATTGAATATTAACAATGTAAATATAGTAACAAAGTTTATGTTCTTTGTCAAGCAAAACAATCAAGCAAAATTTTTGATTAGTAATAAGTAATATATTTACAAGTATATTTATGTAAACTTTGCTCATTGATATTAATAAGACCGTTAAGGTATAATATATTTTGTTGGATGTTTTAATGAATACATCTTGTTAAAGGAGAACGAAATGGAAGAAAGTAAGAAAACCGTTCCATTCGGTATGAAAGACAAAATCGGATATGCGCTCGGTGACTTTGGATGCAATATGAGCTTTGCGTTTATCAACAATTATCTTATGCTATTTTATGTAACCTGTATGGGAATACAACCAAAGCACTTTGCCGTAATTATAGTTTTAGCAAAGATATTTGATGCCATAAACGACCCGATTATCGGCGGTCTGTGTGATGCTACAAAACCCGGCAAGGACGGTAAGTTCAAGACATGGATTAAATGGGCAAGCCTCCCTCTGTTAATTTCGAGCGTCTTGCTTTTCATCTATGTACCAAACGCCGCTTACGGAGTTAAGGTTGCTATGTGTTTAGGTCTTTACTGCATCTGGAGTATATCCTACACAAGCGTAAATGTTCCGTACGGCTCTATGCAATCTGTTATAACTGATGTACCCGAGGAAAGAAGCTCATTGTCAACATTCAGAAGCGTAGGCGCTATGTTTGCACAAGTTCCTATTATGGTTGTTTTACCGCTTTTGGTTTATGATGAAAACGACAATCCGAGAGGAAATCTTTTCTTTGTAATAGTTGCGGTTATGGGTATAATCGGCTTTTTTGCATTTATTCTGCTCAGAAAAATGACTACCCAAAGAATTGAGCCGCAAGTACAAGACGAAAAACAAAGCTTTAATTATTTCAAGACATTCGCTTCGTTCTTTAAGAATCGTCATATGCTCGGCGTGACCATTTCGACCGTTTCTTATTTGGCACTTATGATGACAGTTACAAGTTCAATGCAGTACATCTTTATGTGCTACTTTAAGAACACAAAACTTATTTCCATCGCAACAATTATCGCAGGATTGCCCACAGTTTTGGGAATTATCGCTGTTAAACCGCTTTCAAAAAAGTTTACAAAAAAGCAGCTTTGCACCTATCCATTTTTAATTTCTGCAATTTGCAGCGGCATTGCAACATTTGTCAGATTTGAAAATCCTTATATTTGGATTATTCTTGTAGGAATTGCTATGTTCGGCTCGGCATTTTATTTAGTTCTTATCTGGGCTTTGGTTGCCGACTGTATTGATTATCAAGAAATGAAAACAGGCAGGCGTGAGGAAAGCTCAATTTACGCAACCTATTCCCTGTTCAGAAAAATTGCTCAGGGTCTCGGTGCCGCAATAATCTCGCTCTCACTCGGTCTTACGGGCTATAAGGCTGATCTCGGCTCGCTTGAGCAAGCAAGCGGTGTTGCAAACAACATTTACTTTATGACGGGATTTTTACCGTTCATAGGTTCGCTCATTTGCCTGCTGAGTATGCATTTTCTGTATAAACTCGGTGACGACCCAAAGAAAGAAAAATAAACGATAAAAATTAAAATCCGTGAGTTCTCGTACTTGCGGATTTTTTATTTCCATTGATTTTTTAACCCCTTTGAAATATAATAAGTAAACGAGGTGATACTATGCTTAATCAAATAATTGAAGCAGTAAAAGAAGCTGTGTTAATTTACAAGCAAGCAGACAACGACTTAGATGTTTGCCAAAAGACATCAAATGTAAATCTTGTCACTAAATATGATAAAAAAATTCAGGAATTTTTAATTGAAAAGCTAAGCCGAATAACTCCAAATGCGTCATTCTTTTGCGAAGAGGGTGACGACAGAAAGGAATTAACCGACGGCTACTGTTATATAATAGACCCTATTGACGGAACAACAAATTTTATAAAGGGTTTCAATCACAGTGCAATAAGTGTCGGCCTTGCAAAAGATAAAGAGCTTATTATCGGGGTGGTGGCAGATCCTGATAAGAACAATATTTACTATGCGCAAAAAGGTTGCGGAGCTTACCTAAACGGAAAGAGAATACATGTTTCCGATTGTACTTTAAGAGAAAGTCTGGTAATGTTTGGCACTTGCCCATATGAACACGAGCTTGCACACGAAACATTTAAGCTTACGGAAAAAGTGTTTTATAAAGCGTTAGAGGTAAGAAGAAGCGGTTCGGCGGCACTTGATATATGCTATGTTGCATCAGGCAAAGCCGATCTCTATTATGAAATGATTATCAGACCTTGGGATTGGGCAGGAGCAAGCATAATTTTAACTGAGGCAGGCGGTCTGTATTCAAAAATCGACTCCTCCCCTATCGACCTATCAAAAACGGACTCTTACCTATGCGGTAACATAAACAACATCAAGGAATTCAATGAAATATACAACTCTTAATTCATATCTTAAAGAAAAATTCGGCTGTAAAGTATATAAAATTTCACTTGACTGCGGCTTCACTTGTCCAAACCGTGACGGAACCGTCTCAACAGGCGGTTGTATATTTTGTTCCGAAGGCGGAAGCGGCGATTTTGCAGAAAGCAGAACATTAAGCGTAACCGAACAAATCGAAAACGGAAAACAAAGGGTAAAGGGAAAAATTAAAAACGGAAAATATATTGCATATTTTCAAGCATTTACTAACACTTACGCAGATACAAATCATCTAAGAGAGTTATATACTCAGGCAATAAATCATCCTGACATAATAGCCTTATCTATTGCGACAAGACCGGATTGCTTAGAGCAGGAAAAGGTCGAATTACTCGGCGAGCTGAATAAAATCAAACCGATTTTCGTTGAACTCGGGCTTCAAACAATTAATGAAAAGACGGCGAAATATATCAACAGAGGATACACCCTTGATGTTTATGATAGTGCAGTAGACAGACTTCACGAAAAAGGAATTAATGTGGTAACACACCTCATAATAGGCTTACCGAATGAAAGCAAAGAGGATATGCTCAGTTCCGTAAAATATGTGTGCAAAAAGACTGACGGAATAAAGCTTCAGCTTCTTCATATATTGCGTGGCACAAGGCTTGAGAAAGATTATATTGACGGAAAATTTGAAGCACTTACTCTCGAAGAATACACGGACATAATTGCAGACTGCGTTAAAGTAATTCCCGAAAAAATTGTAATTCACAGGCTTACAGGTGACGGAGCAAAAAAGGACTTAATAGCTCCGCTTTGGTCAGCAGATAAAAAAAGAGTTCTTAATACAATTAATAAAAGACTGAGTGAAATTTAATCACCCAGTCTTATTTTAATCCCTTAACACACTGTTTGAAGCGACAAAGCCCGCCTTATAATGCTGATTATTTGCATAGCGATAAACGATTATCGGATGACCGTCACCACTTCCCTCATAGTAAACACGCTCGTTCTTAAACACAGTTCCGATTTTGTTTTTCAAAACGCTGTCAGCATAAACATCTTGCTCTGATTTCATTTTCGCATTACCGTACAAATAGATGGGCGCTCCTTTCAAATTTGATTGATTTTTCGGTCGCAATATACCGTTTACATAAGATGAAGAGTACGGTTTTTCTCTGAGTGTCATACCCGAATGTGTGTCCCCCTCGTTCTCGTCATAATAATAAATTTTATCATTTGCGTTAGTTCGGGAAACAATAAAAATATGACCTGCAACACCGCTTGTTCTTACGCCGATATCGCCCGTCTGTAATTCAAAATTCTTGTATTTAGGAACGATAAAATCAAAATTTGAATAAATCTTTTTATATTCATTTCTCTCATTCCATATATCCTTTGCATACCTTGGACCGTAAAAACAACCGCTAATGCCTAAAACCTTATCCGCAAAATGATTTACAAGGTCAACACATTGTACTCCGTATAAAGAATCGTAATCTATTTTTTTGCCAAGATAGCATCTTACATATTCGTCAAATTTCACTTGCACTCCCCCTTATCACAAATAGTTTTATATGCTTTATTCCCTAATAGATAAGTTGAAATAACAGCCATAACAACAGAAATGGTTTGTATTACCCTGTCGCAATCCCAGTTCCAAATCGGAGAAAGCCCAACAAGCAAAGCGTTAATTATCGTTAGAGTGTTAAGGCAATATTTAGCAATCTCTTTTAACCTATTCATTAAATCACCCTAATTACAGTTTATATACCATACTATTCAAATAAAAGATTAATGTTAAATAATACTTTCCTTTTTCATTTATCTTAGTCCAAGAGGCTATAACTTTACCGCCTGCAATAAAAAACTCCACACATTCGCTTGTGTAGAGTTCTATGATTTCTTTTAATGTAAATGCAAAGTGCTTTGACTGTTTTAGCACCACATAATAGTGGCATTTTTAGGCAAATAATCAAGATTGTTTCTAAAGTAATTAGCACTCCTTTTTTGATGATAAACGTATTATATCATATTAAACAATTTTTTACTACCTATAGTATACATTTCAGGGCAAACTCTTGACAATTACAGTAGTGACTGATATAATTAACATACTAAAAGTATGTAAGGTGAATTATGGCTAGAAACAAATACCCGGAAGAGACAGTAACCCTGATTCTCGACACGGCACAAAAGCTGTTTCTTGAAAAAGGTTACGAACACACAACAATTCAAGATATTATCGATAATTTAGGCGGTTTGACCAAAGGTGCTATTTATCACCATTTCACATCAAAAGAGGATATTTTGAATGCTGTTACTGCAAGGCTTTTTCAAGAAAACTCTTTGGCTCACAAGTGGAATAAGATAGCAGAGGACACCTCTCTTAACGGTGCGCAGAAGCTTAAAGCAATGCTTTATGAGTCTCTTGTTGACGAGCAGGAGCAGAAGTTCAGAAGTATGGGTATTCATCTCCAGAATATGCCACATATGTTAAGCGACCTGCTTTTAAGGTCTGTGAATGATATTGCTCCCAACGCAATCAAACCGGTTCTTGAAGAGGGAATAAAAGACGGTTCTATCAAAGTACCGTTTGCTAAAGAACTGGCAGAGATTATATCTTTACTTGCTAATGTTTGGCTCAATCCTCTTGTTTTTTCAATGAGTGATGAGGACATTGAGAAAAAGTGTCAGGTAATTTTAGGTATGATGGCAATGCTCGGTGTCGATGTTGCTGATATGTATCCGGCGGTTTACAAAATGAATAAGCAAGTTAACGAAATGGATAACAGAAAATGATAGGTTGCCACCTCGGTGGCAATTTATCAAGGCAGTATACATACCAAAAGTATGAATAAAGAATAAGCCGCACCTGCGGCAATAAATTTTGCCATTATACATACCAATAGTATGCACCGAAAGGAGTTTCACAATGAAAACAAAACTGCATAACGAAAAAACACGCTATCTTTTAGGTCTGTCAGGGCAGAACATACTATACGCACTTGTGTCATCCTGCTTTGCCTACTATCTGCAATTCACCATTTTAATTCCTGCCTTTTGGCTCGGAATCATACTCAGTTCGGCTAAAATCTTTGATGCGGTAAAAGACCCGTTCATTGGTGCATTCATCAACAAAAGCAAATGGCCTTTAGCAAATTATCTATGGTATTTACCTCTGCCAACTGCCGTTATTACAGTTCTTTGCTTTACCATGAATATATATTCTGACGGCAACAGTACACTTCAGAATGCAACGATTATTATTTATGGATTTGTTGTTTTATTTCTTTTGGAGATTATCTTTTCATTTGGCGATATCCCGATGATAAGTTATCCTAATGTACTGTGCAAAGACGAAGGGGAACGCACAAAGCTACTTTCTCTTCGTCCCGTGGGTGCAATGGTCTGCAGTATTTGTTGTCTAATTGTTCAGCCGCTTGCTTTTGCAGCTTCAGGAGCACTTGGCGGAACACAAACAGATGAACGAAATGCATTTTTCATTATTACTCTTGTTTTCTCAATTGTCGGCTATATTCTTTATCAGTTATCCGTATCAAAAGAACGGTTACAATATACCGAAAAGAAGAGTTCTAATGAGAAACAACAGTACAGATATATACTTACCAATCCTCTTTTGCGGAAAATTATCATATCAGGACTGTTCTCTTCAATGAGTGCTTTGCAAGGAGTGGTCTTGCCTGCGTTGGTTGCCTTTTACTTTTCAAGCAAAAATTCAGGTCTTACCTTTCTTTATACATTCTTGCTCGGTACAGGTAGTTTTGTCGGTTTAATGCTTTCGACTTTTCTTGTACCTATACTTTCAAGAAAACTCGGAAATGAGAAAGCCTATGTAATATGCAACCTTGTATCCATACTGCCAAACATTATGATTTTTATATTGTATCTCGGAAACAAAACAACAATGAACACTTTAGGAAATTTTGCGGTTATGTTCATACTCTCACTTGTATCAGGCGGTTTTTTGAGTCTTGCTTCAAACATCCGTACTCTGCTGATTGATGAAGCGGTCGAATTAGAATACAAACTATCAGGTTCAAAGCCGACAGCATTGTTCTTCTCTTTTCAGACTGCAATTATCAAAATTCAAAGCGGTGCTTCTTCATTGATATCGAGTGCAGGATATATGGTAATAGGCTTCACGAGTGCCGAAACGGCCAAACTAAATGAGTATATTGCAAACGGTTTTGTTGCGAGAGAAAGTGCGGAATACACCGCTTTATTTGCAATGCTGTTCTTCTTGTTTAGTATTTTGCCAGCGGTCAGTTCTCTGTTGGCGGTAGTTCCATTTATAAAAGACTTGACATCCAAAAACTGACATAATAAATGATACAAAGTCACCCTGTTAAACAATGGATATAAAAACAAACAATGCAACTGAATCAATTTTAGCGCTTAAGCGATATGTTGCAAGCAATGAGCCACATACAGAAAGACATAAAGCCACAATTCTTATTCATGCTAACCGAAAAGACTATGGACCCGGATTTTTAGTAGTAAGCGTAACAGTAAACGGAGAAGTTGGTCAAATAATAATTGAAGATTTGCATACGGTATATGGAAGGTGTCCTAATACATTTACTACTAAAGACAGTTCCTTTTCGTTTATTGCCAATACTCTTTCTGTAAAAACAAAACATGCTATTCAAGGCGAAATAAGCATTAACATAACGTGATTAAAAAAGCTCTGTAATCGTTTGATTGCAGAGCTGTAATTGTATGCAATATTTCAGAAATAAACAAAAAATCCGAACCTTTTTCCTATTGGGAAAATTTGGTTCGGATTTTTCTGTTTTGGTGCACCTGACAGGAATCGAACCTGCACATCTCTCGATATTAGATCCTAAATCTAACGCGTCTGCCAGTTCCGCCACAGGTGCAACTGCCGACTTATAATAACATAAGAGAGTGGAAAATGCAAGCATAAGATTATAAAAATGTCATATTTGTTTCCATCTCTTTTTTGATTTTAGACAGAATTCTTTTTTCAAGACGAGAAATATATGATTGGGAAATTCCGAGTTCATCGGCAAGCTGTTTTTGCGTTCTTGAATTTTGTCCGTTTAGTCCAAAACGACGATTCATTATATTCTTTTCCTTTTCCGGCAAAGCGTCTACAATTTGTCTGAGAAGCCTATGTTCATCCTCGTACTCGATATTTTCGCTTACTGCGTCCGGGTCGCTCCCTAAAACATCCCTGAGCGTAAGCTCGTTTCCGTCCCAATCCGTACTAAGAGGCTCGTCAAAAGACATTTCGATTTTTGAATTTGACGCCTTTCGCAAATACATCAATATTTCATTTTCTATGCAACGGGAAGCATAGGTTGCAAGCTTAATTTTTTTACTGCTGTCAAAAGTATTTACCGCTTTCATAAGTCCTATTGTACCGATAGAAACCAAATCTTCCGTTGTTGCAGTCGGACATTCAAATTTCTTTGCAATATAAACAACAAGTCTTAAATTGTGTATAATAAGCAATTCCTTTTTGCTCTCGTCACCCTGCTCTATTTGAGCAAGCGTTTGTTCTTCTTCCTCTTTAGTTAAAGGCGGAGGGAGCGTGTCGGGACCGTTAATATAATAACATCCTTGCCTTTGAAAAAGCTTTAGTAATGCGTTTATAATTTTCTTAATCATACAGCACCTCATACAGATAAAATATCATAGTTTAATATCGCAGAAAATTTATTATCGCACAAATCATTACTGAGTGCGACATAAGCGTTTTCTATAACCTCAGACGAATTACCGCTTTTCAAAATCATTTTGTCCGGCTTAAATGCTATAAGCATTGTTCTTCCGCTTACAGTCGACACGGGAACAAGCCGTGTTTTAATAGAGTCGATATTTACCGGAAGCTTTGCGCTGTCAACAATTATAATCGGCGTATCCGAAAAAGGCTCACGAAGTCGATTTCCGGTATCTAAAAATGCTGACAAGTTATACACACATCCGTCCTGCTCAATTACAAGAATGTAAATTTCTTTTTTTGACAAAGTTCGGTTATATATTTTTATAATCAAACCTGATACGGTATAAGCAATTATTGCTGAAAGAATTATTGCAGGAGCAGACAGATTAAAGTAAATTACGGAATTATTTACTGCAACAAACTTCAGCTTTAACACAAAGCACAGAAGCATAGTTATTCCGAGGAAAACAACGCTTGAAAAATAATATATTCCGATTAGTTTTATGTATTGAGTCAATCGTGAGAACTTAAATGCGACTGCTATTATAACAGCACAGGACAAAAGCTTTGAAATTTCTAACAATATTCCCGGCAGATTATCAACAAATATAATCAAGGAGTATATTCCGCCGATAAAGGAAGCAATTATAAATCTTACTGTATTTGCTTCTTTTTTAGCAAATTTTGAACTGATTTCAAGCAAAAGAAAAGTAATGAAAAAATTTACGCAAACAAGCACATCTACATAAATAACAATAAAAATACCCCCTTGCAATCAATTATAGATTAGCAAGAGAGTATTTTTTGTCATAAATTAATGCTTATTCAATTATTTCTATTGAATCAATAACAACATCATAAACCGGTTTATCGTTCATACCTGTATTAACGCTTGCAATATCGTCAAGGACATCTGCACCGTCGGTAATCATTCCAAAAACAGTATGGTGGAAATCAAGCCAAGGTGTACCGCCCACTTTTTTATATTGCTCAACTACATCATCGGCAAATCCGCCCTCTGCACCGATTTGCTCCATTTGAGAGAGAAGATTTGACGGAACTTCTTTAGCCTGAACAATGAAAAACTGAGAGCCGTTTGTATTCGGACCCGAATTAGCCATAGAAAGAGCGCCGTAGTAATTTCTTGCATTAACTGAAAATTCATCCTCAAACGGCTTGCCCCAAATAGACTCGCCTGCCATACCCGTGCCTGTGGGGTCACCGCCCTGAATCATAAAGTCCTTAATAACTCTGTGAAAAATAAGTCCGTTGTAGTAGCCCTCCTTAGCGTGAGTAGAAAAGCTTTCTACTGCTTTTGGCGCATATTGTGGGTAAAGCTCAAAAGACATATCGCCTCTGTTAGTTTTAATAATTGCTTTCATTATATTTTCATCCTTTCGTTAATTGATAATAGTACCTCTGTATCTATTTTCTGCACCTTTCTGTCATAGGTAAACAATCCGTTCAGTTCGTCCTCAACATCCGTAAGTTGTGTATAAACGCTTGCACTCAAGCCGGATTTTATTTGCGGAATAATCGTAGTGTCAAAAAGTCGCTTATACGCTTTAGTCAAGCTCTGTTTGGAATTAAATATTTTATAGCCGAACATTTTATCATTAAAGGTATGCCCCTTAACTCTCGTACTTAATCCGCCAAACTCGGTAAGACACCACGGTCTTTCACCCTGACGCACCTTAATCGGAGTAAAATAGATATGCTTAGAAATAATATCTGTATCATTTTGCTCGTGCCAACCCGATGCCGAATCCACAATTCTGGTTGAATCCATAGCTTTAATCAGCATATAGGCATAGTCGCTGTCAAACTGTCCCCAGCCCTCGTTAAAAGGAACCCAAACAGCTATACAAGGGCAGTTATACAACGCATTAATCATTTCCTCAAGTTCTTTATAATAAAGCGCTCTTGCGTTATCATCGGTACGCCTAAATGCTTTATAATCCTTATCGTCAAGCTTAATACCGACAAAAGGAACAGCGCTGACTTCAAGTCCGTATTTTCCTCCGCCGTTAATCATATCCTGCCATACGATAATTCCGTTTACATCGCAGTAATGATACCACAGCATAGGCTCAATCTTAATATGTTTTCTCAGCATATTAAAGCCAAAACTTTTGACTGATTTAACATCAAACTCCATAGCCTTATTATCGGGAGGAGTTAAAAAGCCGTCGGGATAATAACCCTGATCCAAAAGACCATTATGAAAATAAGGCTTATTATTAAGCATCAATCTCATAACTCCGTTTCTGTCAGCACCGACTGAAAACTTACGCATACCGAAATATGAGTTTACCGTATCATTTTTATATCTGAACACAACCTTATATAAAAACGGAGACTCCGGTGACCAAGGCTTAACATTATCGATTATAACTGTATCATCAACTGTATCGGCAATTAGTTCATTGCCGTCATAAATAAGCTTTTGAATTTGCAAACCATGTTTATTTTCAAAGGTAATAGACGACCTGTCAAAATTAGGCGTAATCTTAACATAATCAATATACTCTGTCGGAGTGCTTTCGAGCCATACGGTTTGCCATATTCCGCTTTGAGCAGTGTACCAAATATTGCCTCTGTTCGTTTTTTGCTTTCCTCTTGAATACGAATTTGCTTCCGTCAAATCACGAACGGTAACAATTAAAGTATTATGCTCCCTAATCTGCTCTGTTATTTCAAATGAAAAAGAAGTGTAGCCACCGTGATGAGAGCCGACAAACTCACCGTTAAGATAAACCTTTGCAATTTGGTCTACTGCACCGAAATTAATAAAAACTCTGCCTTTATTAAATCCGTTCGGAATATCAAATTCTTTTTTATAAATCAAATATTCCTCAGGCTTTAACGCTATTTGAACACCCGAAAGCGGAGTTTCAGGTGAAAACGGAACGGTTATTTTATAGCCAAAGCTTAAAGGAAGCTCTTCACTTTCACAAAATTCAAGTTCCCACTCACCATTTAGATTAATGAAACTGTCACGCTTAAATTGCGGTCGTGGATAGTCAGACAAAGGCTGAGCCTTATTGAGATTTTCTCCCCAAACGGTTTTAATCATTACATAACCTCCATAACAATCTTACCGTCAACAATTTGAATGTGTTTATTACATATTTCAAGAGCTGCCGTCTTGTGCGAAACAATTATACAGGTCTTGTTTTTCATATTTCTTAGATTCTGCAAAAAGCGAAGTTCTGTTTCTTCATCAAGAGCAGAGGTCGCTTCATCTAAAAGCATAATCGGTGATTTTGAAAGAATAGACCTTGCGATTGCCAAGCGTTGAAGCTGACCTTCCGAAAGCCCTGTTCCCCTTTCGCCGATAACCGTTTCTATTCCGTCGGGCAATTCGGAAATAAATTTATCGCTGCAAGAAATGCGAATAGCCTCATCAATTTCTTCTTGTGTAACATCAGGATTTATGAAAAGAAGATTGTCTCTAATTGTACCCGACAAAAGGAAATTACCCTGCGGAACATATGAGAAAAGGCTTCTCGTATGCTTATCAACGTCAATTCTACCGTCGCTTGTATCAAGGTAAATATCACCGTTTTGTACTCTGAAAACGCCAAGCAAAAGCTTTAACAAGGTGGATTTACCTATACCCGATATACCCATAATCGCAACAAAATCGCCTTTATTGACAGTCAAAGAGGTATCGTTAAGTATTACATCTCTGTCATATGAGAATGTAATATTATCGAAATTAATACATTTTAATTCGTTATATACAGCGTTTACATCGACATCACATTCGTTTGATTCTGCTTCATCAGGAACTGCGTCAAGTTCAATAATTCTTTCGCAAGAAGCAAGCAGAGCAAAATATTTAGGCAAAATGCTCGACAAAGAGGCAAACGGTTGTTGAATTTGGTTTACAAGCTGAATCATAGAGGTTACGGTACCAAAAGACATACCGTTAATAAGTCTGTACGCACCGAATGCCAGGGCGAATACAAAGCCCAAATCAAAGGTAGCGCCGATTCCCGCATTTGCACAAATTCCGAAAAGACGGCGTTTCATCTTCGTCTTATAGTTTACCTCCATAAGCTCGTCCGCTTCATTAAGGACTTTTTGCTCTGCCCTAAATGATTTAACAACAAGCAAAGAGGTTAAAATTTCCTGTATGTAAGAACGAACTTTTCCCTCGGATTCCTGTACGCTTTTATGAAGCTTTTTAAGCACTCCTCTAAACATCATAGTGCCAAAGAACACAAACAATCCGCCGATAAGAAATACAACGGCAAACACTCTGTCAATGATAACAAGATATATAAAAGCACTCAAAAGCTTAACAATGAAATAAACAAGGTTAGGCAATATGCTTGTAAAGCCGTCGGAAATAGTCTGCACATCGCTCGTCATACGGTTTTGAAGCTCACCGGTATGATATTTAGTAATCTTTGAATATTCCTTTTTCATTACAAGTCTGAGAATATACTCTCTGAGCGTTACCTCTATTCTTGCCTTACATCTTTCACAAAAGCTTCGTGAGAGGAGTGTAAGAAACAGCTGAAACATTACAAGAATCAAAAAGCAACCCGAATAATACATAACTCTTTTCAGCGAATGCTCGTCAGCAGCTGCGTCGATAACTCTTTGAGAAAATCCTGCATACATAATCGTCAAAACGGCATTTATTGTGTTTGAAACTATTAACACAAACACCTGCCATCTTTCCTTGCTGAATGTACTCCACATCCACTTTAATGTATCAATATCAGATTTCTTGAATTTTCTTCTTTCAGTATTAGCCACGGTCGTTCCTCTTTAGAAAATGATTTTCAATATAACATACACATCTATTTACAAAAATTGTAAACGGTCTTATCGGCATAAGCGCAACCCAAATATGTGCATAAAGTCTATAAAGCTTATTATTATCACAGTCAATGTATTTCTTTCCTCGTCTGAAATAACCTACAAGCTTTCCACAAATCATATCATCAGTTACATATTCCTTTTGATTAAGATTATCACCGACAATTACATAATGGTCATCGTGTACCTCTATAATTCTGTGCATAACATATTTACCGCTTTTAAGCTGATAAACAGGCACATCATATTTTTTAAGTCTTTCCTTGTTCTTAACCACAACTATGGTATCTCTGCCGCTATGAATAATAGGCCTCATAGATATTCCCTGCGTCAAACCGCAGTATTTACCCGTTTTTTCGAGTATTTCTCTGATAGATGTAAACTGTTCCATATTTCAATCCTTAATTATCAATCAACACAACAGCGTGTGCTGCAATTCCTTCTTCTCTGCCCGTAAATCCGAGTCGCTCCTCTGTTGTAGCCTTAACGCTTACATCAGAAATTTCAAGCGAGCAAACTCTTGCAATATTTTCTCTCATTAAATCAATATACGGCTTCATTTTCGGTTGTTGAGCGAGAAGCGTAGAATCAATATTTACTATATGATAGCCGGCTTCGTTCAGTCTTGCAACGATTTCTTTAAGCAAGACAAGCGAATCCGCATCCTTAAATCTTTCGTCGGTATCGGGAAACATACCGCCTATATCACCCATTGCAGCCGCACCCAAAAGAGCATCCGAAACAGCGTGTAACAATACATCGGCGTCGCTGTGACCCAAAAGTCCCATTGTGTGCGGAATATCAACTCCGCCTACAATAAGTCGTCTGCCTTCAACAAGTCTATGTACATCATATCCGTGACCGATTCTCATAACTGTACCTCGTTTTTTAATAAATTTTCTGCAAGTAAAATGTCATCGGGTGTTGTTATTTTAATATTAGAATATGAACCAACAACCATTTTAACTCTTTGATTGCAATATTCTGCAAGCTGGCAATCATCAGTAAAGTCTTTACCGTCGTTTTTTGCCTTTTTAACAGCCTCTTTATAGAGCTTAAAATCAAACGCCTGAGGAGTTTGTACCGCAAAGAGCCTACTTCTGTCAGGGGTTGCGGTAACAAAATTATCATCATCGACCACCTTAATTGTATCCTTTACGAAAACACCGACAGCAGCAGCTGAATTATCTTTAGCAGCTCTTATTGTATTTTCTATGTCCTCTGCCTTTACCAAAGGTCTTGCACCATCGTGAATAACGATAAGCTCACAGTCATCTATAACATCTACCGCATTCATAACACTTTGTTGACGGGTGCTTCCGCCGATAACAAAAGAAACCCTTTCATCATCAATAAGCTCGGAAAAAACAGGCACATCCTGCTCTCTTGCAACAACAATAACTTCATCAATATCAGAAATGTTTAAGAAAGCCTCAACGCTTCTTTGCAAAACGGTTTTGCCCGAAATTTCAAGCAAAAGCTTGCTATGCTCAATTTTCATTCTTGTGCCGTTTCCTGCGGCAAGAACAACAGCTACATTACTCAATTTCCTTCACCCTTGATAGTTCATCCTCGTTCGGAGTAACATACTCCGTATTGTAGTTATCATAAATAACCATTCCCGGTTTTGCACCGTTTGGTTTATGAACATTTTTAATTATTGTATAATCGACCGCAACATTTGAAGATGCATATGCTTTAGAATTAACGCAAGCAAGCATTGCAGCCTCTCTGATAAGTTTATCGGTAAAAGGCTTATCCTTAACCGATTGAGCGATTACATGACTGCCTGCGGCATCCTTAACATGAAACCACATATCATAATTCTTTGCGGTTTTAAGCGTAAGCAAGTCATTTTGAATATTATTTCTTCCGACAAAAATCCTAAATCCATCACTGGAAACAAATTCTCTCGGCGGAAGCTTTTTTTGCTTTGCGGTCTTAAAGCTCGGCTTTGACAAAAATCCCGAGGAATAAAGTTCCTCCCTGATAGCACTTATTTCAGCATTTGTCTGCGCTCTGGTAAGTTCATCAATTACTGTATCAAGATATTCTGCTTCTGCCTTTGCATTTTCAATAAAACTGTTAAGCTTTTGCTGAGCCACCTGCTTTTTTCTGTACTCCTTATAATATCTTTGTGCGTTTTGTGCAGGAGATAATGTCGGGTCGGCAGGTATTCTGACAGGATTATTATTGTCGTAAAAATTATCCAAATCGTAAAACAATGCACCCTTTTCGAGCAAGTGCAAATTGGCGTTAATCAAATCACCGTAAATTCTAAATCGTTCTTTATCGGCACATTCGTCAAGCTCTCGTTGTCTGTTAATTGCTTTTCTGACTGCTCTTTCCTTTAAGGTGTTAAGCTTATGAAAAAGGTCATTTGAGCGTTGCCTGATTCTCTCTATTTTAACTTGTTCAAAATAGAAATAATCAATCAGCTGTGAAAATGTATCAAATGTTTTATAAGTGCATAAATCGCCGTACTGTCTTGGCATAAAATACGTGAAATCTTTAGGTTTATCCAAAATAACGACAGTTGGTGTCGGATGATTAATATACTCTTTTAACTGAGAGAGGCTCATATCAAACTCAATTTCATTAGCGACAATAGGCGAAAGCCCCTGAATGACCTTTCCTGCCGCCTTACCTCTTGTTGCACCGACATCTTTCATTTTCGATTCAATATCAAAAATGCCGTCTTTGAGAATATTCATTTTGTCTTGAGACGGCGGTAAGGTATATTTTAAGCCCGGTAAAATTTCTCTTACCGAAGATTTTGATGAGTCAATGCGTTTGACGCAGTCAATAATTTTATTATCCTCACCAACAAGTATGATATTACTGTACTTACCCATTATCTCGGCTATTAATCTGTATTCGACAGGGTCGCCCAATTCATTTCTTGCATCAAATACAAAAGTAAGTATTCTCTCAAATCCGTCCTGCAAAATGTCAACAAGTCTTGCAGAGCCTAAAAGTTTACGCAGCAACATTGTAAGCATAGGCGGCTTTGCAGGATTTTCAATATACTGCTCGGTCAGCTGTACTCTGGCAGAGTCGGCTCTTGCAGAAAGAAGAAGCTTATGACTTCCCTCTCTCGAACGCAAGGTGATGAGTATTTCTTCTTTAGACGGCTGATAGATTTTATCAACTCTTGAATCTAAAATTTTCTCTGATATTTCATTTTTAAGAAGATGTAAAAAAATACCGTCAAGTGCCATAGTTTATTCCTTAATCAATAGTTTTAACGGGATTGCTTACAGGCGCAGTCAAAAATTTAACATCTGTAAAAATCCTCTCAAGGTCATTTTTAAGCATCAAAAAAGGCTCATTTTCCGTTTCAAAATGACCTGCTGAAATTACAGCATTACCCTCCTGTGAGGCTTCAAGCATTTCGTGATACTTCAAATCACCCGTTACAAAGCAATCGGCATTGCTCAGTGCAAGCTGCATAAACTCACCGCATGAGCCTCCGCCGACAGCCACTCTTTTAATCAATTTATCGCTGTCTGTATACCTGATACCTGAAACATCAAGTTTTGAACTTACATACTGTGCAAAGTCGTCAATGCTCATTTCGCCGTCAATATCGCCCACTACAATAAACCCGTCCATAAGTTGTTGAGTATTTTTAAGCTGCAATATTGAGGCAAGGTTTTCGTTTATACCGTTTTCTGCCTTATCAAAATTAGTATGCGCACTGATGCAAGAGACACCGTTTTTTATCATTTCATAAACGAGGCAATCGGATTTAACATCTTTTAACGGAGTGAATATAGTCGGATGATGTGTAATTAAAAGCTCTGCTCCTACATCCTTACAAAACGCAACCGCCTCTTTAGTAGCGTCAAGGGAAAGTACGGCACAATTAACAACGGCTCTGAAATCACCTACAAGATGACCTGAATTGTCCCATTCCTCTTGAGTGTCAAACGGTGCTATTGAATTAATATAATCATAGATATTTTTAACAGTCGTCATAATATTTCCTCTATCGCTCTTATTACCTTAGAATAATCTGCGCCTGATTTCTGTTTATTTACAAGATAATTTCTAAGGTGGATAAAATAATCCTTGTCAGAAAAATCATTTATCTCGCCCAAGAAATAATCAACAATATCTCGTTCATGCTTAGAATCGGTGTATTCTGCAAGAAGCACATTATAGCTGTGTTTGCCGTCTGTAACGACAGTATCTTTTAACAAAGAATAACCGTTATCATAAAGCCATTTTCTGACAAGCTCAGAATGTGACATAGGATTAAGCACAAGTCTGCACTGCTTTACATAATCACATTGAGACAAAATATCGCTTATCAGTTCACCACCAATACCCGCAATAATCACGGTATCATAAACTTTAGGTATATCGATTAAGCCGTTAGAAAGAACACATTGTATTTTATCCTCTAAATTCAAATCTTTTACAAGTCTCTTGCAAGAATTAAGAGGCCCTTCATTAATATCGCCTGCAATAATCCTATTTGATATTTTGTTTTGTGCAAGATATGCCGGTATATATCCGTGGTCGCACCCAATATCCGCAACCGTAGCATCTTGCGACACCATATCGGCAACAGCTTGCAGCCTTGCAGACAATTTAATCATAACAATACTCCAATATAATAATATAATTATTATAATATATATGGTACTAATTTGCAAGAATAGTTTGCAAGATACCTAAAGATATGTTAATATATAAATCGAGGTGTAAAAATGACAAATAATGAAAACAGCAACGAAACAAATCCGCTTTTAAGATTTGACGCCTTTATGGGAAATGTAAAGGACGGAGGACTAAGAAGCGTAACTTCTATATACATTCTTGTATCGTATTTGGTTTCAAACCTAAACGGCAAAGTGAGCAGAGAAAATCTGTTAGAAGCAACCAACGACACAATGCTTGCAAATTATTTTGAAATGTCGGATGCGATTACAAAGCTTTTGAAATCAGGCACACTAAAAGAAAACGAGGACGGTATGCTCTATATGGACAAAAAGGATGCGTCCGAGGTTGAGCTGATAGAAAAGGATTTACCCTTAACCGTCAGAGAAAGATGTATTAAAGCGTGTCAAAGAATCATAGCAAGAGAAACCTATAAGCGTGAAAATAAGGTAAGCGTTGAAAAATGCGAGAACGGTTACAAGGCTCTGCTGAGAGTAAGCGACAAAGACAGCGATTTTATGAAATTAGAGCTTTTCGCACCGACCGAGGAGCAGGCTTTAATGCTAAAGGAGAAATTCATATCCGACCCTGTATCGGTTTATGAAACCTTGATAGAAGCCATTTTTAACAACGAATAAAAACACTATTAATAATAAAAATCCAAAGCAGTAAATCGCCTTGGATTTTTTATTTTACATACTTATTCTGTTTTTAAGAGCGTCAACGCTGAGACTGCGTGCCTCTTTAAGCAGTTTTTTATACCTGTCCATATTGTATTGGGAATGCTCTGTTTCCTTACTCCACAGATGTACTGTCCAGCTGTCCTCACCAAAATATGTATTAATTAAAATACCGACAACAGCCATTTTAACCTTACTCAAAACATCCTCATCAAAAACAGCCTGCATAAAATACTTATACAAAAAATACATCAAAATATTTTCGTTGGCTTGACTGTCGGAAATTTCATTGATGCTGTAATTTTTAACTTTTTGCTTCCATTCGGGATTTATCAGCTCGGGGTTATTGAACACCTCTATAAATTTAATTTCATTTTCACCCTCGTTATAAGGACTAATCTCGTTTTGAAGCTTAACACCTAAATCCAAAAGGCTGTTCATACGCTCAACAATACCACGGCTCTTATCTTTAGCAATAGAGTATGCCTCTGTTCTGCCTTTAATAAGAGTAAAATACGTTTGAGCATCAATGTCATTCAAAGCGGGTAAATCATCATTTAATTCAAATTCAAACTCAAACGAATCAGCGTTATACATCATATCCGACGCAACAGGACAGGAAAACGAAACACCTATTTCCCGTGTTGCACCAAAATCATAGATAAATCGAGGAAATGTTCTGCAAGTGTACGGTGTATGCTCACCGCCAATAGCAATGTGCATATCACAGAGATTTTGCTCATTCAGAAACGGACATCTCTTTTTATCAGCGAGAGTGAAAATTGTATTGTCAAATTCGTCTTTGGAAAGAACGGAGTCAATTCGTCTTTTTATTTCCAATGAAGTATCAAGAGTTTTATAGTATTCCAATGACTCGCTGTCGGCATCTACTTCCCAGCCTTGACAGCAGGAATCGGGACAGTCGCCTGCAATACAATTAAAGTCCTTATAAAATGTCGGCTTTACAATTTTCATAACTTCATACCTGCCAAATAATTATTTTTATAATGTTCATCATCCGATACATCTTTAATTATCTTTATTTTATCGGGAAGTGTCACCTGCTCGTCCAAGCTTTTGAGTTCCACCTCAAGCAACGCCTTATCATTCCAAAAATCGAAAAGGTCAAGCTCAAAATATTTGCCCTCATACAAAAAACAGCAACGCTTTTTAACGATTGCATTTTTATTCGGGTCTGCCGATTTCAAAAGAAAATCGTACTCTGACCTGCTTATCAGTCGTTCCTCTTCATAGCACTCTGACGGACTTAAACGCATTTTTATTGTTTCATAATACATACTTTCAGACATATAGCTTCTCTGTCTTACTCTGTGTGAGCCTGCACCAGAGAGCAAATAAGTCTGTGAAATATCACAAATAAAAGGCTTGTAGCTCATAAGAATGTCCTTGCTCGGATACTCGATAAGATACTTCTTTTCAATTTCCTTGCCCTCTAAAATAAAATCTATTTCATCAGCTGCGGACTTAATCTTATCCTCAAAGCTGTCAAAAGATTTAATATATCTTAAATGCGGATGTCCAACATAAGCAGATAAAATACTATTTTGAAGTGACAGAGCCTCTGTAAAATTCTCCTTTCGTACATCGGTTTTGACATATGATTTCTTATCACACAATTCAAATACGAGTGCGGTATCATATCTGAAAAAAGAAGCGTAAAAAGAGACGCCAACTTTATCCGTAAACTCTTTTCTTTGCTCATTATTCAAATACGCAAAGCAATCCGTTACTCCCCTGTCATAAAAGACAAGTGTATTTTCTTTTTCGAGGTTTTTAAGTATTTCATTTATCATATTTTCATTTTCAATTTGTCTTTGAAAAACGGCAAGCTGAAAAGAAAGCGTATCGGGATAATCTTTACCCTCATTAATAAGCTGAGCAGCCGCTTCCTCACAAATAAAAACATTATCCACCTTGTTTTTATAATAATCCGCAAGTGCCTTAATTGTCTGAGTTTTGCCGGACGAGGGCGCACCTGTAAATACAATTCTGTTAATTCCCATAATTTCACCCAAAATCATTATAACACAAAAAGGAGAAAAGTAATATACCCTTCTCCTTTTATTTTATCAGAACAAGCCTGTTTCCTCTGTTCTCTTTTCAAAGAATGTAATCGGCTTTTTAACGATTGCTTTAACCGGAAATGCGATTATAAGCGCAGCCACAACATAAACAAGCAACTTTAGAATATAAATCCAATAGTTGTTTTCGTAAGTTCCGCAGATACATTCACGCATAGCCTCAATTACAAAGGTGAACGGCAGATACGGGTTAATAGCAACAAAGAAGTTTTGAGTTACATCTATCGGGAATGTACCACCTGAGCCGCCTATCTGTATAACCAGGAGAATAACGCTTATTGCTTTACCTATATCTCCGAATGTGTATACAAGGGAATAAACGAAGAACGAATATACAATTCCCGCTAATACCCCGACGAAAACAAATTTAAGCGGATAGAAGCACTGTATCTTCAAGAAGTACAAATCGCCGAGGCAGATAATAAGACTTTGGAAAATTGCGATAGCTATATACAAAAGACCTCTGCCAAAGAATTTTTCGCTGTTTTTAAGTTTAGGTGCAATTTCCTTACGCTTCTTAATATTGGTTTTAATAAGCGCAGACACCATAACAGCACCTACCCATACAGCAAGTGTGCTGTAAAACGGAGCCATTGCAGAGCCGTAATTTTCGATACCGTAAATCTTCTTATTCTTAACGCTGACAGGGCTTGCAATAAAGTCACCCAAATTTTCGGCATTCTCACCTGTAATGTTCACTATTGCATTTACTATTTGACTGTTGCTCAAAGCGTCAATGGAATTATAAAGCTTAGTAAGCTGATTATTCATATTGCTGAGCATTTTACTGAGCGTTGTAATCATATCGTCACCTGCACCGACTGACTCCTTTAGCGTGTCGGACATGGTGTTTATCTGCGGAGTATCCTTATTAACAGATTCAATGATTGCAGAAAGGTCGGTAAGAGTTGCAAGAAGACTTGTAACATTTTCCTTTAGCTTAGGCTGAATATTCTTAGTATAGTTGCTTTCAATTCCTTTCAAGGTGCCTGAAAGCTCGCTTAGTTTATTGGAAACCTCGATTAATGTAGGTCTCATATCCATAAGGGAAATATTTGCAAGAAGTTCCTTAACATCTCCGAGTGAATTTGATACATTCTTGAGCTGAGAAATTACTGAAGTAAGCTCAGAAATCGGCTGTGAAAGACTGTCATTGAGCGAGGTGAGCGCATCGATTACTTCATCTATGGCAGCTTTGATTGTTGTTATATTACCCTCAAGCACATCAATAGAAGCCTGTGCAGACTCATAATCAAGCTTAGATAAATCTCTGACTGTATTAGAAAGCGAATCAAGAGTTTCACCCGTTGAGGTCATAATTTCACCCATTGACGAAAACATAGTTGATGCTGTCGCCTGAGTTATTTCAACGGTGCTTTTTGTATCGTCAACAAGCTTTCCTGTTGATTCAAGAAGTGATTTAACATCCTTTTGATTAATAGAGGTGTTAATTCCCATCATTACATTCATAAGCTTGCTGAAGGAATCAACGCTGTTTTGCAAGGCGGACAATGAATCCTGAGCTTGCGACACCTCTCCCTTTAAATACTCAAACGAATTACCGCCTGTTGCCTGGTCGCTTTCAAGCGCCGAGCCAAGAACGGCACTCATAACCGTAACAACGGTAGAAATAAAGGACTCGTTTACGGTAAGCTGCACAGTTTGAACAACCTTATCCGTAATTTTTGTAGCAATAGCATTCTTCTTTTCGTTTGCGTAATATACAATCTCGGGTTTTTCGTAATTTGATGTTACAATGGAAGCAAGATTTTTACTAAAGCCTGCCGGAATTTCGATAGCTGCATAATAATCGCCCGCTTCTACTCCCTTTATAGCCTCGTCCTTTGACACAAACTGCCAATCAATAGAATCGTTACCCTTTAAGTTACTTACAATAGAATCACCGATTGCAATATTAATGTCCTTAAACGAAGTACCTTCGTCCTCGTTAGCAACAGCAACCATCATATTACCCGTTTTTCCGTAAGGGTCCCAGTTAGCATAAATGTTAAACCACGCATAAAGGCTGGGCAATGCAACGATACCGACAACAAGGATAATTGCCATCGTATTTGTAAAAATCTTTTTTAAGTCACGCTTAAATATACTGATTATATTTTTCAATGTCAATCCTCCTCTTCGTCCTCGTTTTCTTCTTCATCTTCTAAATCGTCATCATCCATAAATATCTCATACTCGCCAAACTCAAGCCTGTCATCATCCTCAAGATAAGGAATAACCTTAGTTTTCACAAGATATTTACAGTAGTCGGTAATTATAAATATATTCACATCAAGAAATATCAACAGCACCCAGCAAATAAGCCAAACACTTTTATCCTGATTATTTTGACAGACGTTAACCGCTATGATTGTAAACAAAACAAAAATAACAGCAAATATAATTTTTACCGTATCAAGGATTTTACAACCTCTGCGATATGATTCAATTATCTTTTCACGCAAAAACTTGTATTTATACGCAAGCTTTTCGTTATGCTTCATTTTTCTGCTCATATTTTATCCTCAAAACAAATTGTATAATTGATTATAACGAATTGTATTATAGTTGTCAACTCATCAATTTTAATAAATATCAAGCAAAATGCCGAAAAAATATTAATCAAATTGCCGTGTTTTAGTACATTTAGGTTTGTTTGTAATAGAAGAATACAGACTGTTCAAAAAGGTATAACATTAAAAATAAAGTTTCATAACCTGTTTTTGAGCTTTAAGTTCAAGCTCATCGTCAAGCTTTTCAAGTTCAACATCATTGTATTTATTTTTCAAAGCAAGTGAGATCAGCAAATCGGCAAACTCAGAATTTTTAGGCAGAATAGGACCGTGTGAGTATGTTCCGAAAGTGTTTTTATATCTAACACCCTCGGTTGAATCCTCGCCGTTATTGCCAAAGCCCTTAATAACCGTACCTAAAGGTTTAACTCCCTTGCCGAGATAGGTTTTTCCGCTGTGATTTTCAAAGCCGACAATTTCTATGCCCTCCTCGGTCTTAAAAGCATAATTGCCAATCATTCTCTCTTCGACACCCTCGGTATAAAAATCAATAATGCCCATATATTCCATCATATTTCCGTCGTGCGTCTTATAATATTTGCCGAGCATCTGATAGCCGCCGCAAATAGCAAGCATAACCTTACCGTTTTCAACAGCTCTTTTAATTTCCTTGTCCTTGCCCTGCTTCAAGTCATTAAGCAAAACATCCTGTTCAAAATCCTGACCGCCGCCGACAAACAAAATATCGTAATCATCAGAATTAAAAGACTTGCCCATAGTAATTGAGTCTACCTGAACATCAATGCCACGAAGCTCCATTCGTCTTTTAAGAGCTATTATATTTCCTCTGTCGCCGTAAAGATTAAGCATATCGGGATAGATATGTGCAATTTTAATCATCATTCCCAAAAGTCCTTACCTCCTAATCTTTTAGCAATAACAGGTCGCATACTCATCATAGATGTGTAAGTCGGCACAATATAGACATCTTTATCATTTGAAACAGCCAAATCTGCAAGCTTATTATAATCCTCATTTTCGATAACATTAATTTTTCTGTTACCGACGCCCTCGTATTTAACTCTTACAGCCATATCATAACAACGCTTACCCGTAACATAAAGTTCCTTAACATTTTCCTTTTCAAAAATGCCTGCAAAATCAACATCCCAAATCCAGCTGACATCTCTGCCGTCGGCAGCATTATCATTGAGTGAAAGCACGAGTGTAAAGTCGTCATTAATTGACTTCAAAAAACTCATTGTCTGACTGAAACCGGCAGGATTTTTTACAAGAATAATATTCACCTTATGCTCACTGGCTGTAAACTGCTCCATTCTGCCAAAAGCACCGTTAAAAGTTTCAAGTGCATTAATAATTGTATCATTATCAATTCCCAAGCAGCTAAGCCCCGCCGCACATCCGACAGCGTTATAAATGTTATAAGCACCACCGATATTGATTTTAACAAGTCGCTTATCGTCATTAAAATCAACACTCACCACGGAGTGATTTTGTGCAAGCTCCTGAATATCTGTAACGAAAAAATCAGGCTGAGGTCTCTTATAACCGCAGTTTCTACAAACAAATCCTCCGAGATGTCCAAAGGTATGATAAGTATAATCATATTCGTGTTTGCAGAAAATACAGTATTTTGCGTCACTTATTTCAGGTGCTTTTGCGTCACGGTCAAACGGCACATCTACTCCAAAAGTAACAATTTTGTTCGGTACTTCTTTTGAAATAGAATAAGTCAGCGAGCAGTCAGCATCAAGGCAAACAACTGCATTCGGCAAATTCTTTATGCTCTCTTTAATTGCATTGAGCGTATGAGTAACCTCACCGTAACGGTCAAGCTGGTCACGGAAAACATTTGTTACAAGAACAACATCACAATAAATATATCTTGAAACCTCTCTGAATGCATTTTCATCGCACTCTACGATAGCGTACTCGTACTTACTTTTGCCCGTAACAGTAGAGTTCATTATGAAAGATGAGGTAATACCTGTAATAAGGTTAGCTCCCGATTTATTTATAAAATAGGTTTTTCCTGCCTTTTTAAGTCCTTCCTCGATAATACGACAGGAAGTGGTTTTACCGTTTGTACCCGTAACGATAATTACCTTAACATTTTTAGAAAGGTCGGAGAGAACATTTCTCTTTACCTTTAATGCCACTCTGCCCGGCATTGTTGTTGCGCCTCTGCCCATTTTTTGCAAAACAAAATGCACGAAGCGACAAACAAGGCAGCTAATAAAAACTCGCATAAAATCATCCTTTATATTGAAATTATTTGTACTGCTTCAAATCCTCGGTCAAAAGATTAATTCTTGCAATACTTTTCCATTCATAGTCCATATCAATAAGCCTGATTATGGTATCAAACAAAAGCGTAGGGTTAAGATTTTTCTTAACACCTGCAAGAAGTCTGATATTAAGAACAATGTTATTATCTCTTATTGAAATATTGTACTTTGAAATAAACTGCTTAATATCAGTTTCCTTGAGGACTCTTTTTCTGCCCTGCTTGCCTTTTTTAAGTGCCATTATTTCGTCAGAAGCAAGCACAGCTTTGATTCTCTCTAACGCAGTATCATTATCCTTAAACTCAAATCTGTAAACATAATCGCTAAAACAAATTTGGTCACAATCCATAAAATCGTCGTATACATCAACGATTCTGATTCCGACAGGCAATACAGCATTTACCTTATCCTTTAGTTCATCATCTGTCATATCGTCTGTAATACGAATATCAACATTCTCGCAAAAGCTTTCAACACCCAGCGAAAGCGGTAATGAAAAACTCATATAAGGACGTGGGTTAAAGCCTTCGGTGTACCAAAGATTTATCCTTGCTCTTGCAAAGGCTCTGGAAAATACTCTGTTCGTATCAAGGTGGCTGATATATTTAGCCTGACCTGTTTTTGAAAATCTAAGTCTAACTTCTCGCATCGCAATTACCTCCGTTGAGCCTATTTGCTCCGCAACCTGCACACTTAATTCTGCAATGAGGTGTTGTTTTGCTTTCGTGTGCCTTTAGATTCTCTTTTTCAAGGAATTTTCTGCTGACACCGAAGTCAATGTGATCCCACGGCAAAAGCTCTGAAAACTCCCTCTTGCGTTGTGTATAAAACAACGGGTCAATAGAACATTCGTCAAACGCCTGCATCCAAGCATCAAAGTTAAATTTATCATCCCAAGAATCGAATTTACAGCCTTTCTTAAATGCAGAATAAAGCACTGAAGAAAGTCGCCTGTCACCTCTTGCAAGAACGCCCTCTAATAACGAAGTCGGCGTTTCGTGATATGAAACTCTTATCTTTTTGCTCGGGATTGACTCAAGCAGATGCTTTTGCTTCGCTTTAAGCGAATCCATAGAATCTTCAGGTTCCCATTGAAACGGAGTAAAAGGCTTTGGAATAAACGACGCACAGGAAACATTCACCTGAACGCCCGTTCCCTTTTGCCTGTTTGGATTTTTATAAAATGCGTGAACTACATTCATTGCAAGGTCTGCAATGCCCTCAATATCCTCCATTGTTTCGGTCGGAAGCCCCATCATAAAATAGAGCTTTACAGTTGTCCAACCGTTATCGAATGCTTTGGTGCAAGTGTGGAGAATTTCATCTTCGGTAATATTCTTATTAATTACATCTCTCAATCTTTGAGTACCCGCCTCGGCAGCAAAGGTAAGACCGCTTTTTCTCACCATATTAAGCTTTTCTACAAGCTCATCAGAGAAGTTATCAACTCTAAGGCTCGGAAGCGAAAGATTAATATTGTCTTTTGCAGTCCAGTCAATAAGTGATGTAAGCATTTCGTTTACGCAGGAATGGTCAGAGGTTGAAAGCGAGCAAAGGGATAGTTCGTCATAACCCGTTGACTCAATAAGTGCCTTTGCCTGTGCATTGATTGTTTCAACGCTCTTTTCTCTGATAGGTCGATATGTGAAGCCCGCCTGACAAAAGCGACAGCCTCTTATACAACCTCTGAAAATTTCCTCAACTGCTCTGTCGTGAACAATATTTATAAACGGAACAACAAATTTATCAGGATAATAACAGCTGTTCAAATCGGCAACAACTGATTTTTGTACCTTTTCATGCGCACCGTTTGTTGCTTTAAGTTCTTTCAAGGTGCCGTCTTCATTGTAACTCGGTTCATAAAAAGACGGAACATAAATTCCCTTAATATCCTTAGCTTTAAGCAAAAACTCATGCTTGGAAAGTCCATTTTTCTTACAATATTTAATCAAATCCAAAATTTGATTTGTTGTTTCCTCACCGTCGCCCAAAAAGATAATATCAAAAAAGTCTGCAATAGGCTCGGGATTGCACGCACAAGGTCCGCCGCAGGCAACAATCGGAGTTAGCGACTCTCTGTCCTTTGAAAAAATTTCAACACCTGCCAAATCGAGCATATTAAGCACATTGGTATAGCTAAGCTCATACTGAAGAGTAAATCCAATCATATCAAAATCCTTGATATAATCTCCGCTTTCAAGAGCAAAAAGCGGAATATTATTTTTACGCATCTGCTCTTCCATATCGGTATCCGGAGCAAAAACTCTTTCGCACCAAGCGTCTTCCCTGTCATTTACAAGTCCGTAAAGAATTTTCATTCCCAAATGGCTCATACCAATTTCATATGTGTCGGGAAAGCAAAATGCGTATCTTAAACTGACCTCGTCGGGATTTTTAACAACGCTGTTCAATTCGCCACCCACATAACGGGCAGGCTTTTGAACATATTGCAATATTTTTTCAACCTCTTTTTTAATCATAAGTACCTCTGATAATCCATGTAAACAAATATAAACAAATGAACAAAGCATTCAGACTTTTAGCATATACTGCGTAAAACAGCAGAGCCAAAAGACATATAACGGCAACAAAATAATATGCCTTGTATGAAATATAAAAATCAAATATTCTGTCGCAAAGAAGTTTCAAACATCTTCCTGCATCAAGCGGATATATCGGCAAAAGATTTATAAGCAAAAGTGCCAAGTTAATTTTTGGCTGAACATTAATCAAAACCATCAAAAGATTAACCGCAATCCCCGAAAGTAAAAACACAAGCTCCTGAATAAAGCCAAGTCTTGACGAGTGGATAAGTCCGACTCCGTAATATGAGAGCGTTATTTTCTCTGCTTTTCCTTTGAAAGCATAAAGTGTAACAATATGTCCCAACTCGTGCAAAGACGAAAACAAAATTAAATACAAAAACTGCTTGCTCTCACAAAGAAGTGCAATCAAAACCACAATGAAAAAAGAATATTCAATTTTATATTCAACACCGAAAGCCTTAAATTTCACACAAATCACCGTATAATCATACGATAACTTGACAAATTTAATTACCTGCTTTTATCTAAATAGCTTTGCAAAATCATTACGGCAGACACAGCGTCAACCGTATCTTTACGCTTTTTGCCACGCACATTATTTTCACTCAAAATATTATGAGCCATAACGGTAGTTAATCTTTCATCCTCAAAGAATATTTGCAGGCTCGGCATTTTTTCTTTAAGTGCCTCACCCAAAGCCCTACATTCATCACATCTGTAACCGTAAGTGCCGTCCATATTTCTCGGCAAACCGATTACAATTTTTTTTGCTTTATTTTCTTCGGCAAGCGAAAGAATTTTATCAACAAGCTTTGGCTGATAGTCTTCTTTAATAACTGTTAGCGGAGATGCAAGAACGCCCATAATATCCGAAATGGCTATTCCTGTTCTTGCATCACCGTAATCTACTGACATTACTTTCATATACACTTACAAGAATAGGAAAATCACGCAGATTTTCCTATTACTTTTCTTAATTAATTTTATTCTTCGTCATCAGACGGTTTACCGTCGCCCGATTTCGTTGTATTTTCCCTATTTTCTACGGCAGAGCCTGTTGTACTTACATTTGACTTTGAAGTTTTACCACCAAAATCGTGATAATCAGTTTGACGAGGTAAATTATCAACATCAAACCAACCCCAATTTCCGGAACCGCTGTAAAGTCCGCCGTTAGAGGAAAATTCTCGTCTAACAGTACCCTCTGAAAGCGTAAACTCCTTAACAGGATTAGACTTTTTATCATAAACCTGTTTCAATACTGCGTTCCAAAGCGTACCGGACGGGTTAGGAGACAAGCCGTAAACTACTTCCTTATTCTCATCATAACCGTACCAAACTCCTCCGATATATTCGGGAGTGCCGCCGATAAACCAACGGTCATAGGATTCGGTTGTTGTACCTGTCTTGCCGATACATTCGATACCGTTAAGCGAATAGAAGCGACCTGTACCCTGTGTCATAACGGTATTGAGCAATCTGTTCATAACCCAAGAAGTGTTTTCACTAAGTGCAACCTCTTTATCCTTCTCGGGAGTTTTTTCAATAACGACATTGCCCTTTGAATCCTCAATTCTATAATAACCGTAAGGCTCATAGTAATATCCGCCGTTACCAAACGCCTGGTATGCGGCAGTCATTTCAAGAACTGTTACACCATAGGTCAACGCGCCTGTTGCCATAGGCGCAAGGTCGCAGTCCTGAGCAACCAAAGTTGAAATATGAAACTTATTCATAAAATAATCATAAGAATAAGTTGTGCCGATTTTATCAAGCGTTCTTGCAGAAACTGTATTAAGCGAGTTTGCAAGACCCTTTTGAAGTGTGACGGTGCTGTTAGAATAAGTACCACCCTCATTGGTAGGCCACGGTTTACCGTTAATATTCATAAGCGGTGCGTCCTTAACAGGTGTTGACCAATAAACATCAAGGTCGTCAGAATGAAGGCTCTTTTCCAATGCAGGTCCGTAAACAGACAGAGGCTTAATAACAGAACCCGGCTGTCTTGTTGCTTGCCATGCACGGTTAAGCGTACGGTTTGCTTCTTTCTTACCCGTACCGCCTGCCATACCGAGAATGCGTCCTTTATAGTCCATAAATACACAAGCACCCTGAACAGTCTCATCAGGCATTTTTCTGTAATTCTCATAAACGTCTTCGATTGCATTTTGAACGGTAAAGTCAACGGCAGAATAAATCTTCAAACCGCCACCGTAAATCATATTTCTTGATTTCTTTGCGCTGTATCCTGCGTTCTGTAAATCCTCTATAACCTCATCAATTACATAGTCGGTATAGTAAGAATTGATTACGCCCGAATCTTCTTTATCCTTATCTTTGTCGCTAACCTGACTGCCTTTGTAGTTAGGAGAATTTGTAAAGACAAGCTCATAATTCAATGCTTCGTTATATTCGTCCTCGGTGATAAAATTGTTCATTTTCATCTTTTCGAGAATATATTTCTGCTTTTTCTTATTATTCTCCGGATTTAACAAAGGGTCATATTTAGTAGGAAACTGGGTAATACCCGCAAGTGTGGCACATTCGGCAACATTCAAATCCTTAACATCCTTGCCGAAATATGTTTCTGCGGCAGTTTTAACACCGTAACAACCGTGAGAAAGGTAGATTGTGTTAAGGTAAGCCTCCATTATTTCCTGCTTTGAATAATGCTTTTCAAGATTAAGTGCAGAAAGAATCTCGTTAAACTTTCTAACGAAGGTTACATCATTTTCATCCGTAAGGTTTTTGATAAGCTGTTGGGTAATTGTTGAACCGCCCTGTCCGCTGTTAGTAGGCTTAACTATAACGCCGATCGTTCTAATCCAGTCAACCCCGTGGTGTTTATCAAATCTTTCGTCCTCAGTTGCTATAAATGCCTTACTGAGATACGGGGTCATATCGTCAATATCAAGCCAAATTCTGTTTTCCTCACCGTGAAGTCTTGTGATTTCAACAAGTTCGTTATTTTCATCATAACCGTAGATAAACGATGTTTGATTTTGACTTGAAGCTTCATCCTCAAGATTAAATACAACATCACCGTGAACAACGGAATATCCGTACACAAAAAGCACGGAACAGCAAATTATTCCGACAACGGCAATTATTATCAGGAGAGCGAGCAAAACCTTTAATACAACCTTAGAGCCTTTCTTTTTCTCGGGTGAATCAGACGGCTTTGACTTTGGCGAATTCTTCTTTGTCGCAGCCTTTTTCTTAGAAGCATTAGAGCTTTTATTATCAAAGGTGCTGTAAGATGTCGGCAACTTGCCGGAATTCTTATCAAGCGCTTCCTTGTCCTCGTTATATACTTTTTGAGAATTGTTCATAAATGCTTGCATTAACTCGTCATAATCTTTGTTTGCCATGAACTAAACCTCCAAGTTAAAAGTAATACATTTTATTATATATTATAATTATTAAAAAATAAAGATATTTTAGAAAATATTTACAAATTAGGTTGATTGTTTTTAGGCTTAGACAGCTTTTTCGCCTTTCTTTTGTTCATATCGACGCTTTTTACTGAAACCTGTACCCCGTCATAGGTCTTTTTTGCTCTTATGGTTGTCCAATAACTGTTATTGCAAGCTGTGCATTTTGTAGGACATCTGAACGACTTATTTACGCAATCAAAATCCTTTAATCGTTGCATTACAGAGTTACAGCCGGGACAGAAAATTTCTTGCTCATAAACATCAAAAAGGCTCGATTTTGGTTTTGTAATCAAATACGGCTTATAAATCAACCTTTCAAAAAATGACCTGTCGCAATCTACGATATATCCCTGAAGCTTATCTATATCAAACACATGCTTGAAGCATTCGCATTCCAAATAGCAATCGGTTAAAGCCCTGTGTAATGAAGAAGTATCTATGTCAATATTGAAAAGCTCACAGCATTTTGCAAGTGAGACCTGATTATTATCTTCCTTTTCGATAAAAGACATACAATATTTTTGTGCATCGCAATACCTTGTAATGAAGCCAATGTCAAGATTTCCCAAAAGCACCTGATAATCTGCGGCAAGCACATATAAATCAGAATTACTCCACGACAAAAAGACATTACCCTCACCGCTGCTCCATTGAGCAAAGTCAGTAATAGCCTGAGAAAAAGGAATGCCGTTTTCCTTTAACTCCTCATTGGTAATGTTCGTTAGGCTTTTACATCTGCCGGACAGCTTTTTGGTAATTTTAGGCTTAACAAGCTGCTTGAATGTATCGACAATTTCAAGCCTTTCGTTCAGCTTTACCGCACCGATTTCGATTATCTCGTTCATAAAGCCTTTTTTAGCATAGCTGTAAGCATTATTCCATTCTAAATCAAAAATTATATAATTCAAAACACAACCTCTGATACAAAAAAATAACCTTGCATAACGCAAGGTTATTACTCAATTGTTATACAAAAAGAAATACCAAAAATGCAGCTAAAACGAGAACAAAGAAAAATGTGATAAACCACTTTGTAACTCTTTCAAGCTTCTTTTCGTTAGTCATACCCTTTGATTTGTTACCATAGGACTCGCTGTTTCCGCCGATAACGCCCGATAAATTAGATGATCTGCCCTCTTGCATAAGTACAATAACAGTGATAATGATAGATGCTACGATTAATACAGCACCGAAAACATAATGATACCAGAGCATAATTTTTCCTCCAATCGAAATTTGACTACTGAATTATAGCACAAATAAAATTATAATGCAAGTGTTTTTTACAAATCAAAAGCTTATCTGCTGAGCATTGTCCGACGGACCGGGTAATGCGCCCGCAGCAGGCAGATTTTTTGTTCTGAATCTCCAAGCTTTTTCAAACTCACCCTCAACATATTTGTGCATAGAATCAACCTTGTGGTTTTTCTTCTGTGTCATAACAGAAACACCTATTGTGTCCTTTGAAGTCTTTGGTGTAAGAGCGCCAGTATTCAAAATGAGCATTCTGCCGCTGGATGAGGAAAGCACAAATTCGGTGTCCTCCTCGATATATTCACAACAAGCAAGCGGAGATTTCAAAGAATAAGCCTTTAACAGCTTCTTTCTGTTAGTTTTGGTCTGATAAGCGGTAATGTCAACCTTTGCAACTTTTCCGTTTTCAAAGACGAATATCATATATCCGACATACTCCCTGATTACGCAGATATACACAACTTTTTCGTCCTGTTCCATTTCGAGCTTAGACGCAACATATGTTCCGAGCTGAGATGCTTTACCGTCAGCAAAGTCGTCAAGCCTAGCCTTGTAAACCTGACCCTTATCGGTGAACGCTAAAAGTTCGTCTTTGTTTGAGCATTCAAATGTTTTTTCAACACAGTCGCCCTCTTTGACCTTTTGCTCACCCGACATACGCAGATTGGCAGTACGAATTTTGTTGAGATAGCCCTCTTTGGTAATAAACAAGGTTACCGGATAATCGGGGATTTCGTCTTGCTGAGAATCGTCATACTGCTCTACCTCATAGAGAATTTGCGATTTTCTGTCGCCCGAATATTTATCGCTTACATCCTTGAGTTCGTTTACAATAATTCTCTTTTGCTTATTTTTACTGTCAAGAATACCCTGAAGCTCCTCAATCTCCGTTTTGAGAAGTTCAATATCTTTTGTTCTTTTAAGAATATACTCTCTGTTAAGATGTCTGAGTTTGATTTCAGCAACATATTCAGCCTGAACCTTGTCGATTCCGAATCCAATCATAAGGTTTGGAACAACATCGCTTTCTGCATCTGTGTTGCGAATGATGCTGATTGCCTTGTCAATATCGAGCAAAATTCTTTCAAGACCCTCAAGCAAATGAAGCTTTTCGCTCTTTTTGTTAAGAGTGAAAGATGTGCGCCTTTTTATACACTCAAGACGGAAGCTAATCCACTCCTTGAGGATGTCGCCAACGCCCAGAACACGGGGATAGCCGTTAATCAAAATGTTGAAGTTGCAGGAGAATGTGTCCTCAAGAGGCGTCAATTTATAAAGCTTCGTCATAAGTGCGTCGGCATCTACGCCACGCTTCAAATCGAGAGTGATTCTCAAACCCTTGCGGTCGGTTTCGTCTCTGACATCCGAAAGCTCTTTAACCTTGTTTGTCTTAACAAGCTCTACAATTTTGTCGATTATAGCTTCTGAGGTGGTTGTAGGCGGAATTTCCGTAATGTCAATACAATTATACGATTTGTCATATTTGTACTTAGAACGCACTTTAACAGAGCCTCTGCCGGTTTTGTAAATCTTATCAAGCTCGTCCTTGTCATAAATGATATATCCGCCGCCGACGAAATCCGGAGCAAGCAGCGTTTCGGAAATTTCGTGGTCGGGATTTTTAATAACGGCGATAGTGGTCTCGCAAAGCTCCTTTAAGTTAAATGAAGCAATGGAGGAAGCCATACCTACTGCAATACCTGTTGTGACATTAGCCAAAACCGACGGAAATGTAACAGGTAAAAGCGTAGGCTCTTTCATAGAATTATCGTAATTGTCTACAAAATCAACCGTGTTTTTATTAATGTCCTCGAAAAGTTCCTTTGCAATCGGAGCAAGCTTTGCCTCTGTGTAACGAGAAGCGGCATACATCATATTTTTGCTGTAAGCCTTACCGAAGTTACCCTTTGACTCCACATAGGGGTATAAAAGGCTCTCGTTGCCTCGTGACAATCTAATCATGGTTTCGTAAATAGAAGCGTCGCCGTGAGGATTAAGCTGCATAGTTCTGCCGACAATATTTGCACTCTTAATCGTTGCTCCCTGCAAAAGCCCCATATTATACATTGTATAAAGGAGCTTTCTGTGCGATGGCTTGAATCCGTCAATCTGAGGAATAGCACGAGAAAGAATAACGCTCATTGCATAAGGCATATAGTTAAGCTTTAGGGTGTCAACAATTTTTTCATCTTTGACCGTGCCGGCATTCTTAATATGAACATTATCAGCCAAGGAATTGTCAGGCTGATTGTCTATTTTCTTTTTTTTAGCCATAAAATACCTCCTTAGCTTACATCAGCGGCATCTATATATAGATGACCAAAGTTTGCAATATAATCCTTTCTGCCGTCAAGATTGTCGCCAAGTAAAAGGTCGAACATCTCGGCAGTAGCCATAGCGTCATCGGGAGTTACCTTGATAAGTCGCCTTGTTGCAGGATTCATTGTTGTAAGAGACATCATATCAGCCTCGTTTTCACCAAGTCCCTTTGAACGCTGAACGGTGTATTTGCTGTCGGCAAGCAGCGACTTAATTTCGTCCATTTCAATCTCGTTGTAAGCAAAATATGTTTGGTCCTTGCAGGTAACCTCGTAAAGCGGAGATTCTGCAATATACACCTTGCCCGCTTCGATAAGCTTAGGCATAAGGCGGTAAATCATAGTCAAAATAAGCGTTCTGATTTGGAAGCCGTCAACATCGGCATCGGTACAAATCATAATCTTGTTCCAACGCAGAGAATCCATATCAAACATTGATACATCCTTAGCCGCTTTGCTCTTGACCTCAACGCCGCAACCCAGAACCTTAATCAAATCGGTGATAATATCGCTTTTGAAAATCTTGTCATAATCTGATTTAAGGCAGTTAAGAATTTTACCTCGAACAGGCATAAGAGCCTGAAAATTAGCGTCTCTCGCCTGCTTGCAGGCACCCAGAGCAGAGTCACCCTCTACAATGAAAATTTCCCTCTCGTTTACATCCTTGCTTCGGCAATCAACAAACTTTTGAATTCTGTTTGTCATATCAACCTTTGTTTGTAAGGTTGTTTTAAGCGTTTTTCGGGTGTTCTCAGCCTTGATACGAGAACGCATATTGATTATCATTTGGTCGGCTATCTTATCGGCATCCATCTTGTTTTCGATGAAATAAACCTCTAACTGCTTTCTGAAGAAATCAGTCATTGCCTCTTGAATAAACTTGTTTGTGATAGCCTTTTTTGTCTGGTTTTCGTATGAAGTTTGGGTCGAGAATGAGGAAACGACAAAAATCACGCACTCCTCAACATCCTGTACCGTTATTTGCGAGTCACTCTTGTTAAACTTATTGTTCTGCTTCAAATAAGCGTTAATTTGACTTACAAAGGCACTCTTAAAGGCTTTTTCGGGTGCGCCTCCGTGTTCAAGAAATGATGAGTTGTGATAATATTCTTTTAGCTGTCGCTTCAATGAAAAGCAAAGAGCCGCTTTAATTTTAAGCTTGTAGTCGTCCAAATCCTCACGGTCTCTGCCGACACGCTCGCACTCCCAATACTGAGGAGTGGTAAAAGCATCCTCGCCTGCAATTTCGGCAACATAGTCCTTAATACCGTTTTCGTAACAAAACTCGGTGGTTTCAAATTGGGTAGAGGTAAGCTGATTTTTGAAAACAAAGGTAATTCCATCGTTTACAATAGCCTGTCGCTTGATTGTTTCAATAAAATAATCGACAGGGACATTAATATCTGTAAATACCTTTAAGTCAGGCTTCCATCTGATTTTTGTACCCGTGTCGCCTCGTCTGCCGTACGGTTCTTTTGTAAGTCCGCCCACATTTTCACCGTGTTCAAAATGCAAGGTGTACTTAAAGCCACCCGTTTTAACTTCGGCGTCCATGTATTCCGAGGCATACTGCGTAGCGCATAAGCCTAAGCCGTTTAATCCGAGAGAAAACTCGTAGTTGTCGGAGCCGTTGTCATATTTTCCGCCTGCGTAAAGCTCGCAGAAAAGAAGCTCCCAGTTAAATTTATCTTCGTTTTTGTTATAATCCACCGGGATACCACGACCGAAATCGTGTACCTCAACAGAACCGTCATTGTATCGGGTGATAATAATTTTTGAGCCGTAACCCTCTCTCGCCTCGTCGATAGAGTTGGACATAATCTCAAAAATAGAATGCTCACAGCCCTCTATGCCGTCAGAGCCGAATATAACAGCAGGTCTTTTTCTTACTCTGTCTGCGCCCTTGAGCGACTTAATGCTGTCGTTGCCGTATTCTTGCTTCTTAGCCAAGATTACCCCTCCATTATTAGTATACATACTAAATCATTATACTATATATTGTTATAAAATGTCAAGGCTTGCATTGACAGAGGGGATTTAAGGTGATAATTAAGAGAACTATTAAAACAGATATACAAATCCCTCAGTCAGCTACGCTGACAGCTCCCTTGAAAAGGGAGCCATAGAGTACCTTGATAAGGGAGGCATAAAGAAAAAACCGACTCAAATTAATGAATCGGTTTTGAAAAATTTAGAATGTTAATTCGTCCGAATAACCCTCTTCGTCCAAAGGCATAGTTCCACCTGATAAATAGTCTGTACCAATAGTTGTTTCAGGAGTATTAAACATAATAATTTCAATCTTTGGTGTTTCAAATTTATTCATTATCATATAACCTCCTTAGTTTTGGTTTGTATCTGTGATTCCAAATTTATTTTCTATACCAAATGCCTGAGTATACTCGTCGCCATCAATGACATGTACGCCGTCTTTATCCCGGTACTTGAGATATGCCTTTGCTTTGATAGCACTGTACTTTGTGCTATCTTTTGATAAGCTAAGCGTTGCAGTATATTCATTTTCGGCAGATAATGCTCTTACTCGGAAAACTTTGCTTGTTGCAGGTCTGCCTGTCGGAAGAATAGGAATAAATGTAATACCCCATTCAACAGGAGTGCAACCCTCAGCAAGTGAGAACTTGCAGTTAAAGCCGACATACTTGTTCTTATCATCATAAGAAGCAAATGTACCTACTGTGTTAATCTTGGTCTGCTTGCTTTCACCCTTAATAACTTTAATGACATATACTTCACTTCTTGCAGGAACATAGAATACCGTTCCGTGCATATATGCGATAATGTCCTTCGTTTCAGTAGATTTAGACAATGCATAATCTGATGTATCGTCAAGTCCGTATTTTGTTACATCAACCTTTGTGTTATAGTCTAAATTTGCTTCATTACCGCCATCAAAATGAACATTACATTTATTATCATTATACGGTGTCAATGTGGCATTAACCGTAACGCTCGAAACATTAGCACTGCCCTGAACGCTTGGCTTGTCCCAATCACCTGTTGTAAAGAACGGGAACTGCAACTTGTTTGCAGTTGAAGTTGGTAAGGTATCGCCTGCCTTTACATACTTAATATCGGAAATCCTACCGCCGACAACGAAGGTAACCTTAGTATACTTTTCGTACTCAGTCTGTACCTTGTTACAATAAGCCTTTACGGTTGCATCGCCTGTAACAACATAACTGATGCTCTGCTGTCCGTAAATTTCGCTTGTTGTGCCGTCCTTTTCTATAACATACTTATAAACATTCTGTTCGGTCTCAGGAGCAATAGTTATTTCTGTACCGTAGTTCATATCTTTATAAGATTTTCCTGCATTTGTAATCTCTTGGTCATTTTGGTCATAAACAGTAAGATTTACTGTGCCCTGTTTCTTGCGAAGCAACGATTTAGCATATAGAACTTCAAAAGTAATATCATCAATGTCTTTTTGCGAGTGTACAGAGTTTCTGTTAGAAGCGGCAGACTTTACAACAGCATCATAATTAGAATACGAATCTTCATCATAAAGTCCAGAATTTTGAGAAATATTTTGAAATTCCACACCGACAGCATTGTTATATGCTGAAAAGTCGGGAGCATAACCGCACAAACATACTGTTTTATAATTGCTAAAGTCATGATATTCTGTTATTTCATTTTTATTTTCGGTAAACAGATAACCGCTTGGGCTTGTAGGCCAAGAATAAGTGTATGTTGTGTGCTTTTCTTCGCTTGTTTGAACAGTTTGAGTTGGTGTATTAGTAGGTTTTTTACTATATGCTTCACTTGCATTTTTAGCAGCTACAACCGTTTCAACGGCAGGGTCAGATGCCGACTTAAAAGTATAATTGTACTTGATGTTTTTATATGCGTCATCTACAGCCTGCACCAACGTATCTATATCGTGACCGGCTTTTTGTGCCGCCAAACCGGGACTTGAAGCGTAATCGTAAGAATTAGGGTCAAATTTTTGAAGAGCATTAATAGCTCTTGCAAAATCATTTAACGAAGCAATATCACAGTTTGCCTTGTCTAAACTATTATATTTAGTCCTAGCTTCACTTACTTTACTAATTACCTTTTTATAATTAACAATAAAAATATTTGCAGAAGAAATAGTACCTGTAGTCTGGTCATTTGCCAAGTTGTCATGACCCGTTCTGAATGTAAAATTCAACTGAACAGATTTATAACCGGCGGTAAAATCACCGCCTTTATATTGCAAATAGTTACCGTAATACCCGTTTTTACCTTGCTTACAAGTATAATTATTGGTTGTTCCTATTTGATCACGTTGACTTGAATTATACATAATATATGTATAATTCATTCTGCCGTCATAACCACGCCATCTGTCATTAACGAGTTTCATATCGCTAACACCGTTTAGGTTACACCTATATGCACTAAGAGAACCCCAACCCCAAAGAGTTGGTATAGAATATCCGGCAACAGCAAAGCCTATACCTATCTGTGGAGGAGTATCTCCATCATACAGCATTACCGAATTACCATAATAAAAATGTGCCTTGGCATACATTTTATTTTCGCTCACAGCACCGTTTAATCCGGTAACATCATATTGACCGTAAGTATATGTTGGTCCCATTTTTGAAGGTGCATACAAACAATTTTTATATGCCTTTCGATAATTCTCCACAGTATTATCATCAGAATCTCCTTCAAAAGAGCCGTAATTATTTGCTGTTTTTCTTTCAAAATTATCTAATTGTAAAATTGAATTAATATTAACAGTATCGTTAGTGAACTTCAAATTTGTGTCAGTCCAACCATGGGTGCTGTCAGGACCTGCTCCCGCTGTTTGCCCTGCTTTTTTAATTAAAAAGCATACTGTTGCAGTTTCTTTATTGTTGTTAATTGCCCACTTAACAGCCTCGGCAATATCAACAGTCAAATCTCCTGTAACTTCTGCAACTGTATCATATGAAATTATATCGGTTAAGCCATAATAAGAATTTGCTCTGCTGATATGATTTCCGTCATTTTTATCCCACACGGTATGGGAAGCAAACTTTTTCTGACCATATTGGTAGAACTCGGTGTTTTTCTTTGTGGGATAGCAAATTCTTAAACCGCAATCCTCTGTGAAACTCTCAACAGAGATATTTACAGTAAGATCTGCAGTTGAAACATTTACACCGCTGTCAATAAGCGATTTTACATTAAAGTTCATATAGGCTATATCGAAATTATCATTTTGAGCGTCATTACATAATATAGCATATTTTGTGGTTGAGCCGCTTACAGTTTTGAATCTGTTATCACCGCTACCGCTGTTATTTGTAAGAACGCCATACATTTTATTACCGGAACTGTCGACAGAAACACTGATAGTGGAATCACCTGCCGCTGAAGCCGATAATGCGGAGAATGGCATTGATGCAATAATCATCAATGCTGCCAAAAGACAAGAAATTGATTTTTTGAACATTTTACCCTTCTTCATATTTTTCACCTCAAATAATTTTTTGTTAAATTATACCAAATACATTATACATAATCTGTTTATATATGTCAACTGTAAATTATAATATAAAAGAGCTTTCACCACGAGTACACGAACTTTCGTAACCGACAAGAAAGGCAAGCGGTGTTAAGGGCAAAAAAAGTGCCGATAAAACCATAGGCCCATAAGGGGCATTTTGGTTTTATCGACAGTCTAAGGATTGCTTTTCAAGGGAGCTGTCAGCGTAGCTGACTGAGGGGTTGGCATATCTGTTTCAATAGTTATATTTAGTTATCAGCGTAAATCCCCTCAGTCAATGCAGAGCATTGACATCTCCCCTTGATAAGGGGAGCGATGAGAATCCCTCTCTTGTTAAGGGAGACTTAATTTTCTTCTTCGATTTGCGACTGCTCCTCAGTTTCGGCAGAAACGGCAGTCTCTGCAGGAACTTCAACGGTGCCGTAATTCATAAGATTTTCAAACTCTTCGCCTGTAATCTTTTCCTTACTGAGCAAGGCATTTGCAACAATTTCGAGCTTATCGTAATGCTCTTTAAGAATTTCGGCAGTTTTATCATAAGCCTGACGCATAATTTTTTCTACCTCGGCATCAATTCTTGCAGAAGTCTGCTCGGAATAATTATTAACATGGCCGTAATCCTTACCGAGAAAGACCTCGCCGTTACCGCTGTCATACACAACAGGACCGATAGCGTCGCTCATACCGTACTTAATAACCATATCTCTTACGATTTCGGTAGCACGCTGAAGGTCGTTTGACGCACCTGTTGAAATATCATTAAGAGCAAGAGCCTCGGCAACACGGCCGCCAAACATAGAAATGAGGTTATCGAGCATTTCCTTACGGGAGTTATAATTTTCCTCCTGAGGCGAATACCAAGTATAACCGCCTGCACCCAAGCCACGAGGAATGATAGAAATTTCCTTAACAGGGTCGTGTCCCTCAACATAGAAAGCTGACACGGCGTGACCTGCCTCGTGATAGGCTGTAAGCTTCTTAGCTCTATCGGAATATTTATGCGATTTCTTTTCTGTGCCGAGTTCAACTCGTGAGGAAGCGTCCATAATATCCTGAAGCACGATTGCCTTTCTGCCGTTTCTTACAGCGAGGAGAGCAGCTTCATTCATAAGATTTTCGAGGTCTGCACCTGTATAGCCGATAGTAAGCTTTGCGATCTCGTGAAGGTCAACATCGGGAGCAAGAGGCTTACCCTTAGAATGTACCTTGAGAATATCCTCTCTGCCCTTTGCATCAGGACGATTAACTGTAATCTGTCTATCGAATCTGCCCGGTCTGAGCAAAGCAGGGTCAAGAACATCGGGTCTATTGGTTGCGGCAATAACGATAACTCCCGAATTAGAGCCGAAGCCGTCCATTTCTACAAGGAGCTGATTAAGAGTTTGCTCTCTTTCGTCATTTCCGCCGCCCATACCTGTACCACGATGGCGACCCACCGCATCAATTTCGTCTATGAACACGATACACGGACTTTTTTTCTTAGCCTGCTCGAACAAATCTCTAACACGAGAAGCGCCGACACCGACATACATTTCTACAAAGTCGGAACCCGAAATGCTCAAAAACGGCACTCCTGCCTCTCCTGCGACAGCCTTTGCGAGCAAGGTTTTACCTGTACCCGGAGGGCCTACAAGAAGCACGCCCTTAGGTATTCTTGCGCCGAGTTGGGTATATTTTTCGCCGTTTTTAAGGAAGTCAACAAGCTCTGCAAGCTCTGCCTTTTCCTCATCACAGCCTGCAACATCCTCGAATTTTTTATCCGATTCCTCACCCGACGAGTTCTTAGATTTAATCTTGCCGAAGCCGAGCGTTCTATTTGTTTCGTTTCCGAGCGAGCTGCTCATTTTTCGCATCAGCCATACGAACATCAAAATTATAATGACCGTAAACACGAAGGTGGGCAGCATACTCATCCACCACGAATTAGACGAGCCTTTTTTATAATTATAGGTTATCTGCGTATCTTGGTGGCTGTCGTTATATCTATCCACATATTCGCTTACATCGTCGATAAAATACGAAACGCTCGGAACGCTGTAATTATTAACAGTTCCCTCATCATCCGTTCTCAGCTTATACTTGAGCTGACCTGTGCTTAAATCAAGTTCAAAGCTTTCAACCTCGTTATTTCTAAACAGATTGACTATTTCGCTATAATTAGTGGTAACAGTATTTTTGTTTTGATATGAAAGCAAAAACACCGAGCCGATTAGTAAAACAGGAATCAAAATATAGAATATAGCGGATTTCCAGTTTTGAGATAAGTTTTTCCTCATTAATCTTTATCCTCCAAAAGAATGTTAATCAGCATAACACGATTCGTGCCGTCACTTACTCTTACCCGTTCGTCAACGCAACAGCCGTACACGCCGATTATGCCGTTATCATCACACAAAACAGGAATTGAAGCTCTTTTCTCTGCATCAATGTGCAATTCGTTAAAAAGCTTCTTCAAAGATTTTGTGCAATTTCGCTTAGCAGGAGAGATACAATCCCCCTCTTGTCTGCCTCTTACATAAATATTACCATTTATTTTATCACAGTCGCAATAAAATGCAAATTGTTTAAGCAATAATTCACCGTTTGTTAAAAATTCCGACTTAGTTATCACCTTTTTATTAACATTTATAACATTGAGCGAACTGTTTTCTTCTATTTTTACAATTCTGAGGGTGTTTTTATCCGCAACGGCAAAGAAGTTACCCTCAATCTGCTGTCTGCCTGTCTTAAACAAAAGCTCGTATACTTGATTGACATGAAGTCTATCGACCCTCAGCGAATTTGCCTCAAAAAGTTTTACAATAACCCGAGTGGCAACGGCTGGGTGAACAAGGCTCAAGCTATGCTTATCGACAGTATTATTTTTAACCAAATCGCAAAAGCACTGCTGTGCCTGAGAATCGAGGTAATCGCAATCGTGAAACAGCATATCAATTAGAGACGAAACATTTTTCTCAAATGCAAAATTAATCTGCTTAAAAAGCGGAATTATATTGTTTCTGATATTATTTCTTGCGTAATCAGAATGAGCGTTAGTGCTGTCTATGCGATAATCAACGCTGTTATCATTACAAAAAGCACGGATTTCATCAGACGAAAGCTCGATAAGCGGTCTTATAATATTATCACGCACAGGCGAAATTGAGCAAAGACCTCTCGGCGAAGTACCTCTTGCACAGCGAAACAAAAAGGTTTCGACATTATCTGAAAGATTATGCGCCGTTGCAATTTTATCGGGAGAAAACGACGAAAAAAACTCGTATCTTCTCTGTCGTGAATACTCCTCAACGCCCATTGAATTCTTGCGTGCCTCGTCGGGTGCATTAATGGAAATGGTGGCAAATTCAACACCGTTTTCTTCGCAAAACGACTTTACAAACAGCGTATCGTTCACGGACTCCTCTCCCCTAATGCCGTGTTCGACATTTGCAACAAGTAGTCGCAGATTATACTGCTTTCTTTTTTGGAGCAAATACCAAAGAAGAAGCATTGAATCCGCACCGCCCGAAACGCCGACAACTATAAAGTCGCCGTTTTCGAGCATATTATATTTTCTTACGGTTTCATCAACCCTCGTTATAATCTCTGACATTATCTATTGCCCTAAAGCGAGTAAACTCTTTATCGAATGTTAATTGAATTGTGCCGACACCGCCGTGACGGTTTTTGGCAACAATAAGCTCTGTAAGGTTTTCGTCAACCTCGTCACGCTCTTCCTCGCTAAGCTCGTTTCGATAATAATCGGGACGGTAAAGAAACATAACAATATCTGCATCCTGCTCGATAGAACCCGATTCACGAAGGTCGCTGAGCTGCGGAGTATGAGTTTTACCCCTACCCTCTGTACCACGAGAAAGCTGAGCGCAGCAAATAACAGGGATATTCAAATCCTTAGCCATCATTTTAAGATTTCTTGTAATTTCAGAAACCTCTTGTACTCTGTTTTCCTTATGAACAGCGGACTGAATAAGTCCGAGATAGTCTATGAGAATACAGTCAACATGCTTTAATCGACGAACAATAGATTTAATTTCAGGCACGGTAATTGCCGCAGTATCGTCGAGATAAAGTTCTACATCGTGGAAAGACGAAAGAGCATTTCCGAGTCTAATCCACTCATCGTCGGTAAGCTCACCTGTTCTGAATTTTTGGGATTCGATACCTGCCTGAGAAGCGAGCAATCTTTCCGCAAGCTGTTCCTTAGTCATCTCAAGAGAGAAGAATACGCAACGCTTTCTTGCACCCATAGTAATATTTTGAGCAAGGTTAAGCGCAAAGGAGGTTTTACCCATAGCAGGACGAGCGCCGATAAGAATAAAGTCGGATTTATTAAGTCCCGTTATGTACTTATCAAGCAAACCGAAACCTGTCGGAATACCGAGGTAATCCTTACGGTTTTCGCCACTTCTGTTTTTAAGCTCAGGAAAAACCTTATCCATAATTACGCTGCTGATAACTTCAGGACCCTTACCTGTCTTACCCTCACGAATGTCATAAATTCTCTGCTCAGCGCTATCGAGAATAGAGCCTGCACTGCCCGCACCTGCGGTAGCGTCATCAATAATGCTCTGTGAAACTTCAATGAGGTTACGCAGATAGTATTGTTCCTGAACAATCTTAGCATACTTTTCAATATTTGCGGTTGACGGAACAACATTTGCAAGCTGAAGCAAATATTCCTTACCGCCTGCCAAATCATATTTGCCGTCCTTAGTAAGAGCATCGGCAATAATAACAGGGTCGATAGCTCCGCCGTTATTCATAAACTGATAGTCCATAGCGGCATATATAGCCTTATGCTGTGGCAAATAAAAGTAATCTGCACGCAGGTAAAGGTTTGCATCAGCCATACACTTATTATCAATCAGAACACTGCCAAGTACGCTTTGCTCAGCCTCTAAATTATATGGTAATGTAACATTCAATTCTGCCATTTCAAAAATTCCTTATTATGCTTCTACAACCTGTACGCTGATTTGTGCCACAACGCCTGTATACACTTTGACCTCAGCTTTAACAGTACCGAAAGCCTTAATATCCTGCATATTGATTTTTCTCTTATCAATATTTACACCAAGCTCTTCGTTAATCTTGCCTGCGACATCCTTAGCTGTAACAGATCCGAACAATCTGCCGCCTGTACCTGCCTTTGCTTTTAATGTAAAGGTCTTTCCGTCAAGCTGAGCCTTAACGCCCTCAGCTGCTTTAAGCTCCTCAGCCTTATGGAACTTCTTTGCCTGTTCCTTATTATTAAACTCGTTCATTGCAGTAGCGTTAGCCTCAACGGCAAGTCCCTTTGGAAAAAGGAAATTGCGTGCGTAGCCGTCACTTGTATTTACAAGCTCGCCTTTTTTGCCAAGTGATTTTACATCCGCCTTTAATATAACTTTCATTTTTATCCTCCTACACTATATTTCCATAAATATCGGAAGTATCATAGGCGAACGCTTAGTCTTTTCGTACATAAGCCTTGATACTTCGTCTCTTATTTTAGTTTTTACGCTGTTCCAATCATTATATCTGCTGTCATACTGCTCTTCAATTACTCGACAAGCCAAATCTCTGGCAGAATTCATCAAAGCCTCGTTATCCTTAACATAAACGAAGCCTCTTGATACGATGTCGGGTCCGGACACAACATATCCGTCCTGAGAATCAATGGTAGCTACAACAATAATTATACCGTCTTTAGACAAACGCTTTCTGTCATTAAGAACAATATTTCCGACATCCCCGACACCTAATCCGTCAACATAAATATCACCCGACGGAACTGTACCTACCTTTTTGATGTAATTGTCGGTAAGTTCAACGGTTTCTCCGATGTCTGCAATATAGATATTGTCCTTAGGTATTCCCATAACCTCGGCAAGAGCAGCGTGTTTAACAAGGTGCTTCTGCTCGCCGTGAACAGGTATGAAATACTTTGGATTAACCAAGCCCATCATAAGCTTCAAATCTTCTTGGCAAGCGTGACCCGATGCGTGAACCTCGTACATTTTTTCGTAGATAACTTCAACATTACGCTTCATAAGAGCATTTACTACATTGCCTACCATTTTTTCGTTACCCGGGATAGGAGTAGCCGAAATAATTACATAATCATTCGGTGTAATGGAAACCTTTCTGTGGTCGCCAAAAGCCATTTTTGTAAGAGCAGACATAGGCTCGCCCTGAGAGCCTGTTGTAATAATAACAAGCTTATCGTCAGAGTAACTGTTAATCGAATCAATGGGTATTAAAATATTCTTAGGCACATTTAGATAGCCCAATTCCTCGCCAACCTTAACGAGATTTTCAAGGCTTCGACCGATAACGGCAACCTTTCTGCCTCTCGCCTTTGCAACATCAATAATCTGCTGAACTCTGTGAATATTTGACGCAAAGGTTGCTACAATAATTCTCTTACCCTTTGCCTTTCTAAAGAGCATTTCAAAGCTTTCTCCGACATTACGCTCACTCATAGTGTAGCCCGGTCGCTCAGCATTTGTTGAATCTGAGAGAAGCGCCAATACCCCCTTTTTGCCATACTCTGCAAATCTCGGCAAATCAATCATATCACCGTCAACGGGAGTGGTATCAATCTTGAAGTCACCGGTCTGAATAATAATACCGGCAGGACATCTGATTGCAAGTCCCACAGCGTCGGGAATTGAGTGATTTACATGGATAAGCTCAATATTAAACGATCCGAGAGTAATATTATCTCTTGGCTTAATCTCAACAAGCTTTACGCTTCCTAAAAGACCGTGTTCCTCAAGCTTACCCTTTATCAATCCGATAGTAAGCTTAGTTGCATAAACAGGAATATTAACCTGCTTCAAAAGATAAGCAAGTCCCCCGATATGGTCCTCGTGACCGTGAGTAATAATGATACCTCTGATTCTTTCCCTACAATTATTAACATAGGTAAAATCGGGAATTACAAGGTCAACACCCGGCAGCTCCGGAGTCGGAAAAGCAAGCCCGCAGTCAACAATAAACATATCATTTTTGTATTCGTAAACGGTCATATTTTTACCGATTTCGTTCATTCCGCCAAGAAAAGAAATCCTAACCTTCTCCATTTCCTGCGGAGGTTGAGGTGCAGATTTCTTCGATGCCTTTTTGTAGGTATAGTAACGACGCTTAGAATTCCGTTTTCTGTCGCCGAGCTTCTGTGGCACCTTATTTGAATTTGTCATTAATTAAAAGTCCTCCTTAAAAAACTGTATTTTTCCGAACTAACATAGTTGATATTATTTTAATTTATATTAGCATTATTGTCAAGCAGTATATTATCATTATTGTCGAGTTGCAATTAATAATATACAATGTTATGCGACATTAATTACACATATTGATTATTATTATATTTCGTGATAGAATATGCACGGTGATTATATGAAGGAACTAAACATTTATACGGACGGAGCTTGCAGCGGAAATCCGGGACCGGGCGGCTGGGGTGCGGTCTTGGTTTATAACGGAAAAGAAAAGGAACTTTCGGGAAGCGAAAAGAACACTACTAACAACAGAATGGAGCTAACCGCTGTTATTATGGCGTTGAAAGCGCTCAATCAACCCTGCAAGGTAACATTGACAACAGACAGCAAATATGTATGCGATGCAATAAACAAAGGCTGGGTGTACTCTTGGAAAAAGAACAGCTGGAAAAAGAGCGATAAAAAGCCCGCATTGAATGTTGATTTATGGGAAGAATTACTCGAAGAGCTAAAAGAACACGAGGTCGAATTCATTTGGGTGAAAGGTCATAACGGTCACAAATACAACGAAATCTGCGACACGCTTGCCGTAAAAGAATATCAAAAATATCTGTAACATAACGAAAAAGCAACCAAGAAATCATTACGATTTCCTGATTGCTTTTCTTTTTACATTCAAAACGGACATTCCGACAACAACAAGCAAAAGTCCGATGATATTAAAAAGCAAGTTTCCATTTTCCTCACCGAGAAGCATATAGGAAAGAACGAAGCCGAATATCGGAGTAAACGAGCTGAAAACAGTTACTGAGGAAACCTCGTTATACTTTAACAATATACTCCAAAGAGAATAAGCAACAGCGGATATGCAAGCAAGATAAAACAAAATCAGCAAGCCTTTTAGATTAAATGAAATCTTACCGCCCATTGCAAGACCGATACCGGTCATTGCAGTTCCTCCTAAAACGAACTGATAACCTGAGAGCAACGGAGGATTATCGTTTTTGCCAAATTCTTTCATAAAAACCGATGAAAGCGAATAGCCGAGAGCAGAAAAGACAAGAAGTAAATCCCCGATTTTAAGCTCTGTACCGAGATGACCCGTCAAAAGTCCGCCTGCAATCGCTACACCCAAAAATCCAAACGAGCAACCGATTACCTTTTTTGCCGTAAATTTTTCCTGCTTAAAAATGAAAGCGGAAATAAACAGAACAAAAAACACATTCAGTCCGTCGATAACACTTGCACGAACGCCGGTCGTATGCGCAAGTCCGATATAAAAGAACAAATATTGAATTATTGTTTGAAACAGTGCTAAAACGCATATCTTCCCTGCCGATGATTTTTGAGGTAACAAAAATTTACCTTGAATTAACGAGAAAATTATAATCGTCAAAACTCCTGCAAGAACAAAACGAATTCCTGCAAAAAGGATAATTGATGCCGTATCATCAGACGGAAGCTCCAAAACCTTATACCCTATTTTTATAACAGGAAATGCACTGCCCCAAAGCAAGCAACAGAGTGTGGCAGCAATGCAAATCACAAGCGGCTTTTTGAAAAAGCCCGATATATTTTTCATAGACGCAAAAATAAAGGTAGTGATAACCACTACCTTTACTCCTTATAGAATTCTTATCTGTATGTTACACCCTTGTCGCTCATATATGCGGTATCTGCAGGGAAATGGTTTGTGTAAGTGACGTCAAGTGATGCATTCTTGTCCTTGATTACGGTTACATTAGCATGCTTAACATCAATATGAACTTTCATAATGTAGTCAGCCTCAACGATTTCCTTATTAGCAACATTAATCTTAATTGTACCAACGCCGCCTGCATAGTTGACAACAAAGTTGTCATCAACAGTTCCCTGTGAGAATGAAAGAATGCTAATGCTGCTTACTACGCCTGAGATGTCACCGAGTGAATTAAAGAATCTACCCTGTGAATCTTCGCCCGGCATAGAAAGAATCTTAGCCTTTGGCTGAAGCTGAAGTGTAATTGTGCCATCGCCGTTATCGGTTACATTACAAGCGAGAATATCGTCATTTGTGAGGTGTGATACGGTTCTGTCAACCTTTGAGCCGTCAGAGATAGTCTGAAAATCATTCTTAGGCTCGAGTGAGTTACCCGGTGAAAGGCTCTTAACGCCGCCCTTAAACAAACCGTCAACAATACCCGGAACAAGCTTGTTGATAGTGTCGTTGTTCTTACCCTCTACAAGAAGATTACCTACTTCGATTTTTTCGTCGCCGAGCATCTTATACATAGTAATAGGACTGCCCTCATATGCGCCGTCAACTGTCATTGTCTTGGTGTTGTTGTAGCACTCTACATAGTAATTAACTACATCCTCTTGTGATGAGAAATCAACTCCGCCGTATGTACCTGCCTTGAAATCCTGCTCAAGTACAGAAACATCCTCGAACGGCTTTTCTTCCTCGCTCACTGCTACCTTAGGTGATGAAAATGCAACGATTGCAACAGTTGCTACAAGAAGTATAACAAATACAACTGTCAAAAATCTGTTAAATTTTGCAAGACCTGAATTATCCTTAACCTTAACTTTTGCCATAATTTTTCTCCTTAAAGAATATTTCTAATATATAATACATTATATTCACGATAAATTCAACATTTTTTTCAAAAAATACTAAAATATATTAAAAAGTATGGTATAATACTACAAAAAAGCGAGGTACATCCATGGAAATAACGCCTATTGCAACGATTTACAATGATTTTGACAGCAAGTTTGCAGTACCGAGACAAAGCTGTCTTGTAAATTCAATATATTCCAAAATAGTTTTTGAAGACGATTTTTCATTCTATAAGGCATTCAAGGGACTGGAGGGTTTCAGTCATCTTTGGCTTATTTGGGAATTTGACAAAAACGCTCATAAACAAAACGGCTTGACTGTAAGACCGCCAAGGCTTGGAGGAAATGAGAGGGTTGGAGTTTTTGCCACTCGTTCGCCGTACAGACCCAATCCGTTGGGACTGTCAAGCGTAAGACTTGAAAAAATTGAAAACGAAAACGGCAGAATCTCATTAATCGTAAGCGGCGCCGATTTGGTAAACGGTACTAAAATTTACGACATAAAGCCATATCTCACATACAGCGATTGTCACGAGGACGCATTATGCGGATTTGGGGAGGAAAAAAAGGATTATTCACTAAAGGTTACAATCAATGATGAGGTTACGAAAAACATTGACAGCGAAAAGCTCAACACACTAAAAGAAATTCTTGCGGGTGACCCAAGACCGGCATACCAACGAGACGAGAGAGAATACGGTTTTCGCTTTGCGGGAAAAGAAATAAAATTCATTGTCAAAGGCGACGAGCTGACTGTGACGGGTATATATAATGAATGATATTGACTTAACTAAAAAAAGGCTCTGTGAGCTTTCACACAGGGCATATGAGCGAGGATATACGGTGTACTCCGATTTTCTAAATGAAGAAGAAGCGGGATTACTGTTTTCGCAAGAGTACGACACGGAATTTAATCTTTTCGGAGGATATGACTCAGCCGAAAGAGTAGTTGCAGCATTCGGAGACGAAGCGTATTCCTATCCGATTGTGTGTATAAAAATAAGTCCCGTCAACGCAAAGTTTGCGGACAAGCTAAGTCACAGGGATTTTCTCGGCTCACTTATGAATTTGGGGATAGAAAGAGACACGCTCGGAGATATTGTAACAAAGGATAACTGTGCATATCTTTTTTGCCTCGAAAAAATTGCAGAATATATTATAAAAGAGTTAGACAGAGTTAAGCACACAAACGTAAAATGCTCGATTTGTGATACCATACCCGATTTTCTGTGCGAGCTGCCCGACGAAGAAAAAATAACCGTATCTTCCGTACGAGTTGACACGGTAAGCTCTGCGGTATTTAATATATCAAGAAACACAATGTCACAGCTTGTAAACCAACAAAGAGTATTTATAAATTCTAAATTAATATACAAGGACTCGGTTTTATTAAAAGACAATGACAAGGTGTCAATAAGAGGATACGGCAAATACATATTTTGCAAGGTATACAATGAAACAAGAAAGCACAAGCAATTAATAGGAATACGACAATACAAATAATACAGCACGATGTAAAATGCACCGTGCTGTATTTCTTTATGATTTACTTTTATCTTTAGACTTAAATGAAATTTTATTTTCTGTTCCGTTAATAAGTCGTTTAATATTCTCTCTGTGAGCTATTATAACTATAAGGGTAAAAACAAGTGCAATGCCTACAAGCAAAGCGTCCTTATAGAAAAACCAAATCAAAACAGGATATAAAACAGCCATCAATATTGAGCCGAGGCTGACATATCTTGTTGTTGCGAGATTAATACCGAAAACAGCAAGCAATATCAACGCAATTTTCCAATTTACGAAAATTACCATTCCACCGCTGGTCGCAACGCCTTTTCCGCCCTTAAAGCCAAAGAAGCAAGGATAGATATGTCCGATTACGGCAAACAAGCCTGCAAATGATTTAAGGCATATCACGGGGTTTGTGTCAAGAGAATCAAGAAGCATCTTTAATTCTAAAACAGGGATTATCTTAAACGCAATCCAAATAGCGACAATAACCTTCAGTATATCGCCTGCTATTGTAAGCATTCCGAGTGTTTTACCGTATGAACGCATCATATTTGTTGTTCCCGCATTACCCGAACCTTGCTCTCTGACATCGTCCTTTTTAACCGATTTAGAAAGAATGACGCCAAAATTAAGACTTCCGAGCAAATAAGAAATCAACGCAACAAGAACAAGCTTTAGTGCCGTCATTTTTTACCCTCATTTCTTTCACGAATCATAAATCTGACAGGAGTACCGTCAAGACCGAATATTTCACGAATTTGATTTTCCAAATAACGCTGATATGAAAAATGGAAAAGTTCCTTATTATTTACAAAGAAAACAAATGTGGGCGGTCTTGTTGACGCCTGAGTCATATAATAGATTTTCAATCTCTTACCCTTATCGGTAGGAGGCTGAACACGAGCAGTTGCAACAGCGAGAACTTCGTTGAGCTTACCTGTTGAAATACGCATCGAGTTTTGAGAATGAACGAAAACAATCATTTCATAAAGCTTATCAATTCTCAAGCCTGTCTGAGCAGAAATAAATATAACCGGTGCATAACTCATAAATGAGAAATCAACGGCAAGCTTATCTCTAAACTCTTTCATTGTTTTCCCGTCTTTCTCGACAGCGTCCCATTTATTCACGGCAATAATACAAGCCTTACCTTGCTCCAAAGCAATACCTGCAACCTTACTGTCCTGTTCCGTAAAGCCCTCTGTTGCGTCAATCATAATAACGCAAACATTAGCTCTTTCAACAGCCATTCTTGCACGAATAATACTGTATTTTTCGATATTATCGTTTACCCTGCTTTTTCTTCTGAGACCGGCAGTGTCGATAAAATTAAATTTACCGTAGCTGTTTTCGATAAAAGTATCGGTTGTATCTCTCGTTGTTCCTGCAATGTTACTTACTATTGCACGATTTGTGCCGCTTATCTTATTAACAAGCGACGACTTACCTACATTTGGCTTACCGATTATTGCGACATTGATAATTTCTTCATCGGTTTCCTCATCGTCATAATCCTCAGAAAAATACGAAATAACCTCATCAAGCAAATCACCTGTGCCGTGTCCGTGTGTAGACGATACCGCAATCGGGTCGCCTAAACCGAGATTATAAAATTCATAAAATTCAGGGTCGGGGGCGCCGACTGTATCACATTTATTAACGCAAAGCACAATAGGCTTATTACTCTTTTGAAGCATTGAGGCAACCTCCATATCGGAAGCCAAAACACCCGAACGAATATCCGTAACAAGAATAATTACATCCGCCGTTTCGATAGCAAGCTCCGCCTGAGTACGCATTTGTTTTAGAATTATATCATTGCTGTACGGCTCAATACCGCCTGTGTCAACCAGCAAAAAATGATGATTAAGCCACTCGCAGTCACCGTAAATACGGTCACGGGTAACGCCCGGCTTATCGTCAACAATAGACAATCTTGTGCCTATAAGCTTATTAAACAGTGTCGATTTACCGACATTTGGTCTGCCAACAATGGCAACGACCGGTTTTGCCATACTACCACCCTTTCATATAATAACAAGAAAGGCGGCTTATAAAAGCCGCCGAGTGTTCATAATCAGTCTTTAGCGATGACTTCTTTGCCGTTATAATAACCGCAGCTTGCACATACCTTGTGAGGTACTGTGTACTCTGAACAATTAGGGCACTTTACAAGTGTCGGAGCCGAAGCCTTCCAAACGCTTGAGCGTCTCTTATTCTTTCTTGCTTTACCTGTTCTTCTTGCTGGTACTGCCATTTCAATTTCCTCCTTATTATATAAACAAGTTAGTTCCTTTAATCAATAAGCAAATCCGACAAAGCAGCCAATCTTGGATCGACTTCTTTTTCACATTCGCATTTTTCATAATTTAAGTTCTTGCCGCAACGCTGACAAAGTCCTTTACAGTCCTCTTTGCAAAGCATTTTAGCGGGCAAAAATAGTTGTATTTCCTCATTAATCAAATCGTCAAGCTCAAGAATGTTATTTTCAACAACGATATATTCGTCATAATCGTCGTTCTCATTTTCCATTCTGTTGACGATAATCTTGTTAAGAGAAAACGAGTATTTTCTTTCGATGTCGTCCATACATCTGTCGCAAACACCGAAAAAATCAAATTCTACATCAAGGTCTAAATAAACAACACCGACTTTTTGATAAGCGCTTCCCTTTATGCTTACACCGTTTTTGAGTGGCTTATAGGTGTCATACATAAAATCATCGGCATTCATAGTATATTCTACATTAATTACATCACCCGATGAATTAAGCAGATTTGTAAAATCGAGTTGCATACAGTTCACCTCAAGTTAGCACTTAGTATTATATATATTAAGAGCCTTTTTGTCAATAGCAAAATTTAAGAATAAACAAAATTAAAAAAATAAGTGCGTCTCAATTAATAAGACGCACTGTAAAATCAGATTAATTATGCTTCTTCGCAATAATCGAAAATTTCTACCGGCAAATCTTCCTTATCACAGCTGATTGTGAAATAGAAATCAACATCGCTTGCCTCGCTCAAGCCTGAAAGCATCTCAAAAAACTGAGGAAGCTTGCTGTAATCTCTGCCTACAATCTTAAATGTAGCATCTATAAGAATATCGGTAACATCATAGTTGCCTGCACAAATACCTGCCAAAAAGCCATAGAAAGCTTTATGTCCGTTAATTGCATAGGTTTCTGTTTCAAGGAGTCTTGCCTTTGAAGAAATATCATAGGTAAGCTTTGGTTCTTTCTCGATGCAAACAATGTTGCCGTCCGAGTTTTCCACACAAGAATTAACAAGATCAATAAGCTTCTTTGTCTTTCCTGCGCCTTTGTTGCCAATAATAAGTTTAATCATTTTTATTTCCTCCTGTATAGGTAAATAACTTTCAACTATATATTAGCATAAACCTAACTGTTTTTCAAGTTTTTCTTTTTCACTTTCGTAGCCCGGTTTACCGAGAAGAGCAAACATATTCTTTTTGTAGCTTTCTACACCCGGCTGATTAAATGGATTTACTCCCAAAATGTAGCCTGAAATTGCACAAGTCTTTTCCATAAAATAGATAAGATAACCGATATTTTCAGCATCTTTTTTATCAATTTCAAGGATAAGGTTGCCTACTCCACCCTCTGTATGAGCAAGAAGTGTACCCTGTCTTGCCTTATCATTTACAAGGCTCATATTTTCGCCTGAGAGGAAGTTAAGACCGTCAAGGTTGCCCTCCTGCTCGCCGATAACATAATCGTCATCACATTCGTTAAACTTGATAACAGTCTCGAACATAAGACCTGCGCCTGATTCCTGAATATACTGACCGAGTGAATGAAGGTCAGTTGAGAAGATACATGAGGTTGGGAAAAGTCCGTTACCGTTTTTACCCTCACTTTCACCGAAGAGCTGCTTAATCCACTCATTAAACATAGCCATATCAGGCTCAAATGAAATGAAATTTTCAAGCTTCAAGCCCTTATTGTAGAAACAATTTCTTATAGCCGCATATTTAAGGCAATCGTTTTCAGAAATGCTTTCAGCGCAAAACTCGTTCTGTGCCTTTGCTGCGCCTGCCATAAGCTCGTCGATATCAACACCTGCAACAGCGATAGGAAGAAGTCCTACTGCAGTAAGAACAGAAAATCTGCCGCCTACATCATCAGGAACTACAAATGTTTCATAACCCTCTGTATCTGCAAGTTCCTTGAGAGTACCCTTATGAGCGTCTGTTGTGCAGAAAATTCTCTTTTTAGCCTCGTCCTTAGAATACTTGCTGTTTACCAAATCTCTGAACACTCTGAATGCAATAGCAGGTTCGGTTGTTGTACCGCTTTTTGAAATAACATTCACGCAAATATCCTTGCCCTCGCAAAGCTTTACGGTTTCGTTAAGCTTTGACGGACTGATAGAATTACCGATAAATAAAATCTGAGGTGTATCCTTTGCAAGAAGATTATAGTTAGATGACTTTACAGCCTCAATTACAGCTCTTGCGCCGAGGTATGAACCTCCGATACCGATAACAACCAAAACATCCGCATTCTTCTTAATATATTCTGCAGAAGCCTTTATTTTTGAAAACTCTTCTTTGTCGTAATTTGTAGGCAGGTCAATCCAGCCCAAGAAATCGTTACCCTCACCTGTCTTTGACATAAGTGTGTGCATAGCCTCAACAGCCTTTGGTGCCATAGCCTGAACATCAGAAGATGAAACGACATTTTCGCTATATGTTGAATTAAATCTAAGTGACATATCAAAAACCTCTTATATATAAATTTTAAGATATAATACAACATATTGCAAAAAAAATCAACCGAAAATCAAATATTTCTCACTAAAGAAAGCAGTACATCCCTAAAAGACAATTTATCTACATCTTCCCCTGCCGTCAGCGTAATTGATGCTACGCTTTCGCCGTTGCAAAGCACTTCGACACATCCGAGCTTATCGCCGTATTTTATCGGGGCGCAAACGCTGTCATAAACATTATATTTATACTCAATATCCGTCTCTCCCTTGCTGACGGTGATTTTAGTCATATCGGGATAAATCGGATAAACAGATTTTTTACGACCATTATTTATCCTCACAGGCCTTAATTCAGTTTCATCTATCTCGAGAGTGACAGATTTATAATTTGCAAATCCAATATCCAGAAGATAAGAAGCTGTATCAAATCTGTGGTCGCTCGTGTCCGAGCCTAAAACAACAGCCACCAAATTCAAATCGTCCCTGCTTGCCGTCGCTGCAATACAAAAGCCTGCATTTGAGGTTGTACCCGTTTTAAGTCCCGTAATTCCGTTATATGTATTGACAAGCTTATTAGTATTATTAAGCTCCGTCTTACCGTCACGCAGAGAGTCAAGCCATACAGTAGAATATTTTTCTATCAAATCATATTTCATAACCTCACTCGCTATAATTGCAAGGTCATAAGCAGAGGAATAATGAGCCTTTACCGAATCGTCAAGTCCCGTACAGTTTTCAAAATTAGTGTGTTCAAGTCCTAATTCTTTGGCTCTGTCGTTCATCATCTTTACAAATGCCATACTGCTTCCCGCAACATATTCTCCCAATGCGGTACAAGCATCATTTGCACTCGCTATAACAACCGCCTTCAAAAGCTCGTCAACAGTCATCTTTTCCCCGACTTCAAGCCATATCTGAGAGCCACCCATTGAAACGGCATTTTTTGAAGCTGTAACCTCGTCGAGCAATGTAATTTTTTCACTTTCAAGTGCTTCAAGGATAAGGAGTAAAGCCATAATTTTTGTTACAGAGGCAGGCGCAAGCTCCTCATTTTCGTTTACGCTGTAAAGAACTTCCCTACTGTCCATATCCATAAGCACCGCCGATTTTGCGTGAATATGCTCATCATTTTGAGGTTTATCCTCTGCATAAGCACATACGGGCGTCGAAAGCATAAGGCAAAGCGAAACAAAAGCACAAATCAATCTTTTCATAAATATCACCACTTATTTATATTCAAAAATCATTGTAATAATAACGAAAGTTTGCTATAATAATTTAAAATTTTCGGGAGGCAGAAAATGAAGGCAGCATTTTATACACTCGGTTGCAAGGTTAATCAATACGAAACCGAATATATGACAGAGCTTTTGAAAAACGCAGGCTTTGAAATAGTAAGCCATAACGAAAAAGCCGATTATTATATTATCAATTCCTGTACCGTTACGGCAACGGCTGACCAAAAGACAAGACAGAATGTAAGAAAGTTTAAGCGTCGTGAGCCTGATTCAACAGTAATTCTCACAGGTTGTATGCCTCAGGCTTTTCCTGAGCAGGCAAAGGAATTGTTTGATGCAGATATTGTCCTGTCAAACAAGAATAACGACGACATACTCAACTTAATTAACGAATACAACATTAACCACAACAGAATAGTGAGAATTAACAAGCACGAAAAAGGCGACGATTTTCAGAAATGCTCAATCAGCGGATTTAACGAAAGAATCAGAGCATTCGTAAAAATTGAGGACGGATGCGACAGATTTTGTTCCTATTGCATTATTCCAACTTCGAGAGGCAGAGTAAGAAGCAAGAGCCTTGAGGACTTGAAAGAAGAAATAGACATACTGAGTAAGCACGGAATAAAAGAAATTGTGCTTGTCGGAATTAACCTATCCTCTTACGGCAAAGGCGAGGATTTCAACATTGTTGACGCAATAAGAATCTGCTGTGAAAATGAGGACATTAAACGAGTAAGGCTCGGCTCACTTGAACCCGACCATATTACCGAAGAAGTGATTGAGGGAATGGCAAAATATGATAAGCTTTGCCCACAATTTCACATTTCTTTACAAAGCGGTTGTAACAAAACGCTCAAGGATATGAACAGGCACTACACGGCAGAGGAATACAAGGAGCTTTGCGACAGGCTTCGTTCTGCATTTGACAACGCAACGATTACAACGGATGTAATGGTAGGCTTTAATGAGGAAAGTGAGGAGGATTTTGCCGAGTCGCTGAGCTTTGTTAAAAACATTGCGTTTGAAAAAGTGCATGTATTCCCCTACTCGGAAAGAAAATCTACCGCAGCGTCAAAAAAAGGCGACAACGTATCAAAGCAGGAAAAAGAGCGCCGTGCAGCAATTATGATTAATGAAACGGCTAAACAGAGGCACGAATATTTTAACAGCCTTGTCGGAACAGAGCAGGAAGTTTTGTTTGAAAACGAAACAGAGCCGGGAGTATATCAAGGATATACAAAGGGTTATGTTCCGGTTAGGATTGTATCGAGCGAAAACTTAATAGGAAAAGAGATAAATGTAATCATAAAAAGGGCTGACGCAGCAGAGGATTGCTGCTTTGCATAGCCTCAAGCATCAAGGATACCTCATCTTGAAGCTCCTCATCTATCAGATAGGAGTAAGAAAAGATGTAGTATCCTTTTATTTTTTCAATTTTTGTTAGATATGTTATCTGCCTTGAAATAATATCATCATTATCTACAAATTCATTTTTTATCTCTTCATCCTCGGAGGCTGCATAATCGTCAATTTTATTGCATTTATAAAGAGGCAACCCAACATATAACTCAACATCGGAATCACGAAGTAAGTCTCGCCATTTTTTTACCGTTATCATAAACGGTTGTTTTACATTTCTGAAGCCAAAATAAATTTGAGGGCAAATATAATCAACATATCCGTCTTCACTCACCCATTTTTCAATATCGGCATAGAGGTTAGAGTAGTCATTTTTAATATCCGAAGCGGGACTGACGCCGAATTTAATTTCAGGATTGATTTGCTTAATCGTTTTATACACCTCTTTAATCAAGCAAGAAACATTATTTCTGCGCCAATCGGGCAACGATAGTTCACCGCCCTGCTTAGAGTATGTATCATATGACACGGAATCAAACTCGCTGTCTGAAGTCGGATAAAAATAATCGTCAAAATGGATACCGTCAACAGAATACCCCCCAACAATTTCTTTAACACCGTTTACAATTAAATCCGTAACCTCCTTATAAGCAGGATTAAAATATAATTTACCGTCACACTCTTTTACATAATCTGATTTATCTTCGCTGTTGTGCCAAACGAGAGCAATATTATTATCACAAAGCTTAGAAAAATCATTGTCCTGACTGACACGATACGGATTAATCCAAGCCTCAATTCTGAGCCTATATTTATCAGCCAGACTGCACATAATTTCTAAAGGGTCATAAGTCATTTCTTCTCCCTGAGTACCGTTAAAATAAACACTTGTCGGAAAATAAGCAGACGGATAAAACGAATCTGCACAAGGTCTAACTTGAACGGTAACGGTATTAAAGCCTGATTTATGTATTTTTTCAAATGCTTGTGAAATCCCTTTTTTGAATTCCGACTCCCCTTTTCCCTTTGTGAAATTCTGAAGTTCGTAATATGCAAGCCAAACAGATTTAACATAGATGGAATCATCATTGCGTTTTGAGTGAGTATCACCCTGAACGCTGCAACCGCAAAGAGCAACAGAAAGAACAAATAACATAATAATTATTTTTTTCACTTGAACACTTCCCGAATATATTGTATTATATGTATGTGAATTATGTATTCTCGCTTAGATGAGCGAAAGGAAGGCAGTGGCAGATATGGATTACAGATTGGGAAAAAGCCTCAGAATAATTGAAAGAGGAGAAACGCTAAAGCTTGAATGTCCAAAATGTAATAAAAAAGTAGCGTTTTCGGTTTTTACCAACGCAGATGCAAAACTTATATCATCTCTGCCGTTTATATCCTGTGAGGATGTATACTTTTTGGTTTGTCCCGAATGTGCGGGAGTTTTCGGAGTTGAGAATTCTAAGGGAAGAACATTTAATAAAGGCGAAAAACTTGCAATAGGAAACTTTGACCTAAAGGAATTGAAAGAATTTAAGACCAAATGATTTACAGAAATCGACAGTAGAACTTCTACTGTCGATTTTTTTACAGTATAATGCAAATCAAGCCGCTGCAGCCCTCATTGATAACTCTTTCAATGGTTTCTCTAAACTTATTACGGGCGTCCTCCGGCATACGATAAAGCTTATTGTTCAACCCCTCGTTTACTAACGAGTGAAGCGATTTGCCGAAAATATTTGTATTCCAGATTTCAGACGGATTATTTTCAAATTCCTTTAGTAAATACATTACAAGCTCTTCGCTTTGGCTTTCGCTTCCGACAATCGGTGCAACCTCTGTATAGGTATTGCATTTAATCATATGAATTGACGGTGCGTGTGCTTTCAACCTGACACCGTATTTACCGCCTTGCTTCATAATTTCCGGTTCTTCAAGCGATAATTCGTCTGTCGTCGGCATAACAATACCGTACCCCGTAGCCTCAACCTGCTTTAATGCGTCTGAAATTCGCATATATTCGCTTTTTATCTGTGCAAGACTATATATTTCTTTCATAAGCTCACGGTCGTTTTTAATTGCCACTCCGCACTTTTCGGACAGAACGGAATAAAAGTGTGTGCTATCAATGTCTGCTTTGATTAATACACTTCCGCACGACAAGTCAACCTTTGAAACACTAAACGAATTAATGTCCTTTAGCTGCGACACAGACGATACAAAATCATTAACGCTTCTGACATTGCTGACAGTTTTTGAATTATCCATAACCGCCGAGATAACCTCTGCCCTAAGCTTATCGTTTTCGTCCAAGCTCTTAAACCATTCGGGAAGCTCAATTCCTATTGATGCAACAGGAAATTCATAAAGGACAAGTGAAATTATTTCTTTAATCTTTGCTTCATCAAGTTCTAAGCAATTAACACACATAACAGGAGTTTTATATTTCTCGCGCATTTTTTGTGCTGTTTGCTTACATTCCTTAGAATCCGGGTTTGTGCTGTTAAGGAGTATTACAAACGGCTTGTTAATCTGCTTTAGTTCATCGATAACTCGTGTTTCGGACTCCTCATATTCTGCTCGTGGAATTTGGCTGATGCTGCCATCGGTTGTAACAACAAGACCTATTGTGGAATGTTCCTCAATAACCTTTTTTGTTCCTATTTCTGCCGCAAGATTAAACGGTATGGCCTCCTCGCTCCACGGAGTCATTACCATTCTCGGCTCGTCATCCTCAATATAACCCTCACTGCTTGGAACAATATAACCGACGCAATCAATCATTCTTACCTTAAAGCTTATATTACCCTCAAGACTTAACTCAATAGCGTCCTCAGGAATAAACTTCGGCTCGGTTGTCATAATAGTTCTGCCTGCCGACGATTGAGGAAGTTCGTCCTTTGCCCTTTCCTGTCTAAAGCTGTCCTTTATATTAGGGATAATAAGAGTATCCATAAATCTTTTAATAAAGGTTGATTTGCCTGTACGAACAGGTCCAACCACCCCGATATAGATATCTCCGCCGGTGCGTTTGGAAATATCTCTGTAAATTTCTGTATCCATAATTACCTCCTAAAGCCCCGGAATTATAATAACCTTATTGGTATCAAGCATATCTGTGCTGATTTCGTTTTCTTTTTTTATGAGTTCTGTATCAGACGAAAAGGATTTTGCAATATCCCACAATTTTTCGCCCGCCTTTGCAAAATACAAGGTAAGTGCAGGTGATTTAACAGGGGTGTCGTCGCAGGAAATGTCACTTAATACTTTTATTTCTCTGCTTGCGGTAACACAGGTTGAGAGTTCATAATTCAAGCTTATATCAACTGCGCAATCGTTGACGATATTATAATCATAAGATTTAATTTCACCAACGACGCACAGCATATCTTCACTCTCGACAACACACTCCAGCTCTTTAATTTCTTCAAAGCATTCAGTTTCACCGTTTGAATTAACATAAATCAATCTACACGACATTTGCGTAATGATTTTCTTATTTTTATAGGTACATTCGTTAATTTTAAGCGAAGCGTCTAACACTCTTTTGATTTCAGAATTTACCTTTATGCTGAATTTCACATTCTTTTGAAGCCTTAAATCATCGCATTTTTCAGAACAGATATAGGTTGAATAATTATTTTGCACCCTTCTGCCGACAATGTAGCCGTCTGTAACGATTTTTGATTCGATTTCATTGACAACGGTAATACAAGCATAAACATCACCGTAAATTTCAATTTTTCCGCCCGTCTTATCTTCCGTGCTTTTAGCTTTAACAAAAATACTTCCTTGATTTATTTTGACGAAGCATTTAGATGTTTCACTCACTCCCGAAATATCGCAAATTTTTGAAACATCAAAGCTGTAACAAGCACATTGCGATTTATTGTCATTATCTGTATAAAGTACCTTAGCATCTATTTTGGCTTTAATAAAAATTTTATCCTTAATAGCCTTACAATCACTCACACAGGAATTTATGTCATAGCAAAAAACTCTTTTAATTCCGTTAGAAGTATCAGAAAGCGTAAGTTCCTCGTCAATTTCAATTTTTCTAATCAAATAATTTTCTACATTTTGTTCCTTAACGCTGTAAGAATTCAACCTTGAGCCGTTACATTCGTCAACACAAGGACAACTTACCTTATCATAAACTTTCAGTCCAAGGCAAAAAGAAATATGTATATCAATTCTTCTTTGATTAATAACCCTGAAATTAGTATACTTATCGCAGATATTTGCAACGGCAAAAGCATATTCCGACAAAGAATCAAGCGCTGTTTTTTCTGTAAAATCCTCAACAAATTCAGTATAAAGAAGTTCACCGTCCTCGTTGGTATATGTAAGGCAAATCTCGCTTTTTCCCTCGACAATCGCAGTATTATCAACAATTTCACACGAGGTTGCATAGCTATGGCAATCACATCTTATTACCCTATGCAAATCCTCAAGATAAGCCTCCAGCGTTTCTTGATAGTTTTTATCAATATTAATGCTTCTGTTTGTTACAAGGCAATTTTTTGACAGGCACGAATATTTCTTTTCAAGCTCCATAATTTTGCTCCTTTCTTTATTCAGTTAAGAATATGCAAAGGCGCAATTACTTATTACAAGAAAAAATAAAAAACCGATAAGGGGGCAGAAGCAATTGCCTAAAGCAATTACTTCTTATTGCTCCCAAATCGGTGCTTAATTTAACTATATCCAATATAGTTTATGCATTTTTCAAATCCTTAGCGTGAAGCAACAACGGCTTACGGTCAGGGTTATTTTTTATTATAGGCTGAGTGCCGTTTTTTACAGAATCCTCAGTAACCGTAATGCTCTCAACAGTACAGTCTGAGGGAACGGTAAACATAAGATTACCCAAAACGCTTTCAAAAACAGAACGAAGTCCTCTTGCGCCTGTCTTTCTTTCAAGCGTAATATCTGCAATGGCGGTCAAAGCCTCCGGCTGAAATTCGAGTTTAACATTATCCATTTCAAACAGCTTTGTATACTGCTTAACGATTGAGTTCTTAGGCTCTGTCATAATCCTGACAAGTGCATCCTTGTCAAGGTCATCAAGAACGGTTACAACAGGGATACGACCGATAAGCTCAGGAATCAAGCCATACTTTACAAGGTCGTGCTGATTAACGCTCTTTAGAATTTCAGTCTTGTTATCAATATTTTTAGCAAGCTGTGAGCCAAAGCCAAGAGAGCCTTTACCCATTCTCTTTTCTACTATTTTATCAATTCCGTCAAATGCGCCGCCGCAAATGAAAAGAATGTTTGTAGTATCAATTTGAATGAACTCCTGCTGAGGATGCTTTCTTCCGCCTCCGGGAGGAACATTGGAAACCGTACCCTCTAAAATCTTCAGCAATGCCTGCTGTACGCCCTCACCGCTTACATCACGGGTAATTGAGCGATTCTCACTCTTTCGGGAAATCTTATCTATTTCATCGACATAAATAATTCCTCGTTGAGCCTTTTCGATATCGAAATCGGCAGCCTGAATGAGTCTGAGCAAAATGTTTTCTACATCCTCACCAACATAGCCTGCCTCAGTCAAGGTTGTAGCGTCTGCAATGGCAAACGGTACATCAAGTATTTTTGCAAGGGTTTGTGCGAGCATTGTCTTTCCGACACCCGTTGGACCGAGAAGGAGAATGTTGCTCTTTTGCAGATCAACATCTCCGTCTGAGCCGTAGAAAATTCTCTTATAATGATTATAAACAGCGACAGAAAGATTCTTTTTTGCTTCATCCTGACCTATTACATATTCATCAAGTTTTTGCTTAATATCCATAGGTTTCGGGATAATCATATCTTCCTGTTTTGAGTGCTGCTTAGGAGTGTTATACATTGCAGATTCGTTAATCAAATCGTTACAAAGTCCTACACACTCATCACAAATGAAAACTCCGGGGCCTTCAATGAGCCTATGCACCATTGATTCACTTTTGCCACAAAACGAACATCTCGCAACACTATTCACATTTGAGTCGTCTTTTGCCAAATCAAATACCCCTTATCTCTTATCAATTACCTTATCAACAAGCCCATATTCAAGAGCTTCTTGTGCAGACATCCAATTATCTCTGTCTGTGTCCTTGACAAGTGTATCGTAATCCTTACCGCAATTAGCAGCAAGAATTTTGTTAAGCTGTTGCTTTTTCTTAACAAGATTATTAGCAGCAATCTCAACATCAGTAGCCTGACCGGTAATACCGTTTCCGCCGATAAGCGGTTGGTGGATAAGAATTTCGCTGTTAGGCAATGCAATTCTCTTGCCCTTAGCACCGGAGCTAAGAAGAAACGCACCCATACTTGCAGCCATACCGATACAAATAGTAGATACATCACATTTAATGTAATTCATAGTATCGTAGATAGCAAGACCTGCGGTAACTGAACCGCCCGGTGAGTTAATATAAAGCGAAATATCTTTAGTGCTGTCCTGACTTTCGAGGAAAAGAAGCTGAGCAACAACTAATGATGCTGTCTGGTCGTTTACCTCGTCAGATAAAACAATAATTCTGTCCGAAAGAAGTCTTGAAAAAATATCAACACTGCGTTCGCCTGAGCCGGATTGCTCGATTACATAAGGCATAGATGCCATAATGATCACTTTCCTTTTTTGAAATTAGATTATTCCTTAACCGAATTATCTACTACGAAATCAACAGCCTTGCGAGTAACGATATCTGCTGAAAGCTGCTCAGCAGGAACGGCAGCCTTAATCTTATCGGCTTCCATATTGTACTGCTCTGCAAGTTTTGCAATTTCGTCTGCGATTTCTTCTTCGGTTGCTTCAATATTTTCAGCCTTTACGATTGCGTCAAGAGCAAGCTTAACCTTAACCTGCTGCTTAGCACCGTCCATAAACTGCTCCTTAAACTGCTCCATTGTCTGACCGAGATATTGGAGATAAGTGTTAAGGTCAAGACCCTGCATTTGAAGTCTGTATGAGTAATCCTGAATCATCTCGTCACACTTTTGAGTGTTCATACATTCAGGAATTTCAACCTCCATATTTTCAACAACCTGATCAATAAGCTGATTTTCAAAATCAATCTTAGCGTCAGTTGCTTTTCTGTCGGAGATTTGCTTCTTGAGGTCAGCCTTGAGTTCATCAAGAGTATCAAACTCAGATACGTCCTTTGCAAATTCGTCATCAAGCTCAGGAAGTTCCTTAGTCTTAATCTCGTTAATCTTGCACTTAAATACAGCGTCTTTACCTGCAAGAGAAGGCTCATACTGCTCAGGGAATGTAACATTTACATCGAATTCTTCGCCTGTCTTATGACCTGCAACCTGCTCCTCGAATCCCGGGATAAAGCTGTTTGAACCGAGTTCAAGAGGATAATTCTCACCCTTGCCGCCTTCAAAAGCAACATCGTCAACAAATCCTTCAAAGTTAATATCACAAGTATCGCCCATCTGAGACTCTCTGTCCTCAACAGTTACAAGACGAGAATTTCTCTCCTGCATTGACTTGAGTTCAGTCTCAACATCCTCATCGGTAGCCTCGGTATCGAGCATCTTACCCTTGAGACCCTTGTATTCGCCAAGCTTAACCTCAGGATATGTAGTAACCTTCATTGTGATTACAACACCCTCTTCCTTGCTCATTACAGGGAAATCAACCTCGCTTGGCTGGTCGATAACATTAAGACCTGCCTCGTCAAAAGCCGCACCGACAGCCTCAGGATATACAATTTCAAGAGCTTCTTCATAGAATGCGCCCTCGCCATATACCTTTTCAATCATACCCTGTGTAGCCTTACCCTTACGGAAGCCCGGGATTTGAATTGACTTTCTCTGCTTCAAATAAGCCTTTTTACAAGCCTCAGTAAAAGTCTCTGCATCAACAGTAATTTCTAATTCATATACATTAGTCTCTACTTTATTAGATGACTTAAGTGCCATAATAATGACCTCCTTAAATATTTTTGAATTTGTTACCGCAAAATTATAACATAATAGCGAAAAAAATACAACACTTTTTTTATTATATATTATTTATATAGATTTACCTTACCAGCTTAGGCATAAACGAAAGCCTGTCACAAGAAATCAATCTAAATTGAATGCCGTCAATTTCATCGTCTAATGCGATTTTGGCAGCCTTACCGTGAAGATGCCCATAATAGCATTTTTTTATACCGTATTCTTTAAGAACGCTCAAAATTTCTTCACATTTACTGTCTGTGGTAATCGGCGGATAATGCAAAAAAACGACCTTATCGTCACATTCTGCGCTTTCAAGTGACAACCTCAATCTGCCGACCTCTCTGCTAAGCACTCTTTCATCATGCTCATCCTCTCCGTCAAACATCCATCCCCTGCTACCGCAAACAGACACACCGTCAACTGTATAGGAATTATTAAAAAGAATCTTAATCGAATCAAAGCCGTTTTCGTCAATAAACTCATTCATTTTTTTAGCAGTATTCCACCAATAATCGTGATTACCTTTTAGAATAAGTTTAGTACCTTTAAGATTATTCAAAAATTCAAAATCCGCTTTTAGTTCATCGAAATTCATAGCCCAGCTGATATCGCCTGCGATAACAACCGTGTCATCGTCCGTTACAAGCTTATTCCAATTATTTTCAATTCTTTGAACATAATCATTCCAACCCGGGAACGAATCCATAGGCTTATCGGTACCAAATGACAAATGCGTATCGGCAATAGCGTAAAGGGCCATATTTTCTCCTTGAATAAAATTAATAACGATGTAAACAATAAGACTGAAGGGAGTGAAAAAAATGAAAGACGAAATTAAAGGTATCTCTTGCGAAGCAAAGAACTGCATTCATCACGATATGTCAAACGCCTGCACGGCAGGACACATCAAGGTAGGCAAGGCAAAAAACGGCTCGGGTAGTGAGCCAAACTGCGAAACCTTTGAATGCTGCGACGGTTGCTCCTGCGAGTAAGAGAAGAAAGGCGACTCAAATCACAAGGGGTTGAGTCGCCTAATGAATTATAAATTCAACAGCTTAAATACCATTTCGCTCATATTTTCCTTATCGCACACATAAGTGAAACGAACATCTTTATCCTTCAACGCTTTAAGCGGTGCAGGAACATCAAAGCCCGACACTCTGTTAAGCTCGTCAACCATTTCAAACTCACTGAGTTCAGGGGTTTTGCCATCAAGCAATGCGGAAAGAACACTCTTAGAAAATTTATACGGTGAAGCGGTAGAATCAATAACAGTTGGAATGTCATCGCCTGTCTGCTTTACATATTCCTCATAAACATCAACTGCAACGGCAGTGTGAGTATCACAAAGATATTTACTGTTGTCAAAATTGCTCTTTATTGTTGCATCAACCTTTGCCTCATCACAGTAGCCTGCTGAGAATACTTCTTGAATATCCGAAATAAGCTTAGGTGAAACCTGGTATTTGCCGTCTGAAGAAAGCTCGCTCATAAGCTCATTTACAACAGCACTGTCCTCGCCACTCATATGATAAAGCAATCTTTCAAGATTTGATGAAATAAGAATATCCATAGACGGTGATGTGGTTGCATAAAATTTTCTGTTTCTGTTATACTCACCTGTCCTTAAGAAATCTGTAAGTACATTATTTGTATTAGAAGCACAGATAAGCTTCTTAATCGGAAGTCCCATTTTCTTTGCGTAATAGCCTGCAAGAATATTACCGAAGTTACCGGTAGGCACAACAACATTAATCTCGTCGCCCGCATTAATTCTGTTTTGCTCAAGCATATCGCAGTAAGCAGAAAAATAGTAAACAATCTGAGGTACAAGTCTGCCCCAGTTAATTGAATTTGCAGAGGAGAACATCATATTTTTCTTTGCAAGTTCTGATTTAATTTCATCATTGGTAAAGATAGATTTAACTGCACTTTGAGCGTCGTCAAAATTGCCGTTAATAGCACAAACAGCAACATTCTCGCCCTCTTGAGTAGTCATTTGAAGCTTTTGCATAGGTGAAACGCCGTCAACAGGATAGAATACAAGAATCTTTGTATTATCAACATCCTTAAAGCCTTCAAGCGCAGCCTTACCTGTATCGCCCGACGTTGCAACAAGAATAACGATAGTCTTACCGTCGGCAGTTTTCTTAGCGGAAACCGTCATAAGATAAGGCAAAAGCTGAAGAGCCATATCCTTAAAAGCACAAGTAGGGCCGTGCCAAAGCTCAAGAATATTCTTATTACCCTCAACATTTACCACAGGTGCAATTTTAGGTGATGAGAACTTTTCTGCGGCATATGCACCGTTTACACAATAATCAAGCTCGTCCTCTGTGAAATCCGTAAGAAATTCTCTGAGAACGGTTTTTGCTCTTTCAATATAAGACATAGAAATCATAGAGGTAATTTCATCAAGGCTGAACTCAGGAAGCTCACACGGTACGAAAAGTCCGCCCTCTTCGCTGATACCCTGTGCGATTGCCTGCGATGCTGTGACTTTGATAGAATTATCTCTTGTAGATGTATAAAGCATTTTTTATCCTCCAAAGGTTATTGCTAATATTCTATTACAAACTAAAAGCATTTTCAAGATGTTTAATAGATTTTACCTTATTATTTTGCATATAAATCTCAATTACATCAAATCTCGGCTGTAACTGAACATCATATTTTTGAATATAAAGTGAGGCTGTGGCAATAATTTTAGACTGTTTTTGAGCATCGACAAACTCTCTGGGAAGTGCTATTGAGTCCTCGCCCCTCGCTTTTACCTCAACAAAAACCACATAATTTTCATACTCGCAAATAAGATCAATTTCTCCAAAGCGTGAGGAGAAGCTATGTTCAAGGAGCAAATAGCCCTTATCTCTTAAATAATTTGCCGCCTTCATTTCGGCAAGCCGTCCCTTATTATTCATTCTTTGCGTACCAAGATTTTAAGAAGCTTTGGCGATGAATTTCGCTTACGCCATATTCATCAAGCATTTGATAATGAAGCTTTGTACCGTAGCCCTTATGTTTTTCAAACTGATATTGTGGATATTTTTCTGCCATTTCAAGCATATACCTATCCCTTGCGACCTTAGCCAAAATAGAAGCACACGCAATAGAAATACTGTTTGCGTCACCCTTAACAATCGCTTCGGCAGGAATTTCAAGACCGTTTGGAATTTTATTTCCATCAACCATCACAAAATCGGGTCTTTGTTCCAAAGAATCAACTGCTTTATTCATAGCCATAAAGGTTGCGTTTAGGATATTAATCTCGTCAATAGTCCCTTCGTCAACCATAGCAATACTGTAACTAACGGCTTCCTCTTTGATTTTTTCAAAAAGTGCTTCCCTTTTCTTTTCACTAAGCTTTTTAGAATCATTTGCTCCCTCAACTATATATCCTTTTGGCAAAATAACCGCTGCGGCAAAAACAGGCCCTGCAAGCGGTCCTCTGCCCGCCTCGTCAACTCCGCAAACAACTTCATATCCGTTATCATAAGCCTGTTTTTCGTATTTAAGCCAATCTTTATTTTCATCAACAATTTTTTTCATTACGGTAATTCAAGGGTTATTCGCCCAAGTTTTCCTCCTCTGAATTCGTCTGCCACAATAACGGAGGTACGCTCATAATCAATTTCTCCGCCTTTGATAAGAAATCCTCTCTTTTTACCAATCATTTCGAGAATTTCCCAACCTTGCAAACCCTCTACGCCCTCAATTTTATATCTCGATTCAATAGCCTGAGGGTTAGTAGCAGCCAAGCTTTCGAGCAAACGGCAAGCAATAGTTTCTTTATCGGTTACTTCATCCTTGACCGAGCCGATAAAAGCAAGCTTATCACCGACCTCGGGGTCATCGAATTTAGGCCACAGAACGCCCGGCGTATCAAGAAGTTCTATTCCGTTACCGACTACAAACCATTGATTATGCTGAGTAACTCCTGCCTTATCGGCAACCTTAGCCTTTGCATTTTTACCCATTCGATTAATAAACGAAGATTTGCCTGTATTCGGAATACCTACAACCATAAGTCTCAGCGGTTTACCGGACATACCTTTTTGCTCATTTCTTTCAATCGTTTTTGCAAGCGCTTTTTTAACCGTTTCGTCAAATTTATTTAATCCCCTGCCTGTTTTACAATCAACGGGGATGGCATAAGCACCCCTGCCATCAAAATATTTAATCCAAATATTTGTGGCATTAGCATTGGCAACATCGCATTTATTGAGCAAAATAATGCGTGGCTTATTTTTAACTATACTGTCAAGCTCGGGATTCTGTGAGCTGTAAGGAACTCTTGCATCAAGAATTTCCACAACACCGTCCACCATATTAAGCGATTCCTTTATAAGCCGTCTTGTTTTTGCCATATGACCCGGGAACCACTGCACATTCTGTTTTATAAAATCTGACATAATCGCACCTGCCTTTCTGTCATTATATAATATTTTGCTGATAATTTCAAATAAAAAACAAGCCGTACCACGAAAACACCGTGATACGACCGATTTAGGTTATTACTTAATAGATTCCTTAACCTTTGCAGCCTTGCCGACTCTGTCACGAAGATAGTAAAGCTTAGCTCTTCTAACCTTACCGTAACGGATAACCTTAACATCTACAACGTTAGGTGAGTGAAGCGGGAATACACGCTCGATACCTACACCGTAGGAAAGTCTGCGAACTGTGAATGTCTCAGAAACGCCTGAGCCTCTCTTAGCAATTACTGTACCCTCAAAGTTCTGAATTCTTTCTCTCTGTCCCTCACGGATGTTTACAGATACTCTTACAGTATCACCAACTGAGAACTGAGGTACTTCTGCCTTAATGTTGTCTTGTGCAATAGCTTTTAATGCGTCCATTTTATTTCCTCCTTATAATTTATGAGATGTTCATATCAAAAAGATGAAAGCGGACCATCTTCTAAAATGCGAAACGCTACACTTTTACGCGTTGCAAGAGTATGCAACGGACAAATGCTGATATATATTATCATATAGTAAGCAAAAATGCAAGTGTTTTATTTTATTTTTTTACTTTTTTGAATCAGTTAAAGGATATATGCTTTAATATTTCGTCAGAAATAAGCTTATGCCCTAAATCTGTCGGGTGTATACCGTCCGTAGCCAAAAGACACGGCTCGATATTTTTCTGCGCCTCATTAAACAGTTGTTGTAAATCAATAATTTCTGCAACGTTTTGCTCTGCTGTTTCTCTAAGCACCGTACGAAACTCCTCAAGTACCTTATGAAACGGCAGCTTTTCCTCGTCACTATCAATCATAAACGGCATTAAAAAGAGTATTTGCACATCATCAAGCTCTGCACCTATTCTGCGATAAACCTCGTCAAGATGAGGCTTCATAGGTCGTCTGAGAGGCGGATAGTCCTCGGGAACATAATTCTCCCAAGCGTCATTTACACCGATGAGCATAACTATAACATTAGGTTTCAAATTTATGCAATCTTTTGTAAGGCGGTCATAGAGATGATAAACTCTGTTGCTCGCAATGCCTTTATAAAATACCTTTGCCGACGGGCAATGCTTTTTAATTTTCTTGCCCAAATTCAAAGCATAAATTCTTTTACCCTTTAATTTACGGTTAAATCTGCGATTAAATTTTATATCGGTTATACTGTCGCCAAAAAACAGAACTCTGCTTTCGTTATTAATTTTAATCATTATATTAGCTGCCTTTAAGAAAATATTACAGTTTTAGTTCTTTACGCTTGCTCCCCACTCACCGTCATTCTCGTGGGCAAATTCGCCGGTCGGAGATTGGTTGTCGGTTGAATTGTTATCGGATGACGACGAGCCGTTATTTGAAGCCGTACCGCCTGAGGCAGTTCCTCCCGACGAGCCGTTAGCTGTCCCGCCGTTTGAGGAAGCTGTCGAGCCTGTTCCCGATACGCCCGAGGCTGTATTATTTGAGCCTATTTCGTTTACATCGTCTTCTTCCTCACCATTTGCAAGCGAAGAATTTTCATTTTCGCTCGGAGCGTTTTGTCCGTAATAAACCGAAGAGTCCTCCGAACCTGTGATATTTTCTTTTCCCGTTTCTCCCTTGCAGCCGTAAAATGCAAGGCTAAGCAACAAGCATAAAAGTATTACAGTTAAAGCTTTTTTCATAAATCACAAAATCGTTAAAACGATTCCTTTCAGATTAATTAATTCTTGTCGTTAAGCTTGATAGCTGAAATCTTTATCGCTGACATTATAGAAATTCATAAATATTTCGTAATAAAGTGCCGACAGCTGTGTGTCTGTAATATCCCTAATCAAAACATAATCCTTTGCATTAACAATCCCGTCCTTGTTAATATCAAGTGCTACCATAGGAATATTAATTTCTGTGTTTTCAGTCACATTGAGGGCAATTTCTCTGTTAAATGTGCCGTTATCTAAACGAACGATATAATCACCCTGCTTTAACAGACATTCAACCTCGCCGTTTTCATCAGTCGTTCCGACAAGTCTGTCACTAATATACACCTTTATGCCGTCAAGTGCAACTGTTCCTTTGTTGTCGTTTGTATTTTCGAGAACGGTTGTCTTGATCACGGTCTTATAGTAATCGGTATTCAAAATAACATTATACGCAGGACTCGGATAGCTTTCTTTTCCGTTACAAATTGCCTTAAAGGTATAAGAATATTCACCTGATTTAGAAGCGACGAAGGTATCGCCTTCAATTTTTGTCCAGCCGTTTGAATCGTTATAATAATACACGGCATCGCTACAATTAGGCGAGGAAAGCTTAAATGTAACAGGCTCGGAAGTTTCGCTGCCAAGCGTTCCTGACGGAGTAACATACAAAACAGGTTTTTCCGTTTCCTTAAAGTTATTAATTTCAATCACCTTTGTAGCGGTAAGACCGTTATTTGCCGTCATAACAACAACATATCTGCCGTTATCGCTCACCACAAAGCTGTCTTTACCTGTTATATCTTCGCCATTTACGCTGACAGACCTAAGACCTGAGCGACCTGTATTAACGCTAAAGAAAACCTTATAATCGGTTGAGGTTTGCTCCTGAGTTTCCAATGTATAATCAAGTGTAGGTGCCTGAGTATCAATCATAACACGGTAACTGTCTGAATAATTACTCTCAACGCCTGCTCCGTTTACAGCCTTAAAAATATAGGAAGCGTCCACATCGTCACTTATTGTAATAACCGAGCCTACCTCTGCGGAAACCCAAGAATTTCCGTTATCGGTACTATAAAAATAACTTACACCCGAAATAGCTTGATTAAGCACGGTCATTTTGAACTTAACTCCGTCTGCGCTCCATCTGCCGAAAGTACCTTCAAAATCAACTCTTACAACAGGCTCTGTCTTATCAATTTTAACCACAAAGTCCTGTGTGGTTACGGTTTCATTATTTGAATATGAAACAGCCTTAAATCTATAATTCCATACACCCTGAGAGTTTACAGTAAATGTATCACCATCAATTTCGCACCATTCTCCGCCGTCAAGGCTGTAATAATATCTGTATATGCCGGAATATGCAGACGACGAAAGCTTTACGGTGACATCATTTGCCGTCCAAGTATCGCTTTGATACTCCCCGTCTGCGCAAACAGCCGTGATTGCTATATCGGCAGGCGCTTCGGTATCAATTACATAACCGCCCGTAAGCTTACTGTCGGACACATTACCTGCCCTGTCTATCGCTCTTGCCTCTGCATAGCCCTTGAAGTCCGTTTCCTGAAGCGGTTTATTATTATCATCATAAGTCTGCCAATCGCCTAAAGGTGTTCCGTTTTCATCAACGAAGCGGTACTCTATTCTGTCTACTCCTGCTACGCCCTCGTCCTCGGCTTCAACAGTAAGTTCGCATGTTTTATTAAAGAACAAACCAAATGTGATTTTATTTACAAATCTTGCAAAGTCCCCTGTCTGCTTATGCGAAACAGAGACAGATGTAACAATAGGCTTTTGAGTATCAATGTTATCAACAGTTATTTTCTTTTCGCATTCAATCATACTGTTTGATACAATTTTTACGGTATATTCGCCGTTTTCGCTCACAGTAAACTCAGTTTTGCTTTCAAGTGGCTGACCGTTTAGATAAACAGTTTTAATTCCCGATGCACCTATAACCAAATTTGTAATTTTAACAGAATACGGTTGATTTGTCAGATTTGTATTTTCCCTTTCAAGAGTAAAATCAGGCACAACCTTATCAATTTTAACAGGATAAGCAGAGGTAACCCCACTCTCAATTCCTGCGCTGTTGACCGCCTTAAAAACATAAGACGAATTAACATTATTGCTCAGCGTTAAGCTGTTGCCGTCAATTTTCACCCATTCGCCGCCGTCAACGCTGTAATAATAGTCAACACCGTCAAGCTTATGGGTACTGTCAAGAGTGAATGTAACATCACCGTTGCTCCAAGAGCCGTCATATCCTGCGCTGTCAACAGACACAACAGGCTTGCCGTAAACAATTATAGGAAATACCGCTTCGGCAGTTCTTCCGTAATGCTCATAAACGACCTTTACATTTTGTTCCTCGTCGAGCTTATTAAAATCTATTTTAGACGAATCAATTTCATAATCGAATACTTCTTCACGAGGTGCGTTGGAGTAATTTGCATACACCTTCAAAGCACTTAAATCAAGCTCTTTATCGCCCTCAATATAAACATATTTAGGGGCTGTAATATCAATGGTTTCAACTGCTTTTGAATTAATCTTTACGGGGAATACAGAGCGAAGCTGGTCACCTGCTCTTGTAAGAGTAACAATAACATACTGTTCTCTGTCTATCAAAGTCGGGTCAAATCCGCTGATTTCGTAATCATTTACATCAACGCTTATTAACGAATCTCCATAGCTTTCGGCGTCGGGATAATATTCTGCCAATTTATCACGGTCATATATAGCCGAAACCTTTAAACCGGTTGAATCAAGTTTTGAATCCCCTTCGATATAATCATACTTATCGGGAGCAGTTACCGAAATATTATTCGGTTGAATTTCAACAGTTTGTATTTGCTTTGAGCTTTCGGCATAAGAGCCTTCAATTGAGGTAAAACCCTCACGACCGAACACCCACAAGGTAGTAGCGCCTGCCGCCTTTGCGTAAACCTTACCGTTGGAATCGACCGAAGCAAGACTGTTTTCTGTATTACCTGTTGTACTACTCCAAGCAGAACTCCAAGGACGAGAACCACTGTCATCTGTAAGTCCCCAATGAATATTTTTTACATTAATTCTCGATGGAGAGAAAATGGCATTATAGCTTCTCGGAAAGTCTTTTACTACATAATCATTACCTTGAATTGAAGCACTTACAAGATTGTTTACAGATGCACCTCTGACATTAAATGTTATTGATGCCGAAACACCTCCGATAATTGCGGTAATAGTAACGCTCTTTGAATTATAGATAGTCACTCCTCCCGAATCTAAGCCAAGCACTTTTCCGTTTTCGTCAACAGATGCGACTGACGGGTCCGAGCTTTTCCATACTACATTCTTTAGTAAGTCGCTTGCATAATCCTCGGGTAGAATATTTACTATATTAAGCTGTCCCATTTTGCCCTCTTCAAGGAACGAATCACGACTGCCTGTAAGAATATTTGTAGTAAACCCGTTACCCTTTTGAAGCGAAAAGCTTGTAATAGGCACACCTGATGAAACAGTCTTTTCAGCCTCAAGTGATGTACCGTTATATGTAACCTTTACATAAATTTTTATTATTCCGACACCTCTTGCAACAAGAGTGCCGTCTGTCGTAATTGACGCAAAACCATTATCGGCAGGAGCGTCGGCTGAGGCAAGCACGAGTTTGCCCGTTTGAGAATCATAAAGTCCCCATTCACGCACAACGCCGTTATTTGAATTAAGTCTTGACGGCTTGACATCCGCTGTATACTTATTCGACTCAGAGAGTGCAACATTATCATAACCGTTAATTTCTACACTGCTGATAGTGTCACCGACAACATTTCTATTGACTTTAAGTGCAGCTGTTTTTGAAACTCCGTCAATCGTAGCAGTAATTGTGGCTGTTTTTGAAAACTGAATACCCTGACCGCCATCGAGAGCAGTTACTGTTCCGTTTTGAGTAATTACTGCGGCTGTTGTATCCGAGCATTCCCATTTAACATCGCCCTCATATGCGCCTGCAGGAGACACATTTTCAATGGTAAGCTGTGAGGTCTCGCCCTCTTTGAGTTCTAATTTTCCTCCGATGTCAAAGCTTTCGACAGGCAGTTCTTCACGGGAAACAACGGTAAATTCCACTGTATCCGTCACAGAAGCATAAAATGTGCTTTCGGGATTAACACGAATAGTAACCTTGCCTGGTGATGTAAAAGTGACAAGACCTTCGGAGGTAATGGTTGCATGTTTTTTTGATTCGTAATCAATCAAATTACCCACGTTCCATTTTACACCTTGCTTTAATCTGACAGGAGTAACAACGCCGTAAAGCTGAATCTGCTTACCGACTGCAACAGTTTTCGGCACAGATTTTTTATTAGTAATATGTACTCCGGTAGGCCATAAATTACCCGCAAAGCTTTGATCAACTACAACTTCAGCCTTGTCTGATGCCAAAACTTTACCGTTTCCATCAACAAGACGAGCAGTAATCGTAATGGTCATATTTTCAAGGATTTTTTCAAGTGCAGCACCAAGTTCCGGACTAATTCCCTTTACAATCGCAACAACAAGGTCTGTATTAAGATTACTGTCATTAAGGTCAATACCTGCGTTCGCAAATGCTTTCTCGATAGCATCGGCTGTTGCGTTACCTACAATAGGTGTAGGACGAACTTCGTTATCAAGCCAATATTTAATAACGGCTGCCTTTGAATAATCGTAAGCCGTAACCTTACCTGTATCGTCAACATCGGCAAGCAACGGCATATTGCTTTCCCATTCAATGGCAGAGCCTGACGGAAATTCGCTGTCGGAATGAACCGATAACTGAATAGAGTTATACTCTGTAATATGCACTACTTCGGTCATCTCAGCATCGTTATAATAAATTTTTATACTCTGTGCCGCATCCGCTAACGATGTAGAAAATGTTACTGACAGCACAAGTACAAGGCTTAATAACAGGCTGATAATCTTTTTCATTTAGATTCTCCATTTCAATTTTTATGCTTAGAAATAAATTATTTTTATTAATCTTATGCAAATTATAGCACATCAATTTTTATTTGACAATAAAAAAATCAACTTAAAACGCCCTAAAACAAGTATCAAAATTATTGCAAGCGTGATAGCAGTAATATAACTTTACCCATATTTGTAATTTTTGCAATTTTCAGACTTGAAAATCATAACAATTTCAGAATCGAAATTCATTGACAATTATTTTTGAGAATGCTATACTTTTTTTGTTCGCTCAGAGAGCGATTGTTCAGTATAAACAAAGCCGAACAGGTGCAGTCTGAGACAACTGTATCTTGTTCGGTTTTTTTTTGATTAATGGTGATTTGTGATACTTCATAAAACCGGTCGGAAATAACTCATAAAAGTTGAGGAAAATAAAAAATGGCAAAGGATGAATATTTAATAACAGAACCGCCACTCAAGGCTTTAACTGTTTTTGCAATGCCTATGATTTTAGGCAGCTTCTTTCAACAAATATACAATATGGCTGATTCAATCATAGTCGGTCAATTTGTCGGCTCCTCTGCACTTGCTGCCGTCGGAGCCTGTGCTGCACTTACGAATGTTTTTATTTGCATAGCACTCGGTGCAGGAGTTGGTGCAGGCGTCCTTGTCAGCCGTTATTTCGGCGCTCAAAATTATGGCAAGATGAAAACAATCGTTTCCACTTCGTTAATCAGCTTTTTGCTTTTAAGCATATTTCTCGGCATTTTAGGATTTTGCAGTTCTCATTTGATGATGGAAATACTGCAAACGCCCTCAGATATAATGGAGGATGCGGTACTTTATTTGCGTATCTATTTTGCAGGCTTTCCGTTTTTATTTATGTATAACATTCTGTCAACTTTGTTCAATTCAATCGGCGAATCTAAAATTCCGTTATGGCTTTTAATATTCTCATCTGGTTTGAATATCATAATGGATCTTTGGATGGTAGGAGATCTTAAACTCGGCGTATTCGGTGCAGCACTTGCTACTCTTATTGCACAAGGAATTTCCGCCGTTCTTTCCCTTTTGATTTTTCTACATCGTATGCGAAAATATAATAGTTCGTTTATTTGGTTTGATAAAAAAGAACTTTGCTTAATGCTTAAAATAGCAATCCCCTCAGTTCTTCAACAATCAACTGTATCAATCGGAATGATGATTGTGCAAGCGGTTGTAAATCCTTTCGGCACTCAAGCACTCGCAGGTTATGCGACAACTATGAGAGTAGAAAATGTTTTTTCGCTGATATTTGTATCAATAGGAAATGCCGTATCGCCTTTTGTTTCGCAAAACCTCGGCGCAAAGAAAACCGACCGCATAAAAAAAGGTTATCGTGCCGCTTTGCTGTTAGATGTATGCTTTGCATTTCTCGCATTTATAATTATCGAAACAACGCACACTCAAATTTCTTCACTTTTCCTCGGCAAAGACGGAACAGCATTAGCATATCAAGTATCCGGTGATTATATGAAATGGCTCGGTTACTTTTTCATATTTATGGGAATAAAAATGGCAACAGACGGTGTGCTTAGAGGACTTGGAAACATGCGTCCGTTTTTAATTGCAAATATGGTCAACCTTGCAATTCGCTTGTCTGTTGCATTGATTTTTGTTCCGCATTTCGTAATCGAATTTGTTTGGCTCGCAGCACCGGCAGGCTGGCTTGCCAACTTTGTAATCTCATATGCGGCGTTAAGAAAATCTTGGCCAACAAATACTTTGGAGCAGAAAATTTAACATATCTAAAAAACAGTCACCGTTGGGGCACACTTCATAAAGAAGTAATTGGTTTAAGCTTTCTGAGTTTTGCCCGGTGCACTATTAAAAAATCCCGCTAATACGCAAGTATTAACGGGATTTTGTTAATGC
>UQAZ01000008.1 GCA_900539165.1 uncultured Oscillospiraceae bacterium
GAACAGAGCGACATTGCAAGTACGATTTTCTATATTTACCTTTGCATTTTTGATGGATAAACAATATAAAAGCCGGAATGAAAAAATAATGATTTTTGAAACGAAAATCTACAGCTTTTGAGTGGGTTTTGGAGCGAATTTCAAGCCGTCGATTTTAAAGCAGGATAAAGGGGTATGATTTTCGGGCGTTGAAATGCCCGAAAACGCCGTCCGGCAACGCCTGTCGGCTTTTCGATTCGTAATACTTTTGCGTATGATTCCAAATTCGTATGCAGTAAGAGGCTTTTTTCGCAGAAAATCAAGGCTTTTGCGTATTCACTTGAGCGTTGCGGTATGATAAACCTATTTTTGAAAAATCAGGCAACGCTGTGAGCAAAAATTGGCGAGTTTTCTCTAAAACAGAGTAACTCGTCGGACTAAAACTAAAAACGGATTACAGGCGATTTGTGAAAGCCTGTGAACAAAAAATCGTGCAAAATATAGTACTTGACTTCTAAAAAGTATTAGCGTATTGTGTGTTTGAAAAGGAGGCATACAATATGAAAACAAGCACAAAAACAAAAGGCAAAATAAATTAAAGGAGGCAGATATAAAATCATAGTCAGCGTGTTGCCTTATGGCAGCAAAAGGCGAAGGGAACATTCCAAATTATGAATTAGAAAAACTTGCTCATTATTTTCTCGAACTAATTACCGAGAAAAACGAGAACGAGAATAATTACAAATATCAAGATAACAAGACATAAAAATAAGGCGGGGAATTAGCCCTGCCTTAAACAACTTACAAACTGAATTACATAGTTAACAAGCAAAATACAACAATCCTATTGCGACAATTTCATTATTCTAATTTATCTAATTGAACATTTTATCATGGTATTCATCAAATATTGGGTCCAATGAAAGAGCTGTTTTATCCTCTTTGCTGATTCTTAATTCTTGAGTATATCTATTTCCTATCATGTCGTAAAATATAAAATTGAAATACTCTGTTTTATCCAAATAAAAATCGCGATTAATTTGCAACTCGTCATTTTTACATAGAGCAGAATTGCAATATAAAACTGTCTGTTTATCAATAGGTGAATTATTTGTTTCTATGCCGTGAAAAATTCCAGTATTTAAGCCTATATTTTTTATTTTTCCACAAACATTATTATTTTCAATTGATTCCACAAAAAGCCATAAATAAGGCCTTAACTGCTTTATTTCATCATTCTTTTTTTCTTTTCGACTATTTTTTATTTCAATATTTACAACCATTAAGGCTGTTATTGCGCCAATAATTGAACCTATATATGAACCCAAAAAGCCAACCCATCCGTTAGCGTCAATATCAAAATCAAAAATACATTCTAAAATTTTAATAATAATTGGAAATAACACTATAACCAATATGATAATTATTTGTATTTTATTCTTAAATTTGTCTTTTAAAAATGATAAAATTTTTTTCATTACATTTTCCTTTAGCTATAAATTGGTTTTTTTAATTAATCGAAAATCTGGAACTGTTATCATTGATAACAAGTCTTGGATTATCCTTTGTTGGTGGAGCAGTACACGAACTTAATATAGTTAAAAATATGGTTCATATTCTACAGAATATTTACTTTCAGGGAAAAGGAACTTGTGTAATGCAATAAAGTAATCATCCGTCATACTGGCAATGTAATCAACAACAATTTGATTGTTTTCTTCTAAAAGATAATCAATACTTTGATATTTTCTCAAAGCATCGCCAATAGGATTTATATGATGCTTAAAAATCATAGAATCTTCATCGTTTTTCTTAATATCATCCAGTAACTTATAATATATATCTTCAAACATCGGTTTTATTATACTGTTATACTGATTATTTATGTTTTTGTCTTTATAAATCACTTCATAATTTTCTTTTTTTGCCAGGCTCAAATCACTAAATGCCTTATCGCTGAGCGATATGTAATCCTTACCGTAACTGTGTTCAATAATATCAACAGTTAAATTATTAATTATTTTTGCATTTTCTTTGCCTATTAATTCAGTAGTGAACTCATAATCGGGGTCAATGATACCTGCTAACGCTGCATCCTGTCGATCTTTCCCTAAATACGCAATCATATCGCATATTCTTACCACGCAGCCTTCAAGAGTCGATGGGATAAGTTTTTTGATTGCATCTGTCCCTTCTGTATAACACAATTCAATTTCAGTATCATAATCATCAAATGATTTTTCATACTTAGGCTTGTATTCTTGCTGTTCAAACTCACCATTATGACATAAGATGCCATCTAAGGTCTGCATTGTAAAATTTCTTGCAAAAATAGTATCTAATACTCTTGCACTATGAACATTATGATTGAAATATCTATTGGTTTCATTATGATACAACTCACTTAAGAATCTTTCACCGGCATGTCCAAAAGGTGTATGACCAATATCATGCCCTAATGCAATAGCCTCAATCAAATCCAGATTCAATCCTAAGACTGAGCCAATATTTCGTGCAATTCTTGAAACGAGTTGGACATGCTGTGCTCTTCGCGTAATATCGTCGTTATTTTTAAACGAAAACACCTGTGTTTTATCAGCATATCTGTTATAGTATGGCAAATGCATAATTTTTTCTATATCACGAACAAATACCGGACGCCATAAATTGGCTTTGTCAATGTCATTATTTCGTCTGACAGCCATTTCGTCCTTAAAAGCATATGGGTTTATCCAATGGCTTTCCCTGTTAGAAATAATTTTTTGCTGTAAATCCTCATCAATACGGTTGTATTTTATATCCGACATTATTTTACACTCCCTATTATGTTGAAATCAAATCTCTAAACTATCCCCGTCAAGTAAAAACTCTTTTACTCCCATCATAAGATAGCCCTTATCGTCACGGCGTGGTTTCATACTCTTTTCAACAATAACAATTTTCTTAAATGAATCATTGGTTTTATCAAACGGTCTAATTTCCTGTTGCCATTTTTCATTATTTGGTATTTCATAAGCAGACTGAATATAGTATCGTTTACTGCCTTGATTAGCTACGAAATCAATTTCAACTTGCTTTCGGATATCCTTGCCCTCGTCAGTCTTTTCTCTAAACTCAACTACACCGACATCAACATTATATCCTCTGTATCTAAGTTCGTTATAAATGATATTCTCCATCAAATGAGTTTCTTCTATTTGCCTAAAATTAAGCCTTGCGTTACGAAGTCCGGTGTCCTCAAAATACAACTTATAAGGTGTGCTGATATATTTTTTACCTTTTACATCATACCTTTCTGCTTTGCTGAGCAAGAATGAATCTTTTAGATAACCTATATACTTATCAATTGTAGAAGCGCAAAGAGTTGCATTTTTCACCGATTTAAAAGTGTTTTCTAATTTTCTCGGGTTTGTTAAAGACGAAATTCCCGATGCCAAAATGTCTACAAGCTCGCTGATTTCCTGGTCGGAATTAAGATTGTTGCGAGCGACTATATCCTTAATATACACATTTTTCATTTGCGTAATAAGGTAGTTGCTTTTTTGTTCATCGGTTTTCATTAAAGCAACCGCAGGCAGTCCGCCATACACCATATAGTCGTCAAAAGCTTCGTCCTTGCTGCCGTCATATGCAGAGTAAAACTCCGAAAATGATAAAGGCAAAACATGTATTTCGTCACCACGGCCCTCAAATTCAGTTAAAATATCACTTGAAAGAAATTTAGAATTACTGCCCGTAACATAAATATCTAAGTTGTCTTTTCTCATATATCCGTTTAATACAGCCTCAAAATTTCCAAGTAACTGAACTTCATCAAGAAGAAGATAATACATTTCGTCATCGACAATCTTGCCCGCAAGATATTTCATAAATTTTCTCGGATCGACTTTTCTGTTTTGCTCACTGATATCTAAAATATCTTCGTCTATAAGCAATAAATCATCTGCCGAATCAAAAGCAAATCTTATAATGTGACTTTTATCTACGCCTTCGGACAGTAAATAATTGTAAAAGATTTTATTTAATAGATAAGATTTACCGCATCTTCTGATACCTGTGATGACTTTAATAAATCCGTTTTGTTTTCTCGTGATAAGTCTGTTTAAGTAGATATCTCTGTTGATTTCCAAAATATCACCTCATTTAATATTTTTGCCGCTGTCGTCATTTTTGTTAATTCGATTATACTATAGTTTACTCGATTTTTCAAGTTTTATAACAAAATGATAACTTCACATGTGAAAATAGTGGTGGTATGTTGTATTGTAGTATGTGAACTATACCGATGCAAACTTTACAACGAATACTTATATTCATGTGACAGATACAATGCAACAAACAGTTACAAATATTTTGGGAAACTTGCTTTTGAAAAGCGTATTAAAATAATACAATACACAGCATAAAACAAAAAATAGGCAGGGAATTAATCCTGCCTTGTGTCTATATAAACAGAAAATCCGAAACTGTTACCGATGATAACAAGTTTCGGATTATTCTTTGCTGGTGGAGATGGCGGTAATCGAAACCGCGTCCAAAATCAGTTTACCAAGGGTTCTACGAGTGTAGGCAGTCGTTTAAGTTATCCCCTCACGCATCGGCGACAGCCAGCCTATGCGCTACGGTATCCTCTAATACCTGACAAGAGCCGAGGCACTCTCCTGTTCATGTTCGCCACTAAGTCGACGCCCTATCCGAGACCGTGGCACTTCTCGGTAGAACGCAAGCTGCTAATTACGCAGCAAGAGCTACTGATTTATTATTGTCAGTTAATTTTAAGTTGTTACTTTTTAAGCGGTGCAACTCCGCTACTCGCTGACCAAGGCTCGCCAACCCTGTCGAAATCCTTTCATCCCCATATATAAAGCCGAAAATCGACTTATTGTTTCAAAAAATGATTATAGGTAGTTCTGTAATAAGTGCGAATATAGCCCGAATGTGACAAAACCACATAATCTCCGTTTCTTTTATTAAAATAAATTTTATCCCCGTCAGGCAAGGTCTTGTGCAAAGCGTTTTTATTAAAAATCACGCTGTTTGCAGACTTCAAATAGTCCTCGGGGCTGCTGCATCCAACATCCGCCCTATGCTTAACATAATGCTCAATAAACGCATCTGCATCATAAAATTTATAACGATAGCGGTCGTTAAACGAGCAATCAAATTTAACCGTCCTATACCCCCTGCGAAAGAACGCAAGCGATACAAAAAGCAGAGCAATCGCACAAACAACGCCGTATAAATTTCCCTTATAAATGCCAAGGGTAAATGCCACAGCGTCAAGAGCAAGAAGCACCGATGCGACTACAAGATGCCTCGGGCTTTTTTCTTTATACGATGCAACATACTTTCCGCTGTTTTTATCTCGACACGACTTACAGCGTTTAGGCAAATCCAGCCCCTTAGAACGATAAAAATCAATCTCGCCGTCCGTAAGTTCAAACTTTTTGCCGCACTGAACGCAGGTAAGTTTCATCAATAATTGCCCTTTATTGCACGCTCGATAGCACGGTCGGAGTCCTTTTTTGCCTGAACCGCACGCTTATCGTAAAGTTTTTTACCTTTACAAAGTCCGATTTCAAGCTTTGCCCTGCCGTTCTTGATATAAAGCGACAGCGGAATTATAGACAGACCCTGCTGCTGACTCTCACCGAAAAGTTTCATAATTTCCCTCTTATGCAAAAGCAATTTTTTCTTTCGCATAGGGTCACGGTTAAATCTGTTGCCCATCTCATAAGGCGAAATGTGCATACCGATAGCGTACATCTCGCCGTCATCAACCGAGCAAAAGCTATCCTTCAAATTAACCCTACCGGCACGAATTGATTTAATCTCCGTTCCGAAAAGCTCAAGCCCCGCCTCATATTTATCAATAACAAAATAGTCGTGATAGGCTTTTTTATTATTTGCGATTTGTATAATATTTTCTCCCAAGTCTACCACTCCTTTTCATTATATAAGGCTTCTGCCCTCAATGGCACGGGAGAGAGTAACCTCGTCCGCATATTCCAAATCTGCCCCGACAGGCACACCGTAAGCAAGCCTGCTGACTGTAATGCCCATAGGCTTGAGCAATCGTGAAATATACATAGCTGTCGCCTCGCCCTCAACGGTCGGGTTTGTCGCCATAATCACTTCGTCAACCGTACCGTCGCCAAGCCTTGCAAGAAGCTCCTTAATTCTGATTTGGTCAGGTCCGATATTATCAATCGGAGAAATCGCACCGTGAAGCACATGATAGGTTCCCTTATACTCGTGTGTTCGCTCAATAGCTGCAACATCCCTCGGGTCCTCAACCACGCAAATCACGCTTTTATCCCTATTATCCGACTTACATATAGGACACAAATCATCATCGGCAAGGTCGCAACAAATCTTACATTGCTTAATCTTAGTATGCGCATCAATAATCGCCTGAGCAAAGCCCTGTGCCTCTATATCCGACAAGCCCAGCACATAAAATGCCATACGCTGAGCAGTCTTATGCCCTACTCCCTGCATACGCTCAAATTTATCTATTAAATTTTGAAGCGGTGCTAAATTATATGCCATACTGTCAGCTACTCCTTAAAGTCCGGGGATATTAAGACCGCCTGTCACGCTGTCAAGTTCTCTTTCAGCCTCTTCGTCAATCTGACGGGTTGCCTCATTAAGAGCAGCAACAAGCATATCCTCGAGCATTTCTACATCCTCAGGGTCTACAACCTCAGGATTGATACCGATAGCCTTAACCTCGTGCTTACCGGTCATTGTTATCTCAACCATTCCGCCGCCTGAGGTCACAACATATTCCTTAGCCTCAAGTTCATTTTTCTTAGCCTCGATGTCCTCCTGCATTTTTTGTGCCTGCTTCAACATAGCCTGCATATTCTGTGGGCCGCCGCCCATTCCCTTAGGTAATCTCGCCTTCATTTATATTCTCCTTTATTTAATCTCAATATTAACCGAGCCGGACGCTTGATTTATCAAATCCTCAAGCGGGTCACGCTTTTTCACCGTTGCGTCACCGGCACGCTTAAACAGTCCAAGCTTAAACTGCTTGCCCGTAACATCAAAAAGTGCTTTTTTAATCGACTTAGAATGAGTTGACGCCTTAATGAAATCCCTAAGCATCGGATTAGGGCTGTCAATCAAAAAGAAATCGCCGCGAACATAACCCTTTGAACCACTCAACACACCGAACAACGGCGGATTTGTAGTATGAAGCACATCTATAAACTCGCCCCACTCGGCAAATTCTTTGGTCTCATTACCGCTTGACGACGGCTGTTCCGTTCTTTGCTCGGCAGGTGCTTGCGAAATCTCGGGCTGTTCCTGCATTACAACAGGCTCAGGCTCGTTTATCGGCGGCTCGTTGACAGGCATCGGCTCTGTCGGTTTCTGCGTATTTTGCTTTTCTTCGGGTCTATATTCAACCCTCGGTACAGGCTCTGACGACTGTGTATGTTGTGCCGTTACGCCGTTTTTGACTGCGTTTTCAAGCTTAGAAAGTCTGTCAAGCAACGAGTCGATTCCCTCGTCAAGCTTAGGCTCACAAAGCTTTACAAAAGCCATTTCGGTCTCAATTCTTGCAGAAGCTCCGCCCTTTATGCACACCAAGGTGTTTTGGAACAAATCAAGCGCATACATAATGCTCTCAACAGTAAACTGCTTTGAAGCGTCTATAATCATATTGTACTCATCATCGGTACAAATTATAAGCTCTCTGCTTTTTCTGACCGTTTTCGCAACAAGAAAATTACGAAAATGATTAATCATTTCAACGCAAAGGCGTTCCATATCATAGCTGTTTTGATACAGCTCGCTGATTATCGACATAGCCGAGCTGCTGTCCTTTGACGAAATACAGGACGAAAGCTTATATATAGCCTCCTTGCCTGCAAGTCCCGCAACCTCGGACACAAGCTGAGCATTTACAACGCTGCCCCTGCCTGCACACTGGTCCAAAATCGAAAGTCCGTCACGCAATGCGCCGTCTGCAATTCTCGCAATAAGAAGTGCGGCATCGCTTTCAAGGGTTATGCCCTCTGCCTCGGCAACCTGATTAAGTCTCTTTGCCATAGTTTCGGGTTGAATACGCTTAAAGTCGAAGCGTTGACATCTGGAAAGAATAGTTGCGGGGAGCTTATGCACTTCCGTGGTGGCAAGAATAAATATTACATGAGCAGGAGGCTCTTCAAGAGTTTTAAGCAATGCGTTAAACGCACCCGTCGAAAGCATATGCACCTCGTCGATAATATAAACTCTGTACTTGCCTCTTGTGGGGGCATAATTCGTATCGTCCCTAAGCTCACGAATATTATCTACACCGTTATTTGATGCGGCATCAATTTCAACAACATCATATATAGAGCCGTTATCAAGTCCTTTGCAAACCTCACACTCGTTACAAGGCTCGCCGTTCACATTATGCTCGCAATTTACCGCCTTAGCCAAAATCTTTGCACAGGTGGTTTTGCCCGTACCTCTTGAGCCGGTAAAGAGATATGCGTGAGAAACTCTGCCGTTTTCTATCTCGTTTTTAAGAGTGGAGGTAACATGATCCTGACCGTAAACATCCGAAAAAACCTTAGGTCTGTATTTTCTGTATAAAACCTGATACATAATTTACCTCCTAAATTAATAAACGCTCCTACACCCTCTACGCAGCGTACAGACTTGTCTGAGGCACACAGAATAATCCACTTATTGCTGCTCGGTTCCCCGCCTGACAAGGTTCGTAGCATCCCGTCGCACAGGGCCCATACGCTACGCAGAAGGTGTAAAAGCACCTCTTTGAAAAATATTATACTATAATACCTTGGCAAAATCAACTTATTTTTTTATTAAAACCTTTTCAATTTCGCCGTAATAAATATTGTGATAATCGCCGTCGTACCACTTGTCTATTTTTTCGTTATCTATAAACTGTTCGGGAGTAAAGCAACCCTTAGCCGCTTTTCTGCAAACAAGCACAAGCTTAGCCTCTGCAAAATACGGAGCAGCCTCGTCAAACACAGGAGTGATTCCCGCTTCCTGAGCCTTGTTTACATCTCTGCCCGACTTTGAACCGCAAACGCCGTGAATCTGTTGCTTGAGTTCCTCGGGGTAAAAGCTGATTGTAAAATAATCATTGCTGTTAAGGAACTCGTCTGTATAACGCTGAGGTCTGATATAAACAGTAGCCATATCCATACCCCAAAGCTCGCCGACAGAACCCCAAGACACAGTCATTGTATTATAAGCCTCCTCATTTCCCGCAGTAACCAAAGCCCACTGCTTTGAAATAAGGTCTATAACATTTTCCTTTACATCGCTGAATTTAATTTCTTCAAACATAATCTCACCTCAATAATATATAGCCGAAAACGGCATAAATTATACATATTTTTCTATCGAAACAATATCTCCGCTAAACTGTTGAAGATTACCGTAATTGCCTCTTACGCCGCTTGGAATTTTGCTCGGCTGAACATAAAATTCCATAATGTCCTGATTTTTAACAGCATACTGATGATTTGAGTCCGTATGGCGATTTGATTTTTGGTCGCACAAAATCACATTAATACTCTTACCGCTTGAAAATCCGATACGATATTTTGTACCGATTTCAGAGCCGTAATATGAGCCGAGAGCCACGCAATAGCAATCGTCAATCATTCTGATACCCGTTTCGCTGTCGGTATAGCATTTGTCGGAATTAAGAAGCTTATACTGAGCCGTGCTTCTTGCCGTAACCGCTGTGTAATGGGCATAGGTTTTTGTGCTGCCCGAAACCGACGGCAGACCCATAGAAAGCAAGGTCTTAACGGATTTAACATCGGTCTGCTTAACTGTGCCGTTAGGTAAAGTGACCTTTACGCGATAATAGTATTCGGTGGCACTGCTCAGTCCCGTATCCGTATAGGTGCTTGTGTTTACAGTCGCAACCGTTTTCAGACTATTCTCGGTATTTCCTCTAAGCACAGCCACGCTTGAGCCGGGTTGAAGATTATCAATTTTAATTTCAACACTGCGAGAGGTCACATCCGAAAATGATAATTCCGGAGTAAGTTCAGTCGTTCTGAAGCTGATATTTCCCAACGCTTTATCGGAAAATCCCGAGGAAATAACAAATTTATACTCCGTGTCGGGTGCAAGACCGTCAAGCTCGATATGCGTTTCGTTTGTAATAGCGCACATCTCCGCCTTTTTTCCCTGCTCGTCATATCTATAAACAACATATGCATTGCAATTCTCAACACTCTGCCAAGAAATGACTGCACAGGTTTGGCTTATGCTGTCAACCTCTGCCTTAATCTGCTGAGTTTTTTCGGGAGTGATGGTTTTTATAATTCTGTAATCATTAGGTTCAACAGACGCAACGCTGACTGCCGACGGCTCGTCACCGTCATTGTCTGCTTTGACTATAACGGCTGTGCTTAAAATAAACATAATACTAAGCAAAACCGAAGTCACCTTTGTCGTAAAGCTACTGATAATAAAATCTCCTTTTCAATAAAAATTACGATTTGTAATCTTTGTAACTAATTTGTAACCTTATATGTTATAGCAGATTTTTTCGTTTTTGTCAAATTTTATTACTTTCGGCTCCCTTTTGAGTACAAAAAATGTCCCCACAGGCATTCTTGAATCAACCTGTGAGGAACAATTAAAATATTAATTTTTGCAAGTCGTAAATTTATCTAAGACTTAAATCACTCGGTTGTCGGCTTGGTAGTAGTTTGCGGCTCGCCATAAACCTGAAGAACGATTTCGTCGCCGACAGCGGCAACGCTTCCTGCCTCGGGAGCGCTTCCCGACACGGATTTTACCACATTTTTGGTATGACTTCCATCGTTATAAACCTCAACCGTTGTTACCTTAAAGCCGAGTGCCTCAAGCTGCTTTTGTGCCTCCTCCAAAGGAAGCGAGCCTACATTCGGCACTTTTTCGGTCTGTATTCCCTTTGATACGGTGAGGACAATTTCTGTTCCCTCGTCTACCGTTTTGCCCGGCTCTACGCTCTGCTTAAAGATAATTCCCTCCTCGGCATCGGCAGAATACTCGCCTTTGAATGTAAACTTAAACTGCTTATTCCAAGCACCGTTGTTTTGAATATCCTGTTGAGTGTATCCGCTTGATACAAAATTTGGCACCTCAAAGGTCTGAAGCTGAACAGAAGCGGAAGTGTCGGCCTCTTTATCAAGCAAGCCCGAGAATTTAACCACATAAATCGAAGCGCCTACGGCTATTATAATAAACACAAGCAAAATAATAACTGTATTCTTACGCTTCTTTTCACCGTCCGCCTTGCCTGTCGGACGACGCTCGATATTGTTATCGGCAACAGTCTCTCGACGAGTATCCTCCTGAACGACAGATTTAGCCTGAACGGCAGGTGCGGCATTAAGCATTTCTCTGAACGCTTCAATATTCTTAACTCTCTTTTCGGGATAAATTTGAAGTCCGTTTACAAGCGCACGAATTACATACATAGGTATATTCTCTGCGATTGCGTTAGGAATCATCAGCTTATCGTTTGCTTCTCTTGATATAGCACCCGGCGGATTAGAGCCGACAAGCGCACGGTAAATGCAAGCGGAAAAGCTGTAAATATCAGTCGCAGGGCAAATCTTATGATGATTATTATATTGTTCAAGTGCAGTATAGCCCTCTGTCTCGGTAAATTCGAGAATTGACGAAGCGTCGGTTGCCTGTGAAATCACAAACGGTGCAAGTCTTACCTTGCCGTCTCTGCAAAGCAAAAGACTGTCGGGTGTAATAGAGCCGTGAATTATACCGTTAGAATGAAGTGCCTCAATGGTGGTAAGCACAGGCATAAACATAAGCCTTGCGCTGTCCCAAAGAATATAACCATTATCGTTTCTGATAAGATACTCTCTGAGGGTTACACAATCGTATTGCTCGATAATGGCATAAACAGTATCGTTTTCCTCAAACACATCATATACGGGAACGCAGGCAGAAAGAGAATGAAGCTTCTCCATAGTTGTCCAAAGTGTATAAAAATCTTTTTTCAGCTTTTCAAATTCACCGATATATTTCTGACGAATATGAAGCGTCAAGCTTCCCTCAAGTCTGTTCGCAACGCCTTTAGGATAAAGCTCTCTTATCAAAATCGGCTTATCAAGCTGACCGTCATAACCGTAATAAGTTACGGAATCACTCTGATGCTCCTTAACCTCGCCCACGGCATATTGATTTTTCAGCACTGTTCTGACGGGAAGATACATTGTGTCATTAGGCACATCGTTATCGCAACCGCATTTGGCACAGATATTCCCCTCGGTAAGTTCGCCAAAGCAGCGTATACATAAGTTATCAAGCTCTCTCATTATATCACTCCGTTTTCTGCTCGGATGTCTGTCTTTCACCCGTTAATTTATAATATCAATAAGTTTCTGTCTTGTCAAGAAAGACAATGTAACAATTATATTAAATGCCTTAGGCAGATGTGACGAATTTTGTTGCGGTTACAAGAAACGACAAATATTCACATATATAATGTATATAAATAATACTAATTATAAAGTATTGCAAAGCAAGAATAATTCAAGCTGATTTTATTCATTGTCTTTGTTATATTTTCGCCTTTTTCTTTGCGGGGTTTATGCATAAATTGCTAACAAAATGTGAATTTTCAAAAATTCCTCAAAAAAACTATTGACAAATATCGATTTTGGTTATACTATAATAGCATAGTTAGCACTCGGGTAATGAGAGTGCTAATAAGTGAAAAGGGAGGCTTGAATATGATAGGCAACAGACAGTCCGACATTTTGGGACTGATAATTCAGCATTATATTCAAACCGGCGAGCCTATGGGTTCAAAAAACCTTTGTCAGCTTTTGCCTTATGCAGTTTCCTCTGCCACAATCAGAAACGATATGGCGTCGCTCGGAGAGCTGGGTTATCTGTGTCAAAGGCATACATCGGGAGGCAGAGTCCCGACAAAGGCATCATACAGATACTATATAGATAATCTTATGACGCCAAAGGCTCTCACCCCTTACGAAAAGCAAAAAATCGACGAGGCATTAAGCGTAAACGCTTCCGACCCCGAAAGATTGCTTTCCGACGCTGCCGACCTTATGAGTGAGGCATCCGGTTGCTGTGCATATTTCAGCACGGTTAAGGACGAATACGATTGCCTTCAAGGAGTTGATTTAATTCCCGCAGGCAACAGAAAAGCAATGCTCGTAATGCTCACCGTCGGAGGAAAAATCAAATCGTCGGTTATCCAAATGCCATGTGCGATTGATGACGAATTCAGAAAACTGTTTTATATTATAACAAGAGAGTTTTTCATCGGCGTTTCGCTTAATTCAATAAATATGGGGCTTATTCAGTCAACAGCGCCCGTGCTTAGAGACAGAATGTTTGATATGATACCTGCCCTAAGCTCCCTTTGCTCACTTTGCAAAGAGGCAAGTCAAGGCACGCTCAGTATCGTCGGTCAAAACAAGCTGCTGTCTCAAGAAGAATTCGGCGACAGCGTTTACAGCATACTGACGCTTTTGGCAGAAAAGAAAAAGCTTGAAGATTTACTGACGCAATTTGCTCAGAGCAATTTAAGCAACGCATTGTTCATAGGCGACGAAAACCCCGTTTACGAGCTAAAGAACACCGCAATGTCCGTGTCGAAGTTCAGATACTACGACGACCAACTTGCGACGCTCGGAATCATCGGCTCACTTAGAATCAACTATGACTCTATTCTCCCGAGAATAGATTATATAACAAAAACCTGTTCTACACTTCTAAGGGAAGGAGGAGTACATTATGAGTAAAAAAGAAAAAAAGGAAGAAGAACTTATCGAAGAAGAAACAGTACAAAGCGCAGACGAGGTTGAGGTTGAAGAACCTAAAGAACCTACACTTGAAGACCAGCTTGCAGACATGAAAAAGCAGCTTGCCTACACAGCGGCAGAGTACGCAAACTTCCGTGCAAGAAGCGCAAAGGAGAAGGAGCAAACCTACTCCAACGCAAAAGGCAATGTGGTTGCCGAAATTCTTCCGATTATCGACAATTTAGAGCGTGCATTAAGTCAAGAGGGAGAGGATTTTGAGGCACTTAAAAAGGGCGTTCAGATGACTATGGACCAACTTATGCAGGCACTTACAAAAATAGGCGTAGAGGCCTACGGCGAAAGCGGAGATACATTTGACCCGAATTTTCACAATGCGGTAATGCACATTGAGGATGACGATTTGGGCGAAAATGTTATCACAGATGTTTTCCAAAAAGGCTATAAAATAAATGACAGGGTAATCAGACCGGCTATGGTTAAAACAGCCAACTGACGCCCGACAATCTAAACAACAAACTCAAAGGAGATAATATTATGGGAAAGATTATTGGTATTGACTTAGGTACAACTAACAGCTGTGTTGCCGTTATCGAAGGCGGCGAACCGGTTGTAATCACAAATGCAGAAGGCGCAAGAACAACCCCGTCCGTAGTTGCATTTACAAAGGACGGAGAAAGAATGGTAGGCGCTGTTGCAAAGCGTCAGGCTATCACAAACCCTGACAAAACAATTTCATCAATCAAGCGTCACATGGGTTCCGACTATAAGGTAACCATCGACGGCAAGGCTTACACACCGCAGGAGATTTCCTCCGTTATTCTTCAAAAACTTAAAGCAGACGCAGAGGCTTATCTCGGTCAACCCGTAACGGAAGCAGTTATCACTGTTCCGGCTTACTTCACCGACTCACAGCGTCAGGCAACAAAGGACGCAGGTAAAATCGCAGGTCTTGATGTAAAGAGAATTATCAACGAGCCTACCGCAGCGGCTCTTGCTTTCGGTATTGATAAGGAAGACGACCAAAAGGTTATGGTTTACGACCTCGGCGGCGGTACATTTGATGTATCTATCATCGAAATGGGCGACGGTGTTCAGGAAGTTCTTGCAACCGCAGGTAACAACAAACTCGGCGGTGACGACTTTGATAAGAAAATTATGGATTGGCTCGTAGCAGACTTCAAGTCACAGAACGGCATTGACCTTTCAGGCGACAAAATGGCTATGCAGAGAGTTAAGGAAGCAGCAGAAAAGGCAAAGATTGACCTTTCAGGTATGACAACTGCTCAAATCAGCCTTCCGTTCATCACAGCGGACGCAACAGGTCCTAAGCACCTTGAGGCTACTCTTACAAGAGCTAAGTTCAACGAAATGACAGCAGACCTTGTTGAAGCTACAATGGGTCCTGTTCGTCAGGCAATCAACGACAGCGGCCTTTCAATGAACGAAATCGACAAGGTTCTCCTCGTCGGCGGTTCAACCCGTATCCCTGCCGTTCAGGAAGCTATTAAGAAGTTCTCGGGCAAAGAGCCTTTCAAGGGTATTAACCCTGACGAGTGCGTAGCTATGGGTGCCGCAATCCAGGGCGGTGTTCTTAATAACGATGTTGACGGTCTTGTACTTCTTGATGTTACTCCGCTTTCACTCGGTATCGAGACAATGGGCGGCGTAAACACCGTAATCATCGAGCGTAACACAACAATTCCTACTAAGAAATCACAGATTTTCTCAACCGCTGCCGACAACCAGACCTCTGTTGAGGTACACGTTCTCCAGGGTGAGAGAGAATTTGCAAGAGACAACAAAACTCTCGGTATGTTCCACCTTGACGGCATTCTTCCTGCACGCAGAGGCGTTCCGCAGATTGAAGTAACATTCGATATTGACGAAAACGGTATCGTTCACGTATCGGCTAAGGACCTCGGCACAGGCAAGGAACAGCACATTTCTATCACAGCTTCTTCAAATATGTCTAAGGACGATATTGACAAGGCTGTTCGTGAAGCTGAGCAGTTTGCCGAAGAGGATAAGAAGAAGAGAGAGGCAGTAGACCTCCGCAACAACGCTGACCAGATGGTATACCAGACCGAAAAGATGCTTTCAGAAGACGGCGACAAGTTCTCGGCAGACGATAAGTCACAGCTTGAGACAAAGCTCAACGCACTCAAGGATGCTCTCAAGGGCGAGGATCTCGAAGCTATCAAGTCAACTCAAGAGGATTTGACAAACAAATTCTATGAGGTATCACAGAAGCTTTACGAGGCAGCACAGGCTGCACAGGGCGCACAAGGCACTCAGGGTCAGGCTCAGGGTAATGAGCAGCAGGGCGGCAACGCAGGCTACACAGACGCTGACTACACAGAGGTTGACGATAACTAAAGCAAACAAAATTCAAACAGAAAGGGCGACTGAAACAATGTCGCCCGTTCTATGATATTATAGGAGTTCTATATGGCAGAACAAAAGCGAGATTATTACGAGGTGCTGGGTGTCAGCAAGGGTGCTACACAGGACGAAATCAAAAAGGCTTTCAGACAGGCAGCCAAGAAATACCACCCCGACTTAAACAAGGACGACCCGTCGGCGGCAGAAAAGTTCAAGGAATGCAACGAGGCATACTCTGTTCTTTCCGACGCAGACAAGCGCAGAAAATACGACCAATTCGGCTTTGCCGGAGTTGACCCAAGCTATGCGGCAAGTCAGGGCGGTGCAGGCTACGGCGGCGGTGCTTACGGATTTGACGGAGATATTGACCTGGGCGATATATTCAGCAGTTTCTTTGGAGGAAGCGGAGGTTTCGGCTCAGGCAGAAATCCAAACGCTCCGCAACGAGGCAAGGATATTCAGACCACTATCACCATTTCTTTCGAGGAAGCGGCAAAAGGCTGTAAGAAGACCGTTGAGGTTTCTAAGGTTGAGGACTGCTCACAATGTCACGGCACAGGTGCGGCAGAGGGTACAACGCCTAAGACCTGCACAGCCTGCGGCGGCTCGGGATATGTTACGGTAAGACAGGGACAGGGCTTCTTCCAAATGAACACAACCCGTCCGTGCCAAACCTGTAACGGCACAGGAAAAATTATCGAAAAGCCTTGCTCAAAATGTGCAGGCAGAGGTAAGGTGCGCAAAAAGTCAAAAATCGACATCACAATTCCTGCCGGCATTGACAACAATCAGGTTGTTACTGCAAGAGGTCTCGGAGACGCAGGCTCAAACGGCGGACCTGCCGGCGATTTGAGGGTCGGTGTAATCGTTAAGGCTAACAAGAATTTTGTTCGTGACGGCTACGATTTGCATTACGAAAAGCACATAAGCGTTGCAGAGGCTTGCTTGGGAGTTAAGGTGCGTATTCCTACTCTTGACGGAGATGTTGAATACACCGTTCCGGCAGGAACACAGCCGAACGAGGTATTCAGATTAAAGGGCAAGGGCGTTCAGCGCTTAAACAGCATATCAAAGGGCGACCTTTATGTTCATATTGTTGTTGACGTTCCAAAGTCACTCAGCGAGGAGCAAAAGCGTCTGTTAAAGCAATTTGACAAGTCGTATTCGCCTAACACCACGGGCAAAGAAGGTTTCTTCGATAAGTTCAAGAAAAAATAATATACTTATTAAAATCGAGAAGTGCAATATCTTCTCGATTTTTTGTTATGCACACGAAATTATATATAATATGATACATATAGTGCATACTCTCAGCTACGAAAAACCGTACCGTTCCCCTTTTTGCATTGCAATCAAAAAAAGAAATCGCTAATATTATAATTGTCTCCCGAGAGTGAGGGCTGTCTTGCCGTCACTCTTTTATATTTGAAAGGAGCTAAGATGTGACAGACCTTACGCAAAGTATAATTACTGTCGGTGCTGTTGCCACAGCATTGCTTACTGTTTTCGGCATAGTTAAATCGGCAATAAAATACATCTGCACCATAAATGAAAAAGCTCGCGCTCAGCAGGAGCTTAACGCTGTTCAAAATATGGATATAGCAAGGCTGAAAAATGAAAACAGACTTATTTGCTACGGGCTTTCGGCTGCGCTGGACGGATTAGAACAGCTTGGCGCAAATCACATAGTGCCTGTGGCAAAAACAAAGCTTGAAAAATATCTAAACGAGCAAGCACATAAATAGGAGGAATTATGATTATTACAAAAGAAACATTAATCAGAGCAGGACGAACATTTCTTCAGTCTGCGCTGGCATACATCACGGTAAATGCCGTATACATCAACCTGACAGGCAACAAGGCAAGTGACAAGTCCGCAATTATCGGTCTGCTTGTTTCTGCCGTATCGGCAGGTATTGCAGCGGCAATGAATCTCGAAAAGGAGACGAACAATGACATTTGACGAATGGGTAAACAAAACTCTCGGCAGGGGTATTGACTGGGACGGAGTGTACGGTGTTCAATGCGTCGACCTTGTAAACCATTACATTTATAATGTTTTGGGAATCAAGCCCGTTATGATTGGAAACGCAATCGAATTTTACAACAAGCGAAACACAAGTCCGTTTCTCAAAAACAATTTCACTTGGATTTCAAACACACCGTCGTTTGTTCCTAAAAAGGGCGACATAGGAGTGTTCAGAACGAACTCGGGATTCGGTCATGTTTGCGTGGCAAACGGTGTGGGAACAACCTCATACTTTTACAGTTACGACCAAAACTATCCACGCTCAAGACACGAGCCGATGACAAAAATCAGGCACACCTATCCCAACTTTTTAGGTGTTCTCAGACCGAAAAAGGCATTGCCGTCCTCTGCACCGTCACAAAAATATTTTAAGAGATATACGGGAAGAAGCATCAGCATTGTGGACTCGCTGAAAGCTGTCGGAGCAAGAGCCGACTACCCGTACTGTAAGCGTATCGCCGCCAAAAACGGCATTAAAAATTACAGAGGCACAGCCGCACAAAATCTCAAAATGCTGGCTATGCTGAAAAAGGGTACTCTTCTCATTCCGTAAATAACTGTTGACAAAAGCTGTTTGACTGCTATAATATATCCATCGGCAATCAGCCGAACGAAAACATTGTAGTGGATTTTTCCGGATTAATCATCTTTTCGCCACACACCTTTTTGGGTGTGTGGTTTTTTTCTGAGGTAATATATGAAAGACTATACTTTTATGAAAACACGACCGATACTGCCGCTGGTAATATCTATGTCATTGCCAATGGTTATATCAATGCTCGTAAACTCTCTTTACAACATTGTTGACAGCTACTTCGTCGCAAAAATCAGCGAGGACGCAATGACTGCTCTGTCGCTCGTTTTCCCCGTGCAAAACTTTATAAATGCCGTTGCAATCGGTTTCGGCGTGGGGCTAAACGCAGTAATATCCTTTCACCTCGGTGCAAACCAAAATGACAAGGCAAACGAAGCGGCAAGCATAGGCTTTGTGCTGTGCATTATCCACGGAATCATACTGACGATAGCCTGCACGGCAATAATGCCGCACTTCCTTGCAACCTATACCTCGTCAGAAAATGTAATCAATTTGGGCATACAGTATTGCAGAATCGTTTTTGCATTCAACATAATTATGTCTATGGGACTTGCATTTGAAAAAATATTTCAGGCACTCGGAAATATGAAGGTGTCTATGTTTGCACTTGCAGGCGGATGTCTGGCAAACATCATACTTGACCCCATTATGATTTTCGCTATGAATATGGGTATCAAAGGTGCGGCACTCGCAACCGGTTTAGGTCAAACCTTTTCCCTCGCCGTGTACCTTATCATTTATTTTTTCAAGCCGATAAGCGTAAAAATAAAGCCCCGCTATTTCTCGTTTAATTTCAAAATAATCGGCAAGCTTTATTCTATCGGAATTCCCGCAATATTAAATCTTGCGCTTCCGTCTGTTTTAATTTCGTCGCTTAACGCAATCCTCGCCTCTTTCTCTCAGGCATATGTGTTAATCCTCGGCATTTACTACAAACTGCAAACCTTCCTTTACCTTACGGCAAACGGAATAGTTCAGGGCATTCGTCCGCTTGTGGGCTACAATTACGGAGCTAAGGAATACAAGAGAGTAAACAGCATTTACAAAACGGCGCTGACTATGACAGCCTGTATAATGCTGCTCGGTACAATTCTTTGTCTGGCAATTCCCGACAGATTAATTGCAATGTTTACGGACAATTCTCAGACTATCGAGCTTGGCAAAACCGCACTCAGAATAATCAGCGCAGGCTTTGTCGTTTCGGCAGTTTCCGTCACCTCGTCGGGAGCTTTGGAGGGACTGAGTAAGGGGTTGCCGTCGCTCATAATATCGCTTTTGAGATACACCGTAATCATCATTCCCGTTGCATTCATTCTAAGCAAGCTGTTTTCTGCAGACGGAGTATGGCACGCATTTTGGATAGCAGAGCTTATCACAGCGATAGCCGCATTTTTTATTTACAGAAGCAGTGTAAAATCAACTATGAAACAGTAAAACAAGCCTGCCGAAAATTTTTCGGCAGGCTTGTTTTATAATTTATTTATTATCATATGTATCAAGAAACGAATGCTTTATTCCGTCCTTTTTATACGCTATAACCGTGCTGAGATTTACATTTGAAACGCTCTTAAATATATTGCTCTCAACCTGCGGATTAGTCTTTTTAAGCTGAGCAATGAGATTTTTCACCTCAAGACGCTTAGACACATCACCGGGATTGTCCTGCATTTGAGCGCACGCCTCTGTAAATTTGCAAGCACATTGCAAAAATTCAAGCGAATTATAATCGCGCCAATGCTTTATATCATCCTCTCTTACAAGATACATAGGACGAATAAGCTCCATACCCTCAAAATTTGTACTGTGAAGCTTTGGCATCATTGTTTGCACCTGTCCGCCGTACAACATACCCATAAGTATGGTTTCAATAACATCGTCGTAATGATGTCCGAGTGCGATTTTATTACAACCAAGCTCCTTTGCCTTACTGTAAAGATGTCCTCTGCGCATACGGGCGCAAAGATAGCAAGGCGATTTTTCTATATGCACAACCGACTCAAATATATCCGACTCAAAAACAGTTATCGGAATATTAAGCATTCTTGCGTTATCCTCTATTTTTTGCCTGTTTGGCTCGTTATATCCCGGGTTCATCACAAGATAAACCACTTCAAACGGAAACTTGTTATGTCTTTTCAGTTCTTGAAACAGCTTAGCCATAAGCATAGAATCCTTACCGCCCGAAATGCACACGGCGATTTTGTCGCCCGGCTCAATCATATTATATTCGTTAATCCCTGCGGTAAATTTGCTCCATATTGTCTTATGGAATTTTTTATTTATACTGCGTTCAACATCCTTTGCTCTTTGATTTTCGTCCATAGCACAGTCCTTAAATGTTTTTTCACAATATAACACAAAACAGCCGATTTTTCAATACAAAAATCGACTGTCTTACCGAATTTATCTACTTAAATATCGCAATCAAAAATGCCGATGCCGCAAGTACTCCCAGCGTGCGGACAATGAGCGGTATCGCCGCATCCACGGTCTCGGGCGCAAGATACGAAATATAATCAAACACGGGACGACTGAGTTTTTTTCCTACCAATTCTCTGTATGTTCTCGTATATGTTCTGTATCTTGAGGGTCTGTTCTCGTCAAGTTCTATGACACGAACACCTCTTTCGGTGCGATTGCCGTAGCAGTTAAAACCGCAGGACTGAGTAAAGCCCAAATCAATATTTTTATATCTTCCCACAAAACTGTTTTTGTGGTCGTGACCCACAAACACCGCCTTGACATCTCCGCACTCACTCAGTGCGTCAAACTCGCCCGTATTTTCGTTAGGCACAGACGGCGGTTCTAAAAGGCAACCTCCGTCAAGGCAAGTGTCACCCAAAATATAATATTCACCGCTGTGACTTCTAAAGGCTCTTATTGCGTGTTTGGTAAATTTCGGCACTTTTTTAAGCACCTTATAATACTCATCCATAGGAATGTGCTGAAACACGATTGACGGAACATAATCCCCGTTTCCCTCTTTAAGACGGTCACGGGTTTTCTTGTACCAATCAATGATTTTTACATCAAACGGCTCATATCCGCCGCCCTTTGCATCCGTACCCGAGTCAAAGAGATAAATATTATTAACAACCCTCGTACCGTCGGAGGAATAAATGGGAATATTATATGTTCCGCCTCCGTCTATACCCTCAGCCTGCTCACCTATACATTTTCCGATTTTTTTATATATTTCATCAAACTGTTTTTTGTTAGACAAGCCAACCTGTCTGTCGTGATTACCAAAGGTTACGGCATAGGGTATGCCTCTTTTGGTAATCGGCTCAAGAAGCTTCGACAAAACGGTAAAAACCTCTTGCTCGACACTTATGCCCTTTTTACCGTACGATATACCGTAGCCCTTAATTTGGTCGCCTGTAAGGACTACCAAATCCGGCTTTTCTACCTCGACCGCCCTGTCGATAAGTGCAATCGTATCGGGCGAAACACAAGGAATCTCCTGTATATCCGTAATCTGCATAATCTTAAATTTTCCGTTAATGTTATATTTCATAGCCTTACATTATACCCTCGATAAATTTAACTCCGTTATCAAGCACTACCTTAACACCGTTTGAGTCAACAGTATAGTAGCACCTTGCGCCTGCGATTTTTTCAAGTCTGTATTTAACGCTCGGATAAGCCTTTTGACTGCTGTTGCAAATTACCGCATATTCGGGCTTCAGCTTTTTAAGCAAGTAAAGCGATGTTGAATACGGATAGCCGTGGTGTCCCACCTTCAGCAAATCTACTCTGCCTATATATTTTGCATACCTTGTCTCGTCAAGTGCCTTGTTATTCATATCTCCCGCAAAAAATGCCCTAAAGCCATTATGCTCCAGAACAACTCCCACACTGCTGACATTCTCGCCGTACTTAAATATATGCCGTCTGTCGCCCGCATTAATAAAGGTCAAATTAAATTCTCCGAGACTGATTTGTTTTTTCTCAAAGCTTTCGATTATCTCAACATTTTTTGCATTAAGAGCATTTTTCATCTGCTCATAAACTATATCGTTATCCCATCTTACACGCTCATAAACAAAGGTCCTTTTATCGTCGTACGGTCTCAAAAAAGCCTTGCCCACTCTCACTTTAGGATGTGAGATAATTGTATCAAAGCCTCCTATATGGTCGCTGTGAGCGTGAGTGCCAAGAACAAAATCAAGATTCACCATACCGCTTTCATCGGCACAATGTGCAAAAAGATATTTAAGTATTTCGTCCTCGTAACCCTTAGCCTTCAAGTGCGGTTTATCAAGAGGATATTCATTATCCTCCGCACAATCAATCATACCGAAACAGCCGTTGCTTTCAAGTATAATGCAATCGCCTGCTCCCGTGTTCAAAAAATGTATAGCATTACTCATACGATGCTTCCCTTTCAATATATCTCATAACATTTTCGTCATTGGAGCATATGACCTTATCCGCAAGTGCTTTCAGTTCGTCGCACGCATTAGAAACGGCATAACATACGGCATTCGTCTTAAACGCAGATATATCATTTCTGCTGTCGCCAAGCACCGTCACGGATTTTATATCTATACCCATTTTATCGCAAAATTCAATCAACGTATTGCCCTTTGAATTTCCGGCTCGTACAATCTCCAAATTATTGCTCATTGATGAAGTAACGAACAAATCGTCAAAATCATTTTTCAGCCGTTTAAGGCATTCCTGCCTTTCTTTTTCATATCTGAAAAAAACATCAAACATTTCGACCTTATCATTACTGTCATCAATTATTTTTCGCAGACTCGGTATTCCCACCCTGCTTTTGTTCATTTCGGGAATAAAGCCCTTATCTATTTTATAGTACAAAAAATACTCTAAGTCAAACTTTGAAGCGTCGACATACGGTCTGCCGCCCGAATATATTTCTGTAAAAGTTTCGTATTCGCTCAGAATTTCAAAAACCTTTTTCGCCTTTTCATCATCTATAAAATTATTTTTCAGCAATCCTCTTTTTCTGTCCCATATGCCCACTCCGTTCGAGTAGATTATATAATCTATGCTATTACTGTGTCTAAGTTCAAGAGGCACTTCATACAGCGTTCTGCCTGTCAAAACGATAAAGCCCACACCTGAATTGTGCATACGCTCAATGGCGTCAAGATTTTCCTTTGACACCTCGTTATCAGAAGAAATCAGCGTTCCGTCAAGGTCGCTTGCAATATATCTTTTCGCCTTTGCTCTGCTCGGTTTCTTAATTTGGATAACATACCTCTCCAAAGGATATGTCCAAATAGTAGGAATATTAATAATCACAAACTTTGACACAACCTCAAGTAACGGAGTTGAAAGCGAATGAAGCGTCATATATGTGCCGAAAACAGAGCCTATATATGAGCTTACCAAAATATTGAACACAGCCAAAATCGCATACATAACCGAACTGTAAACGGGGTTTACATCCGAATGAAACGTTACCTTTCGATTTATCAAATATGCGCTGATATATCCCAAGGCTGTCGAAATAAGGTAAGCATACAAATAACCTTTATATCTTATACCCAAAAGAGAGAGCAAGGCATTATCGCCAAGTTCAACATCATTAATCGAACTAAAAACATAATATAACAGTACAAGATAAGACAAAATATCAATAGCAGATGTAATCAAAACCGTAATATTAAATTTGATAAACTTCCACAATTCCCGATGCTTTAACGCAAATGTCTGTACCATACTTACTCCGTTTCGTGCTTTCTGTGTATTACAAATCTGTTAAGAGGATAAGTCCAAAGGGTGGGAACGGTCATAACCACAAGTTTTGTCAGCATTTCCATAAAAGCATTATCTAAACCGTTGTTTTTGATAAGCGTTCCGAGATATGCGCCGAACCATGTATTGAACAAAATCGTTCCCGCTACCATAATCACATATATAACTGTTGAGAACACAGGGTTGTTGTCAGCCTGAAATGTAAGTCGTCTGTTCATAACATAAGCCGCCGCATAACCGATTGTAGCAGAAATCGCATACGAATACAAATATCCCTTATACTCTATTCCGAGAAATGCAAGAAACGGGCTGTCCGTTACAGGCACTTCATTCAGCGACTTAAATGTAATATACTGCAAAAACATAAATACTGCAAGCTCAAGTACAGAAGTGCTTGCACCCGTAAAAGTAAACTTAATAAATTTCCACAATTCCTTATGCTTTAATGTAAAAGCTTCAATTTTTTCTTTCATTTTTTTCACTCCTTAATATAATAGCCGCTGCTGTCAAACAAATAATCACAATAGCGTCTCCTAAAAAAAGCTTTCCCTTCTGTGACAATAAAATAACTCTGCATTGTTAAAATTAAAATCCGCTATTGTAAAAAGCAAGTAAAAAATAAAAAAGCCGCCGTGCAAGCACGACAGCTAAATTTAATCATTATAATATTATCGTTTTTTTGTATTCAAGAATAACGAAATCGACCGTAAGAACAGTATCGCCGATACCGTCAAGCCGTTTCTTGTTTTCCTCGGAAGTACGGTAAAAATACGGCGTCATAGAAAACAGTTCTTTCAAATCCTCTTCACCGATATTCACCGTATCGGTTATTTTTGTTTTCGAGGCAAGTGTCAGTTTTTCCGTTTTCGGCGGCTTTTCATCATTTTTATACGGCTTATCGTAAAGGCGTTCTTTCATCTCCCACAGATGATTTTCGCCCGGTATAACGCTGTAAAGAGTTCCGCCCGTTTTCAACACACGGAAAAATTCAGACTCGTTAAACGGAGCAAAAAGATGCACCGCCGTGTCTATGCTCTCACTCTTAATCGGTATATGCGAAAGATTGGCGACAAAATAGTTGCCGCGTTTATTACTCTTTTTTGCCAGACGCACCATTTCCTTGCTTATATCAAAGCCGTAAAGCTCGCCGTCATATGTATCGTAATATCCCTCGCCACAGCATATATCAAGCACCGTGCCGTTCATTCTCTCGCCTATTGCCCTTTTAAGACATTCGTAATATCGCTTAGAAAGAAACGAATGCCTTGCGTGGGCGGAGGCTCTGCTGTCGCCGATTTTATCACCGCTTTTTTGCGACAAAAGCAGATTGACATAACCCTCCCTTGAAACATCAAAGGAGTGGTTATTTTCGCACCCCAGCGAATTGTCAATCCGAGTTAATTCTGTTTTACATTTTGGACAAATTAAAATCATCTTACTTTGTAAAGAAGGTCAAAAATGCCTTATATGCCATATAGACATCAATCTTTGAAACGACTTCATACGGAGCGTGCATAGAAAGAACAGGCACACCGACATCAATAGTATCAACATCCATATTTGCGATATACATTGCGACCGTTCCGCCGCCGCCTCCGTCAACCTTACCAAGCTCACCTGATTGCCAAAGAACATTGTTTTCCTCAAGCAATGTCTTAACCCAACTGCAAAATTCGGCAGAAGCATCACTCGTACCGCTTTTGCCTCTTGCACCCGTAAACTTAGTTACGCAGACGCCGTTATTAATAAAGCTTGCATTGTTTTTCTCAAACACGGTTGACCATGTAGGGTCGTATGCGGCATTAACATCGGCACTCAGGCACTTTGAATTACGCAAAACATCTCTGCCCTCATAACCCTCAAGACGAGCCAAATCCTCAATAAAGTATTTGAGATAAGAAGAATTAAGACCGGTATTTCCGTCAGAGCCTGTCTCCTCTTTATCGGTAAGAACGGTGATTGCAGTATACTCGGGAGCGTCGTCTATATTAAGAATCGCCTGAAGTGCAGGATAAGAACAAACCCTGTCATCGTGACCGTAGCCACCGATAAGGCTTCTGTCAAAGCCAATATCATCTACACCAAACGCAGGCACAAGCTCAAGCTCGGCAGAAAGAAAATCACGCTCAACAATTCCGTACTTTTCGTAAAGCAGAGAAAGAAGATTGAGCTTAATTCTTTCGCTTTCCTCATCATCCTTAAACGGTCTTGAGCCGATTACAACATTAAGTTCCTCGCCCTTAACAAGCTCGTTAGCCTTACGACTCATCTGCTCTGCTCCGAGATGAGGAAGAATATCGGTAATGCAAAACTTAGGCTCGCCCGGCTCTTCGCCCAAACGAATATCAACAAAAGTTCCGTCATTTTTGCAAATTCTTCCGTGCAATGAAAGCGGAATTGCAGTCCACTGATACTTTTTAATTCCGCCATAATAGTGAGTTTTGAAAAATCCCAAGCCGTCCTGCTCGTACACAGGACATTGCTTCAAATCAAGACGGGGGCTGTCAATATGAGCCGCAGAAATTCTCACGCCGTCCTTAATGCTTCTCTTGCCCTTAACGCAAAGAATAACAGCCTTGCCTCTATTCATATAGTAAACCTTTTCGCCCGGTTCAAGAGTGTCGCCGAACTCGTCAAACTTCTGAAAACCGTTAGCCTGAGCAATTTCCTCGACCCAAGCGGCAACCTCACGCTCCGTCTTGCACGAGCCTAAGAAATCCTTGTAGCCCTCACAAAAATCGTCGCATTCTCTCAATTCCTCATCGCTCATAAAATCAATGCCGTTTTCCTTTTTGTTAAACAACATATCCTTGAGCTGCTTTGTCTTTTCGCTCATAAAATTACCTCCAGTATATTTTCTATTTGATTAAGCGGATTTTCTCCGTCGTTGTTATACACGGTATAATCGCAGTTATCAATAAAGAAATCATCGTCATACTGGGCGGATATTCTTAAAAGAGCCGCCTCTCTGTCAATATTATCCCTTTTCATAATGCGATTTATTCTCGTCTCTTTATCGGCAAGCACGGCAACAACCTTGTAGCAATCGTCCTCAAGTCCAGCCTCAAAAAGTTGCGGAGCGTCAAGCACGGTCAAGCCGTCAGCCTGTTTTATACACTCCTCGCAAATCACGGGGTGCATAATTGCGTTAAGTCGCTGAGTATGCTCCTTGCTGTCAAAAGCTCTTTTTGCAAGCAACGCTCTGTCAAGCTCACCGTCATTAATAATATCGCTGCCAAACTCAGACGCAAGCGTGTCAAGCACCGCCGAGCCTTTTTGAGTGATTTTTCCGGCAACCTCGTCGCAGGATATAATCTTAAATCCCTTGTCTCTGAGCATATCACAAACATAGCTCTTGCCTGCTCCGGTAGGTCCCGTTATGCCTATCGTAAACGGCTTTTGCAAATCTATGATACAAAATGCACACGCACGAATCAACCTGTTATACACAGCCATACCGACGCCGTCCTTATGAGGCACTCTTGCATAAACCTTTTTTGCGCCCTTTTCATCAAGCTCTCTGAGTGCGTCAAAAAGCTCTCTCGCCTGACTTAAATCGTCATTTTCTTTTCCGTAAGTGACCTTTGGAATATTTACCTCGTCACCGTCAAAGCACAGAGCATAAGCATCCGTCTTTGAATTTACAAACTGCTCGTACTGCCCCTTTGTGCCGTTTACCATTACCACCTTTGCCTTAGGCGCATAATGCTTATACTTCATTCCCGGAGAAGCCGCAACCTCGTTGTCCTTCATTCCCTCAAGCACAGCAGATGCAACTTTAATTTCGCCTATAACGCTCTCTATCATTTCCTTAGTAACCGCACCCGGTCTAAGCAAAACGGGAGGGTCGCACGCAAGCGTAATAACCGTGCTTTCAACTCCAAACTCACAATCTCCGCCGTCGATTATGGCATCAATTTTCCCCATCATATCGTCTATAACATATTTTGCCCTTGTAGGAGACGGAAGCCCCGAGGTATTTGCACTCGGTGCCGCAACGGGACAACCCGACGCTTTTATGAGCCTGTGTGCCGTTTCGTTGCTCGGCATACGAACAGCAACGGTGTCAAGTCCTCCGCTGACCGTTTTACCTATCAAGTCTGACTTGTTCATAATCACAGTAAGCGCACCGGGAAAAAATGCGTCTATCAGCTTTTCTGCCTTTGGCGGAATTTCCTTTACAAGTCGGGCAATGTCCGCTTTGTCCGCAACATGCACAATCAGCGGATTGTCGCTTGGTCTGCCCTTCGCCTTATAAATGTTTTTTACAGCCTCGTCATTAAGTGCATTCGCTCCTAAGCCGTAAACGGTTTCGGTAGGAAATGCGACAAGACCGCCGTTCGCAATTATTTCGCCTGCTCGTTTTATATCTTTTTCATTTGTCGTAAGCAGTTCGGTTTTCATTATTCTTCTCCCTGTGATGCCTTTAGCTTTTCCGCCGTGTCTGCGGTAATAAGTGCGTCAATAAGTTCATCCATATCTCCGTTTAGAATCGACTCCAGCTTGTAAAGTGTAAGATTAATTCTGTGGTCGGACACTCTGCCCTGAGGATAGTTGTAGGTTCTGATTCTCTCGCTTCTGTCGCCCGTGCCTACCTGCGCTCTCCTCTCGCCCGCAATTTGTGCGTCCTGCTTTGCTCTCTCTGCATCCAAAAGTCTTGCACGAAGAACAAGCAAAGCTTTTTCCTTGTTTTGATGCTGAGAACGCTGATCCTGACACTCCACAACCGTGCCTGTCGGAATATGCGTTATACGAATAGCCGACGAGGTTTTGTTAATATGCTGTCCGCCTGCTCCCGAAGCACGGAAGGTGTCAATCTGCAAATCCTTATCAAGAATTTCAAAATCGACCTCCTCAGCCTCCGGCAAAACGGCAACCGTAGTGGTAGAAGTGTGTATTCTGCCCTGGCTCTCGGTTTCAGGCACACGCTGAACTCTGTGAACGCCCGACTCAAACTTAAATCTTGAATACGCTCCGTCACCCGTAATGCTAAAGCTGATTTCCTTATATCCGCCAAGACCGGTTTCATTTGCCGAAATCACCTCAGTCTTAAATCCCTTAGATTCGGCATACATACTATACATTCTGAAAAGAACTCCTGCAAACAATGCGCTTTCCTCGCCGCCTGCACCGCCACGGATTTCCACGATAACATTCTTATCGTCGTTAGGGTCTCTCGGCAGAAGAAGAATTTTAAGCTCGTCCTCAAACCTTTCCATATCGCTCTTGCTTTGCTCAAATTCTTCCTTTACCATTTGTGCAAAATCATCATCAAGAGAGCTGTCGGAAAGCATTTCCTTAGACTCTTCAAAGCTTTCTCTCGCCTTTTTATATTCTCTGAATTTTTCAACAATCGGAGTGAGCTGTTTAAGCTCCTTCATCAATGCCGTGTACCTGTCCATATCGGCAACAACATCACTCTGGCAAACAAGGTCGTTTACCTCTTCAAATCTCTTTTCTACCTCTTCAAGCTTATCTATCATAAATTATTCCTCACTGTTCTTAGGCGTAACATTCTTAATATTCTTTTCTATCTTACTTCTCGGCACGGTCACAATATGCTCGCAACCCAAGCATTTAACCTTAAAATCCGCACCTATTCTAAGCACCTCAAACTCCTTGCTTTTGCAGGGATGAGGCTTTTTCATAGTCAATATGTCGCCAACCTGAATATTCATACTGTCCCCCGTTAATTATAATCTTATATATTATATCACCAATTATTTCCTTTATCAATAACATATTTGATATATGCCGAACATAGTATTGAATATTGAAGAAAAGGAAGGATTGCAATGAAATATTATCCCGAAGGCATGGCCTTTTGTAACAGAAAATTCGACACGACAGACGAAGTAAAAGCCGCTATGGCAGCAGGCGAAATAATCGAGGGCAGAGTTCTTTTGTGCGACAGAGAGCATAATCTGCACATTGACCTGGGCGCAATCAGCGGAATCATACCCCGAAGCGAGGGTGCGTTGGGCATAGACGAGGGTACCGTGCGTGACATAGCGCTGATAAGCAAGGTGAACAAACCCGTAGCATTCAAAATTGTGGGGATAGGCAGAGACGAGCTTGGCAAAAGCTATGCCGTACTCTCGCGCAGAATAGTACAGGTGGAATGTATGCGGGATTTTGTTTCGCGGCTTACGGAGGGCGACATAATCACCGCAAGGGTAACGCATCTCGAAAGCTTCGGTGCATTCATAGATATAGGCTCGGGCATAAACTCACTTATTCCGATAGATATGCTGTCCGTTTCGAGAATTTCGCACCCGAGCGAAAGAGTGCAAACAGGACAAATCATAAAAGCGGTTTTGAAAAAGCGTGAGGAATCGAAGCTGACATTTTCGCTAAAAGAGCTTTTAGGCACTTGGCAAGAAAACGCAGAGCTTTTCTCGGTAGGAGAAACCGTGACGGGAACGGTCAGAAGCATAGAGGATTACGGCATTTTTGTAGAACTTACCCCGAACCTTGCAGGCTTGGCAGAGCCTTGCGATGGACTTAAAGCAGGTCAGCGTGTGTCCGTTTACATAAAGTCGATTTTGCCCGAAAAGATGAAGGTTAAGCTGGTTATCGTAGACGCATTTGACGCACCCGAGTTAAGCGACGAATTACGCTATTTCATATCGGAGGGACACATCGACGAGTGGAAATTTTCTCCCGAGCAGTCAAGTAAAATAATTGTCAGCAAATTCACCCCGTCAGCCGTAAAGAAAAACGAATAAGCCAAAGCACGCAAACGCCGAGGCGGTAAAAAGCCGTACATAACGGAAAATATTGCTATTTCAAATAAAATATGTTATTATAAAAAATCGAGAATTATAAAAACAGGAGGTGAGGCAATGAGAAAAAGGTACAACTACTTTGACGACGACACCGACGAAAACGGTAAGATTAAAACCGACAGAGCAAAAAAATCTATCAAGGATATAAAAATCGACGGCGAAAAAATACTGAGCGCTTTGAAATACATAGCGTCGGTAATCGGTGTAAATCTGTTGCTTTTTGCTAAAAATGTAAGAAAATTCTTCACCAACAGCGACAAAAAGGGTAACGCCGTAAAGGTCGGCTTTTCTCTCATTTTGGTAACGATAATACTCATAGTTACCGTCACCTGCGCCTCCATATCCGCCTCAACGCATAAGCAAAGTCATAAAGACGCTCGCCTCGGAAAAGCCGCATACAAGGTGTGCAGCGAATATTCCGAGAAATACGGAATTGCAAACTATAAATTTATGAACAGCGAATACAGCGTTAAGGGCTGTATGCTCACAGGTCTGTGCGTTGCAAGAGCAGTTGACTTTGATGCCGACGGAACTCAGGAGCTGTTGCTCGGATACAACGATAACGACACATATTATGTTGAGGTTTGGGGTTTCCATTCGGGCGAATTTACACAGCTTTACAGCCAAAATGTTTTTCAGCGAAATGACAGAAACAGCGACATTTGGATTTCGCTTTACTCAGACGATAAGCATTTCTATCTTGCAGAGCATAGCGGAGACAGGGCTGAAAATGTTAAGCTTTTGAAGCTTGCAGGCAACAGCTTTAAGGAAAAGGGCGAAGCGTCATATGATGAGGAATCGCTAAAATACACCCTGCACAAAAAGAACGCAACTGACAGCTTTGAGCGTATTCGATTTGCCGTTTTAAGAGAAAGCACCGCTGCCGAAACGGTTGACAGCACACTCGATGTAATAGATGAGTTTTCAAAGAATGTTGAAACCACCACGGTTGCAAGCAATAAAGAAAACGAAGCGTCGCAATACGACTCCCTGAACACGGCATATTGCAAAATCATAGATAAGTACAACAAGGAATACGGTGCGTCGGCTATCGGCACGGACAATTCAATGCCTTGCGTTACAGGCTTGGCAGTCGTGGATTTAATCGATTTCAACGGTGACGGAACAGACGAGCTTTTATTAATTTATCGCAGATTGGTAAACGAGCGTGAGGAAAACAGCAACGGAGAGCATGTCGCAGTTTCAAGAGAAAAATATTTTTGCGAAATCTACACCTTCAACGGTCAAAAAGCGCTGAATGTGTACCAAAACGAAGGTATCTCGAATCTGTCGGACAACACCGATTGCGCCTACTATATCATTAAAAACGACGGCAACGAAAAAAAGCTGTGCGTAAACAATTTCACCTACTCTAAACGAGGCAGGGTTATGAGCGCAACAAGCAAGATTTTGGCATTCAACGGCGAAAGATTTGAATCGGAAAATAAATTCAGAGTTGAAAACGAATACGGATATATGTCGTATTACATCAACTCAAAGTCCTCGTATAAATCTAAATTCATCAGTGAGGGCGGTTACTCCGTTCCATTCTTTGACGGCACGCAATCCTTTGATTCGTCGCAATACAGCATAACCTATTTGAAAGTGGACAAGGACAGCACATCAAAAATTAAGGGCGTACCCGACAGAACGGAAACCGCCATCAAAAAGCTTAACCCGTCCTACGCTCCGCCAAAGGACAAGCAGTAAAGGCAGGCTTTCGATAAGTCTCTGAAACACGATGATAAATAATGCCTCCCTTAGCAAGGGGGATTCCCCTGTCAGGGGAAATGTCTGCTTTGCAGACAAAAGGGTCCGCCGTCTGCGGCTGAGCAAGGGAACCACGAAGTGGTGGAGGGATAGTCATAATTCACAGAATGCCTATATGTAACCGGCTGAAAAGGCACAGAGTAGGCAGTTACGCAAAGCCCTCAGTCAGCTACGCTGACAGCTCCCTTGAAAAGGGAGCCTATGAGATGCTGACATTTTCCCTTTGCCAAGGGGAGTGCCGAAAATCCTTTATCCTAAAAAGAGAGCCGTAGCGTATCGAAACAGTATTTTCGGCACGCTATGGCTGTTTTTCATTCTATCCTCCGTTAAATTGTGCAATCTTCCAAAAACAATGCTTAATTTTTGGTAAAAATACGCATAAGCTTTTTATTGAATGCAAAAAAGCATAGTGATATACTTATTTTGATACATTACAAACAGAGGAGGAATTCTATGTCTAAAAAAGGAACTGCCGTGGCTGAAAGCACCGCACCGGCAGAAAAAAAGTATATGAAGCCCTCGGAAATTGTCACTTTCGGTATAGGACTTTTCGGTGTTGCATTGCTCACCGGATGGATGCCCGATTACACGATGACATTTTTTGCGGACTTTGCGTTTAAGGGAAAGGGCTTCGACAGCAGCCAACTTGCAAATGTTGTATCGCTCGTATTCGGCGTAGCCGGTATCATCGGCGCAGTGTGTGAACTCGTCATCGGCGTTTTAGTCGACAGAACGAGAACGCCGCTGGGTAAAGTTAAGCCTTGGGTTGGCTTTGGTGCAATACCGTTTGCGGTAATTTCAATGCTCGTTTTCGTTGCACCTAACACAAGCTCGTTTACGGTAGCAACAATTTGGATGTTCGTCATCTATTCGCTTTACACAGCCGTTTCGTGTGCGGTAGAGTCCCCGTCAAACTGCTTTGGCGCACTCTGTTCACCAAATCCGAGTGAGCGTTCGAGTGCGATTTCAATCTCTTCGTTCCTGCGTTCGGTAGGCCAAAGCGGCGGTCAGGTTGTCATCATCGTAGTGCCTCTCATTATGAAAGCGCTTATGGGACAGCAACAGTACAAAAATGCCGAGGGTCAGGGTCTTGACCTTATCATTTCGACTGCCGTATGCGCACTCGGTATGGTAATTTTTGTAATGATTTTCTTTGCAAACAACAAGGAAAGAGTGCCTTACACAAGCGAAAAGGTAAGCCTAAAGGAGTCCGTAAAGCTTGTTTTTACAAACAAAAATCTCCTTATGGTTTCTCTCACAAAGCTGTTTGGCTTCGGCAGAGGCGTTTACGGTACGGTATCGCTTTACATCGCCGTTTATTTGCTCGGCTCAAAGGGCTTAAAGCTTGCACTTATGCTTCCTATGGGTATCGGCACGGCAGTCGGAACCTTGCTTGTAAACCTTGTACTTAAAAAGTTTTCAACAAAGCAGACCTACATACTTTTCTGCGTTTACGGTGCGTCTGCTATGGCAATTCTGTTCCTTGCATCACGAGGCATAGGCTTTAACAGCAACCTCATTGTTCCGTTCTTGATTCTCAACTTCTTCTGCGGAATACAGCACGGCAACACCAATGTTACGCCTAACATTATGATTGCGGACTGTATCGACGAAATGGAGTACAAAACAGGTAAGCGTCAAGAAGGACTTGCATATGCAGGCTACGGCTTGATTTCAAAAATTGCGGCAGCAGGCACAAAATGGCTCGCTCCCGTACTCGTTTACACCTGGTCGGGTTATCAATTTTCAACCAGCCCAAGCGTTGCATATGCAGAACAGTCAAACGATGTTTTGATGAAGTTCCTCGCAATTTATACAATCATTCCTGCGATATTCATTATTCTTCAGTTTATTCCTATTTTGTTCTACGATATGGTAGGCGAAAAGAAGGAAAGAATCACCGCTGCCCTGCTCGAAAAGAGAGCAAAGGAAGAGGCTGAGGCTGCTCAGGCAGAGGCGCAAAGCGAAGAAGAACCGGCAGTGGAAATGGCAGAATAGGAGGGACGAATATGACAAAAGCAAAAAAAGAATTTAAGGCAGGACTTTACGGTCTGGCTGCGGCTGTTATCACGGCGGTCATTCTTATCGGCTTAACCGTGTATGCATTCACCTCCGGCTATGACGCATTTTCGCCCGAAAAAACCGCACAAAATTATGCCGACACCATTGTTCAAACAGGCGACGGCTATAACGCATTGAAAATTTCTCTCGTGTCAAAGGAGCAGAAATTCGGCAGTTTTGTAACTAACGCTTATATGTCGCCGTATGTAAATGACAACAGCGGAAAGAAGAAAGGCGAAAAAAAGGTTGAGCAAAATGAATTAATCGGAACAGGCTCTGACGAAGAAGCGCAAATGCTCGACACAATTTACAGCACAATGTACGACTACTATGAAGAACTTATGAAAACAGTCGGACTTCAAAATTACGACGAGTTTTACAGCCTCTATTTTGCAAAGCTCAAAGAGGTCAGAGTGGCTGTTCTTCAAGACGATTATATGGACACAGACTTTATGTTCAGCGTGTTTGAATCCAATGTTCAGACCTATGCAAACAAACTGACAGGTACTCAAGAAAAGCTTGCGGCTGACGAAAAAACCGTTATTCAAAAGGCTTCGACAGGTATCTATCAGGAGCTTTACGGCAAAGACTACAAGCTCACGACAACCGTAACCGACACAAAGGAATTATCTGCCGATGAGGTCAAGGCTTATGTAACAGGCTACAAGGACAGAGTTGTTCCTATAAGCAAAAAAAACGAAGCCCTTGCGGACACGCTTGACGACGAAAAATCATCAGAAATGAAAGCCGCATTTGACAACCTTAATGTTACAGACAAAATTGAAGCGGTTGACGAATGCACCGTTGAGGTAACAAATCAAAACGGCGATGTCGTTGCAAGCACAAAGGTTTATGTTGTAAGAATCGGCAACAGTTGGTATGTTGACAATTCAAACACGGACACCGAGCCGCTTTATCTTGTAAAATAAATATTTTTCACCGTCCCCCATTGCGAACATCGCCTTGAGGGGCGGTTTTTTCGCCTTTTTTCGTCCGAAATTGTTTACATATCTGTAACAAAATTTACAAAAAAATTACGCAAAAGACTTGATATAATTGACGATATGTTATATTATAACAATGATAAAAAAGTGTTCGTGCAAGTCTCGAACGCTGCAAAAACGGCGAAAAGCCGTATTGAAACCAGATGAATTTTGTTAGGAGTAATTGTCGTGATTGAATTTAAGGATGTCACAAAAGTATATGACAGTAACGACACTCACGCTCTCGAAAAGGTAAATATCAAAATCGAGGACGGAGAGTTTGTTTTCGTTGTAGGCTCCTCAGGTGCGGGTAAAAGTACCTTTCTCAAGCTTATTATGCATGAGGAAAAGCCTACCGAGGGCGAGGTAGTAGTAAACGGCTACTCCTCTGCCACTATGAAAAAGAAGCAGGTTCCTTATTACAGAAGAACAATGGGAATCGTGTTCCAGGATTTCAGAATCATACCAAAAATGAGTGTTTATGATAATGTTGCATTTGCAATGCGTGTTATCGGCACGGGCGAAAAGGAAATCAGAAAGAGAGTTCCTTACATTCTCCAGCTTGTAGGTCTCAGTCAAAAGGCAAGGTCTATGCCAAACGAGCTTTCGGGCGGTGAACAGCAGAGAGTTTCGCTTGCAAGAGCGCTTGTAAACAACCCTAAGCTCATCATTGCGGACGAGCCTACCGGTAATGTAGACCCTGAGATGAGCCACGAAATCGTAGACCTGCTCACAAAAATCAATAACAGCGGTACAACGGTCGTAATGGTAACCCACGAACACGACCTTGTTCGTACCTTCCAGCGCAGAGTAATTGTTATTCAGCACGGTAAGGTTGTTTCCGACACACCCGACCCGACCTATGCAAAGTTTAACACCAAAGAGGTAAACAAAAAAGCTCCTGCCGCTATGTACTACTATGAGGAAAATGTTAAGCAGGAAAACATTACAGAGGTTTTTGATAACCTTGAGGATGTTACCTCAGCAAAACAGGACGACACCGACACCGACGGCGAGGTTGACCTTAACGATTTAGCAAACGGAGGTGAGCAGTAATGTCAGGTTCAAGCTTTAATTACCTCATCAAAGAGGGTTTTAGAAACACCTGGACAAACCGTATGATGTCTATTGCATCTATCTGCGTTCTGCTCAGCTGTTTGGTTATCATTGGCTCGGCTTCTATGATTTTCTTAAATATCGAATCCCTTGTGGATAAAATTGAAGCCGAAAATGTTATTATGGTTTATATCGGAGACAAAACTCTTGCAGAAAGCAATGAAAGCGACGCTCTCGACATAGACTCCACAATTACCCAAGAAGATATTGACAAAATGGGCGACGAACTCAGAGCAATGAGCAATGTCCAAAATGTTGAATTTGTATCAAAGGAAGAAGCTTGGGAGGATCAGCTCTCCACTATGGAGGACGCTCAGGCACAGCTGTTCAAGGAGGAAACCGACAAAATTCCGCTTCCGAACGCATATAAGGTAACAGTTAGCGATTTGGCACAGTTTGACCAAACGGTTGACGAAATCAAACAGCTTGATAACATCTACACCGTTCGCCAAAACACCGACCTTGCAAGAAAACTTGACACCCTTTCAAGAGGAATCAGCATTATTGCAATCGTAATCATCGCAGTTCTTTTCGTAATTTCGATGTTTATTATTTCAAACACAATCAAGCTTACCGTTTACTCACGCCGACTTGAAATCAGCATTATGAAAAGCGTTGGCGCAACAAACGGCTTCGTTCAGCTTCCGTTCGTTGTTGAGGGCGTAATCCTCGGCATAGTATCGGGTGTGCTTTCACTCGGTGCGGTTTGGGGCATTTACGAGCTTGCAGTATCAAGGCTCGGATATGTATTCTCCGAAATAGGTCTTGACCCGCTTGCATTCACCGATTACGCATTAATTATGCTCGGCGTATTCGTTGCCATCGGTATCATCAGCGGTGTAGGCGGTTCACTCATTACAATGAGAAAATATTTGAATAAGGAAGGCAGTGAGATAAGTGCGATATAAAAGAATTTTATCGATAATTTTATCTGTAATCTTTGTTTTCGGCGCTGCAACCTCCTCGCTTTCAGTCTATGCAAAAACCTATACTCAGGCGGATATTAACCGACTGAAGGAAAAGAACGCAGAGGCTCAAAAGCAAATTGATTCTCTCGCAAATGAAAAGCAAAAAACCGACGAGTATATCACTGCGCTTGATAAAAAAATTCAAGTGATTCAGGATCAGATTAAGGCTCTCGAATCGCAGAGAAGCGACCTTGAAAGCAGTATCAAGGACATAGAGGCAAAAATCGCAGATACCGAAGCAGAAATGCAGCGTATCAGAGATGAAATCGAAGCAAAGCAAAAGGAGTATGACAAGATTTTCAACGAATACTGTCAGCGCCTCAGAGCAATGTATGTTTCAGGTCAAGCAAGCAACCTTGAGGTTTTGCTCACCTGCTCCGACATCAGTTCGATTCTTACCAGAAGCGAGATGATTAAATCCGTTTCACGCAAGGACAGCAAAACCCTTAACGAGCTTACAAAAAAGATGGAGGAAATCTCCAAGGATAAGGCTTCCCTCGAAAGAAAGAAGCTTGAGCTTAACGAGGATAAGGAAAAGCTTGACTCTCAAAAGAGCGAGCTTGACAAAAATATTAAGGATGTCAATTCATCAAAGTCCGAGCTTGATGCCGAAATGGCAAAGGCTAATGCGGCTATGAGGGATATAAAGGACAGCATCAGCGAATATCAGGAAACAATCGACAATAACTCTGAAGAAATGCAAAGAATATCGAGAAAGATTCGCCAGTCAAGTTCTTCAGGAAACGGTGCATTCAGCGGTTCTATGAGATACCCTACCGATTCAACAACAATTTCGGCAGGTTATCCTACATATTCAAGCGGTCGTTGGCACGGCGGCGTGGACTTCCCTGTTCCGCCAGGCTCAAATGTCTATGCGGCTGCATCGGGTACCGTAACCGTGGCAATGAATCTTGAGACGAGCTACGGTCACTATCTCGTAATCGACCACGGCAACGGACTTTCAACCCTTTATGGTCATAACACCACTTTATATGTAGGAGTAGGCGACCATGTAAACAAGGGACAGGTTATCGCTTCAAGCGGCAGCACGGGAAATTCGACAGGTCCGCACTGTCATTTTGAGGTTAGAATTAACGGTAATCAGGTTAATCCTATGAACTACCTATAAGAAATGCATATGTATAACTAATCAAATACAGTCAAAAATGCTACGGAGTAATCACCGTGGCATTTTTTGTTAAATAAAATTGTAAACATTATAAAAAATACATAATTTTCATTTTACTTATAATAATAAATGTGTTAAAATATATTGTGAGTAAAAATATTTGGAGGCGATTTAGTATGAAAAAGTCAATTAAGCAAATTCTTTCTGTATTTCTCAGCGTTTGTCTGATTTTTTCGTGCTTTACTTTCGGCGGCGCATCGGTTGTTAATGCTTCTCAGGAGGATGACAGAGCAGAGCTTCAGCAAAAGCTCGACAAAATTGACGCAAAGCTTGATGAATTAAAAAAAGAAAAATCGGACACTCAGGAATATATAAATGCCCTTGATGAAAGGCTGGGCTATCTCAGACAGCAATACAACACTACCGAGCAGGAAGCAAAGGACACAACTGCAAAAGTGGAGAAGCTGGAGACCAGCATTGAGGACAACGAAATCACCCTTGCACAAACAAAGGTTGATATTTCCGCATTACAGGAAAACGCAGACAAGCTTCAAGCAGAATTTGAAGAAACCTATGTCGGATACTCAAAAAGAATGAGAGCGCTTTATGTCAGCGGTAATTTGGAAAGCGTGCTTACCTTTGTACTTGACAGTGATTCGCTTACAAATCTTTTGACACGAATGGAAATGATTGCTTCCGTCACAAGGCGAGACAACAAGCTGATGAGCAAGGTTAAGTCCGAATGTGACGCTATAATCAAAACGCAAAACGAGCTAAAGGAAAAAGAAGCAGAGCTTGAAAAAACTCAAAGCATTCTTTCATCCGATACGGCAAACCTCAAGGTGCAAAAGGTAAATCTTGCAGAAAAGCAAAAGGAAATGCAGGCAAAGAGCAAGACCATTGCTCAACAGCAAGAGGAGGCTAATGCCGCACTTCAAAAAATCAACGACGACACAAAGCAATACAGCGAATTTCACGATATGACACAGGACGAAATCGACGCCCTTGACAGACTTATCGCAGAGCAAGACAAAAAATATCCCGATACCGCAACCACCACGACCACAAAACCGCAAGCCGAGCCGACAAAGCCTAATTCGTCGGGCGGTACAACTACTACAACACGCCCGTCGCAAAGTTCAAGTTATATTTCTATGACCTACCCTTGCCCGAGCTTTACCACAATCACCTGCGGCTACGGCGATTACAGCGGTCATACGGGATGCGACTTTTCAACCGGCGGAAATGTAAACCAAAAAATAGTTGCCGCCGAAAGCGGTACGGTTATCATATCAAGAGACATCACCTGCAACCGCAGCACCTGCCACAGAAGTTATCACGGCGGCGGATATTGCAGCTACGGCAGATACATTGTAATCCGCCACGACAAGCCGAACAAAAGTGGCAAAACCGTATACACTCTCTATGCTCACAACAACGCCCGCTATGTTTCTGAGGGCGACCGTGTAAGCAAGGGACAGCAGATTGCGGCAAGCGGCTCAACCGGAAATTCGACAGGCCCTCATCTTCATTTCGAGGTAAGAGTAGGCGGCTCGTCACAAAGCAACGCAGTAAATCCTGTATACTATTTACCGTAAGGAAATCACGACAGCAAACACCGTCGTTTCACTTAAAGACTTTACAATCAGCACATTTTATTCGGCAAGCGTGAGTAACCCAGCTCGTATCGCTTGCAAACCTAAGGGGTAATCACACATTGAAACCATCAATAAAAAAATCCTTGGCAATACTGTTTTCGCTGATAATGGCATTTTCGTCATTATCGGCGGTGGTTTATGCCGAGGACGATACCACAACCACTACACAGCCTACTACCATCTCTAAGGAGGAGGCAGAAAAAATCCTCAATGAGCAAAAAGCCGACCTTGCGCAAAAGCTAAAGGACAGCGAAGAAAAGCTTTCCAAATTCTCAGCCGAGCAAAAGGTTACTGCCGAATACATAGAAGCACTTGACGAAAAAATAGGCTATCTCAACGAAGATTTAACCCTGCTCGACAAACAGGTTAAAGACGCAAGCGAAAAGGTTGACGCACTCACAGCAGACATAAATATCCTCACCGAGCAAATCGAGGCGGTGCAAAAGGAATTTGACGAAGCGTCCGCAAAGCTCGACAAGCTTTACAAAGCCTTTAAGACCACCTACAACGCATACTGCCTCAGAATGCGTGCAATGTATGTTTCAGGCTCGGGAAGCGTTATCATCGCACTTCTTACGAGCAAGGACATCAGCCAGCTTTTTTCAAGATACGAAATGATTAAAGCCGTGTCAAAATCCGACTCGGCTCTGCTCAACGAAATAAACGGAAAAATTGACGAAATCTCGGCACAAAACGAAGAAATAACAAGCAAAAAGGACGCACTCGAATCCGACAAGGAAACTCTTGACCAAAAACAAAAGGAGCTTGTCGCAAACCAAAAGAGCATTGAGTCTAACCAAAGCGAAATCGCATCTAAAAAAATCACGCTTGCAACGGACAGAGCAGAAAGCGACTCCCTGCTTGCAAAATATACTGCCCAAACAAAAATGTATACCGAGTACAAGTACGAGGACGAGGAGCTTATCAAAAGGGTCGATAAGGAAATCAGCGACCTACTCAGCGGACTTAAAACACCCGATGAAGTAACAACGGCAAATTCATCCGATATACACAAGGGTGAAGCAAGCTATGAAAGCCAATCCTCACAGCTTTACACAATGAGCAACGGAGTGCTGAATATGCGCTATCCTACCGATTCTAAGGCGACTTCGGAAACCTTCGGCTCATACAAAGGACACACCGGCGTTGACTTCCCTGTTATGCAAGGCTCAAATGTTTATGCCGCACAAAAGGGTATCGTTATCGCCTCAACAGACATAAAGGATTCAAAGGGCAACTATGCCTCCTACGGCAGATACATTATGATTTACCACGGCACAGATGCCAAGGGCAGAAAAATCGTCACCCTTTACGCACACAATTCGACAAGGCTCGTCAGCGTCGGTCAAACGGTGGCAAAGGGTCAGGTTATCGCCTATGCAGGTTCAACCGGCAACTCCACGGGGCCGCACTGCCACTTTGAAATCAGAATGGACGGAGTACCGGAAAATCCGATATACTATCTCAGCTAATGAATAAAATTAATTACCAAAAAGAACTTGATAAAATAACGGCTTCGCTCGGTGACAGGGTGCCACGACTGCTTTTGCATTCCTGTTGTGCGCCCTGCTCAAGCTACACGCTGGAATATCTTTCGAGATATTTTGAGATAACCGTTTATTACTACAACCCGAATATTTCGCCGCAGTCGGAATTTGATAAAAGGTTTGCAGAGCAAAAAAGACTTATTGCTTCTCTGATCGCAAAGCATAAAATCGAACTGATTGAGGGCGATTACAGCTACGACGACTTTTTGCAAATCGCAAAGGGCTACGAAAATATCAGAGAAGGCGGAGAGCGTTGCTTTCGTTGCTATCGCCTAAGACTTGAAAAAACGGCGGAGCTTGCAAAGGAGCAGGGATTTGATTATTTCTGCACAACACTTTCAATCAGCCCGTTAAAAAACAGCCAAAAAATCAATGAAATCGGCTTTGACACGGCAAAAAAATACGGTGTCGAATGGTTGCCCTCGGACTTCAAGAAAAAAGAAGGGTACAAGCGTTCAATAGAGTTGAGCAAGGAATACAGCCTTTATCGTCAAAACTTCTGTGGCTGTGTATTTTCAAAAAAGGAGACAAGCGATGAACAAGCCTCTCGCTGACAGAATCAGACCAACGGAGCTGAGCGATGTTGTGGGTCAAAAGCACCTGCTCTCGCCCGACAAGGCTCTGTATAATATGATACAAAACGGAGATATACCAAACCTTATTTTTTACGGTCCGTCAGGTGTGGGCAAAACCACAGTCGCATCAATTATCGCAAACAAAACAAAGCGTGCATTAAGAAAGCTCAACGGCACGAACGCTTCCACACAGGACATTCGTGACATTGTATCCGAGCTTGATACATTTCAAGCGCCTAACGGCATTTTACTTTATCTTGACGAAATTCAGTATTTTAACAAAAGGCAACAGCAATCTCTGCTTGAATACATAGAAAACGGAAAAATCACCCTCATTGCCTCCACCACCGAGAACCCGTATTTTTATGTTTACTCGGCAATCCTATCACGAAGCACCGTGTTTGAATTTAAGGCAGTCGAGAGCGACGACATTATCCCTGCCGTAAAAAGAGGCTTTGATTTTCTCTCCGAGGAGAATTCAATTCAAATAACCTACGGCGACGAGGTGTTGAAAAAAATTGCATACGGTTGCGGAGGAGATGTAAGAAAAGCGCTCAACAGCGTTGAAAACTGCTATCTTGCCACACCGACAATAGATATGAAAAAGCATATCTCCGACGAAACCGCCGCCGAGCTTACACAAAAATCCGCCATGCGCTACGACCGAGACGGAGACGAGCATTACGACATTGTTTCGGCGTACCAAAAAAGTATGCGTGGCTCTGATGTAAACGCTTCGCTGCACTATCTTGCAAGACTGCTTGAAGCGGGGGATTTGCCGTCTGCGTGCAGGAGACTTATGGTTTGTGCCTGCGAGGATGTGGGGCTTGCGTATCCTCAAATCATCCCAATCGTAAAGTCTGCCGTGGATGCGGCGATGATGGTAGGCTTGCCCGAAGCGAGAATCCCTCTTGCCGACGCTGTGATTATGGTAGCGTCAGCGCCTAAGTCCAACAGCGGAGAAATGGCTATCGACGCTGCGATTGCAGATGTAAAAAAAGGAAATTTCGGCTCAATTCCGAGAGCCTTGCAAAACAAGCATTTTGACGGAGAAGACGCAGAGGTAAAGGGACAGCACTATGTTTATCCCCACTCCTACCCCAATCACTGGGTGGCTCAGCAGTATCTGCCCGACAAAATCAAAAATGCCGTTTACTATAATTACGGCAATAACAAGAACGAGAAAAAATTTAAGGAATATTGGGAAAAGGTAAAAGGTAAGAATAAATGACAAAAAAAGAGAGAGCATTAAACGCAGTTGAGGTGCTTAAAAGAGAATATCCCGAAGCTGTCTGCTCGCTCAATTATTCAAACCCGTTTGAGCTTTTGGTGGCAGTAAGACTGTCTGCTCAATGCACCGATGCAAGAGTTAATCTTGTAACCCCTGCCCTTTTTGAAAAATACAAAACGCTCGACGACTACTGCTCGGCTGATGTAAAAGACATTGAAAAAATTATATATTCCTGCGGATTTTACAAAAGCAAGGCAGAATCAATCATTGATATGGCAAAGGGTGTGCGTGACCGTTTCGGCGGTACGGTACCCGACAATATTGACGATCTTATTACCCTAAACGGTGTCGGCAGAAAAACCGCAAACCTTATTGTAGGCGATATTTATCACAAGCAGGCAGTAGTGGTTGACACTCATATGATTAGGATTGCAAACCGAATAGGCTTGGTAAACGAAAAGAATCCTAAAAAAATCGAGTTTGAACTAAAAAAGCTTATACCGCCCGAGGAAAGCTCGGACTTTTGCCACAGAATTGTGCTTTTCGGCAGAGACACCTGCCCTGCAAGAAATCCAAAATGTAACGCTTGCCCTATGGCGGACGGCTGTAAAAAAATCGGAGTAAAATAACAGATGAACAATAAAAACATTGTACTTATCGGTATGCCCGGAAGCGGAAAAAGCACCTGTGGAGTTCTGACCGCAAAAGCCGTGCTGAAAAATTTTTTCGACACGGATTTGCTGCTTCAGGGTATGCAGGGAAAAAGGCTTCAGGATATTATAAACGACAACGGAATAGATTATTTCCTCACCTCAGAGGAAAAAGCCATACTGTCGCTTAATATCGGCTCAACAGTTATCGCAACGGGAGGCTCTGTAATATACAGCCCAAAGGCTATGCGTCACCTAAAAGAAAACGGCTGCGTTATTTATCTTCATCTCAGCTACGAAACAATGTGCAGGAGAATTAAAAACATCTCAACCCGTGGCGTTGTTCTCAAAAACGGCGAATCGCTCAAGGATATGTATGACGAGCGACTGCCGCTTTATAAAAAATATGCCGACATTACGGTTGATTGCGACGAAAAGACTGTCGAGCAAACAGTTTCGGCAATAGTCGAAGCCGTAAACAACCTTAATAAATAAAAAAATGCTTGATATACCTTTCCTAAAATGGTATGATAGATAAAATTTGTAAGAAAAAATATTGGGAGGATTGTTATGAAGGCTTATAACGAAAAATTTGTAAAAGAAGGCTTGACATTTGATGACGTCTTGTTGATTCCGGCAAAATCGGATGTTACTCCGGACAAGGTTTCCACAAAGACTAAGCTCACTAAGGACATCAGCCTTAACATTCCGCTTATGACTGCGGCTATGGATACCGTAACCGAATCAAGAATGGCAATCGCTATTGCAAGAGAGGGCGGAATCGGTGTTATTCATAAAAATATGACTATCGAGGAGCAGGCTACCGAGGTAGATAAGGTTAAGAGAAGCGAAAACGGTGTTATTCTTAATCCGTTTTATCTTTCCCCTCAGCACAGCGTTAAAGACGCAGATATGCTTATGGGCAAATATAAAATCAGCGGTGTGCCGATTTGCGAGGACGACGGAACACTCGTTGGTATTCTTACAAACCGTGACCTGCGCTTCATTCAGGATTTCAGCGTTAAGATTTCTACTGTAATGACTCCGAAAAGCGAGCTTATTACAGCAAAGGCAGGCACTACTCTTGACGAGGCTAAGCAAATCCTTATGAAGTCTAAGGTTGAAAAGCTTCCTCTCATCGACGACCACGGCAAACTCACAGGTCTTGTAACAATCAAGGACATCGAAAAGGCTGTTAAGTATCCTAACACTGCCCGTGACAGCAAAGACAGACTTCTCTGTGCGGCTGCTCTGGGTGTAACAGACGATGTTCTCATTCGCGCTCAGGCTCTTTACGAAGCAGGTGTTGACGCTTTCGTTCTTGACTCTGCTCACGGTCACTCCCAAAATATTATTAATAACGTAACAAAGGTTAAAAACGCATTCCCGTCAGTATCACTTATCGCAGGTAATGTTGCAACCGCAGAGGCTACCGAGGCTCTTATTAAGGCAGGTGCCGACGCTGTTAAAATCGGTATCGGTCCGGGTTCTATCTGTACTACTCGTGTTGTTGCAGGTATCGGTGTACCTCAGATTACCGCTATCTATGACTCGGCAGAAATGGCTGATAAGTACGGCGTTCCTGTTATCGCTGACGGCGGTATCAAGTATTCGGGCGATATGGTAAAGGCTCTCGCAGCAGGCGGAAGCGTCGTTATGGTCGGCTCACTCGTTGCAGGCTGTGACGAAGCACCCGGCGATACAGAAATTTATCAGGGTCGTCAGTTTAAGGTTTACAGAGGTATGGGTTCCCTCGGTGCTATGAACCACGGTTCTGCCGACAGATATTTCCAAAAAGGCTCAAAGAAGTTCGTTCCGGAAGGCGTTGAAGGTCGTGTCCCTTACAAAGGAGCTGTTTCTGACACAATTTATCAGATGATGGGCGGCTTGCGCTCAGGTATGGGATATGTAGGCTGTCACACAATCGAAGAGCTTCGTGCAAACGCACAGTTTATTCGCATTACCGGAGCAGGTCTTATCGAGTCTCACCCTCATGATGTATTCATCACTAAGGAAGCTCCAAACTATTCGGGAAATAAATAAACCGTATTTGATTAATAGGTGATTTTATGGCAGAGAGCATAAGCCGCAAGGAAAAGCTCAAGCAATATCTAAAAAAGAACTTAACCCGCACTTGGGCTAAGAGAGTAACATATCAGATTTTTGCATTCATCATAAGCGTTGCTATGATAGCGGGTGTAACAGTATATGCATTTAATAAAACATATGACGAAAGAGAGTTGAGTTTTGTGGATGGATTTACTATCACGGCACACACAGGTGCATTCGACACTCCGGACAATACTATGGAATCGCTCGAAACCGCTATTGAGCATAATATGGAGGTCGTTGAAATTGATATTCGCCAAAGACCCGACTCAACGCTCGTTATTGCGCACGACATCGTTGCAAATAACAGCGACGGTGTTGAGCTGACGCAGGTATTCGACAGAGTGAGCCAAACCGATATGAAGCTTAACCTCGACATTAAAGAAGTAAGGGTTTTGCCTGCACTCTATGATATGATTGTTGATTACGGCTTTGAGGAGCGTGCTTTCTTTACAGGTATAGACGAACACCAAACCGATAAGGTTAAGGAAAATTGTCCCGGAATTGCGTACTACATAAATTATTGGCCGAGCAGAGTGAGGATTTTTTCTGACAGCTATCAGCAGGACATTTTGGAGGTTCTGGAACAAACGGGTGCAATCGGAATTAACTGCAACCACATTTGTGCCTCAAGAACATTGTCAAATCTTCTGCACGATAACGGATATAAGCTTTCCGTCTGGACAGTCAATAAGAAATACCAAATGGCTCGTGCTTTCGTAAATAAGCCCGACAATATCACCACAAGATGCCCCGATAAGCTTCAGGAAGTAATTGATAATTGGGGAAAATAATTCGACAAAAAGCCTGTTCTTGACGCAAAATTCAAGGCAGGCTTTAATTTTATATATATGTAAATACAAAATTTATAGAATTTGTGTAAAAATTGTCAAAAATTTACGATAATCAATATTTACTCTTGAACAGTAAAGAAATTTTGGTTATAATATATACAGTAAATTTTAATAAATTTATCTAAATTAAAAGTAAGGAGTTTAGAAAATGGTTTACTCACACGAAGTTGAAACAATGTGTCCTGTTGCTCAGGGCGTTGCTCACGGTGCTGCTCCTATTCCGGAGGAAGCAAAATGGGTTAAGGCAAAGGAAATTACCGATATTTCCGGCTTTACACACGGTGTTGGCTGGTGCGCTCCTCAGCAGGGTACCTGCAAGCTTACACTTAATGTTAAAAACGGTGTAATCGAAGAAGCTCTTGTAGAGACAATCGGCTGTTCGGGTATGACTCACTCAGCAGCTATGGCATCGGAAATTCTTCCGGGCAGAACTATTCTTGAAGCGCTCAACACAGACCTTGTTTGTGACGCTATCAATACTGCTATGAGAGAGCTGTTCCTCCAAATCGTTTACGGTCGTACTCAGAGTGCTTTCTCTGATGACGGATTGGTTGTAGGTGCAGGTCTTGAGGATTTAGGTAAGGGTCTTCGTTCACAGGTTGGTACTATGTACGGTACTCGCAAGGCAGGTCCTCGCTACCTCGAAATGACAGACGGTTATGTAACAGGCATCGCACTTGATAAGGATAACGAAATCATCGGCTACAAGTTCGTAAACTTCGGCAAGATGATGGACTTCATCAAGGCAGGCGACGACGCTAACACAGCTTTTGAAAAGGCTCAGGGACAATACGGCAGAGTTGACGATGCTGTTAAGGTTATCGACCCAAGAAAAGAATAAGAGAGTAGGAGGATATTATAATGGCTTTATTTGAATCATACGAAAGAAGAGAAAAGCAAATCCTTGCTGTTCTTGAAAAATACGATATTAAATCAATCGAAGAATGTAAAGAAATCTGCAACGCTAAAGGCTTTGACCCATATAAAATCGTTGAGGGTATTCAGCCTATCTGCTTTGAAAATGCAAAGTGGGCTTACACAGTAGGCTGTGCTATCGCTATTAAAAAGGGCGTTAAGACTGCTGCTGAGGCTGCTGCCGCAATCGGTGAGGGTCTTCAGTCATTCTGCATTCCGGGTTCTGTTGCTGACCAGCGTAAGGTAGGTCTCGGCCACGGTAACCTCGGCAAGATGCTTCTTGAAGAAGAAACAGAGTGCTTCGCATTCCTTGCAGGTCACGAATCATTCGCTGCTGCTGAGGGTGCTATCGGTATCGCTGAGAAGGCTAACAAAGTTCGTAAAAAGCCTCTTAGAGTTATTCTTAACGGTCTCGGCAAGGACGCTGCTCAGATTATCGCAAGAATTAACGGATTCACATATATCGAAACCGAGATGGATTACTACACAGGCGAGGTTAAGGAAGTATTCCGCAAACCTTACTCAAACGGTCTTCGTGCAAAGGTAAACTGCTACGGTGCTAATGATGTAACCGAGGGCGTTGCTATTATGTGGAAGGAAAATGTTGATGTTTCTATCACAGGTAACTCAACTAACCCAACAAGATTCCAGCACCCTGTTGCAGGCACATATAAGAAAGAGCGTCTCGAAAAGGGCAAAAAGTACTTCTCAGTTGCTTCAGGCGGCGGTACAGGTCGTACACTTCACCCTGATAATATGGCTGCAGGTCCTGCTTCATACGGTATGACCGATACAATGGGCAGAATGCACAGCGACGCACAGTTTGCAGGCTCATCTTCAGTTCCTGCACACGTAGAAATGATGGGACTTATCGGTATGGGTAATAACCCGATGGTAGGTGCTACCGTTGCATGCGCAGTTGCAGTAGAAGAAGCTGTAAAGTAATAACTTTCAAGACTTTTAAGTTCTTGAAATAACGACAGAATTTTGACAGCGAAATAATTTTTCGCCAAAATATTCGCAACAATTAAACACATAAAACCCTGCTTCGGCTTTCGCTGAAACAGGGTTTTTCTTTAGTTTGAACGCTTACTTTTGCAAGCGTTTTTGTTATATCAAATTAAATTTGATACCATTTGATTTCGTTTGCGTCGAGGTGAAGGTCGAAACTTGTGCCGTCGCCTACATATACGGTGGTATCCTGTGGCTCGTATGTATTATTTACAACGCAGTATTTACCGTTTTTAACATAAGCGTGAACCTCAACATTATAGTTAGTTGAATACCAGCAGTTAAGCTCATTCTCGGCACTTGCACTCCAAAGAACCGCACGATAAAGCACACGGCTGTTTTCAAACGAATACGGAAGTCCGCTGATATAAACGCCTCTGCCCTTGCCGAACTGTCTTACTGCCATTTGAACTTCCTCGGCATGACGCACCATAAACGGAAGCTCGGTAGCATTTTGAACAAGCACGGTTGTACCGTCGAGAGCAACAATATTTTTCTTACCCTCACCGAAGTCAACATTGCCGTTATCTGTATCGGCAAGAATGAAGTGGTCACGATGCTCCTCGGTATTATATCTGCGAGTATTGAGAGTAAAACCGTTTTCCTCCTCAACGCCCAAAATGTCGTCAAGCTGGAAAAACTTACCCTGCCAATGATGAGCAGCAGGCTCGCCTACACCGATGAAACCACCGCCGTTATATACAAAACTCTTAACAGCTGTAACAATTTCCTCGTCAGTCCAATATTCGCCGCCCGACTGAGCTGTATCTGCATCGCCTACATTGATAATAACATCAACATCATCAAGCACGCTCTTATCATTTTTAATATCATCAAAGCTGATAAACTTAACATCAAACGGTGCGCCGCTGAGAGCCTCGATAATGCCGAAATATGAATAATTCTGTCTGTAATACAATCCGTGATGTACCATATGGTTTGACCAAGCACGCATCTTGCCCCAGCAATTAAGGACTGCAACTTTCTTTACGCAGTAAGGGGTAACGCCCTGAATATTATCATAAAGAGTGCGGAACTCATCGCATACGCCCTCTATATAATCAACGAACTCAGGGAACTGAAGTGCAAGCTTCAAATATCCGCCGTAGCCAATACGCTGAATAGGGCTTCTGAGGATTGCTCTTCTTGCTGTCACCCAATTAACCTTTGCCTCGTAAATCGGGTCGCCGCCCTCGTGGAAAACATCCGGGAAGAAATACGGCAAAAATCTGCCCTCTGTGTACTTAACATTCTTAATATCGCTGAAAAGTCTGAGGGTTGCACCGTTTCCGACAGAGCCTACAACCGCATCAAGACCGATTGAAGCAAACTCGTCCATAAACGGCTCCATACCAATCCAATGGTCGCCCATAAACATCATTGCTTCCTTGCCGTACTCGTGAACAATGTCCACCATTTCCTTAGCAAGCTTTGCAACCTCTCGTCTTTGGAAAGCCTGAAAATCTCTGAACTCCTTAGACGGAATGCGATATGTATTATTCATATAGCCCTGGTCAATTATGAACTCGGGACGGAATTTATATCCTACCTCCTGCTCAAACTGAGCAAGAATATACGGGCTTACAGATGCGGAATATCCAAACCAGTCAACAAACTTTTCTCTTGCAAGCTCATCAAAAATAAGAGTGAACTGATGGAAAAAGGTTGTAAATCTTACAACATCAACATACTCGTGAGTTTCAAGAAACTTACGCAATCTCTCAAGAGAATGCGCCCTTGTCTTAGGCTGGCGAACATCAAAAGTAATTTGAGGCTCAACATCCTTCCACTCATTTACCACAGCGTTATACATATGTACCGGGTCCCACATAATATAAGCAAGGAAGCTTACGGTATATTCGTGGAACGGCTTTGCGTTGCAAATAACCACATTTCCGCTTTCTGCATCATATCTCCATGTGTCAGTAGGTACAACCTCGCCCGTTGTACGGTCGATAACCTCCCACCATCTGGTAATATCGTCATAATCATTTACCTTGAGCATATCGGGATAAAGGTTATCCATAAGATGAATTTCAAGGGAATCGCTTACAGCAGTATGGAACTTTGTCATAATATACATCTGCTGAATTTCGTCCGGGTTTGCCTTTGCCCATTCGTTATCCTTACGGGTTGTGTAATAGGTTGCATAAACCTTTGCGCCTGCGTCCTTCAGTTCCTGCGGGAACTCTGTTCCGTCACAGTCACGAATAGCGTCAGCGCCCCATTTGTCCATAATTTCGAGCGTTTCCTTTACCACATCCATATCGGTGGGTATAGTAACTCTTCCCTTTGTCTTTGCCATTGCATTACCTCTCTGTCTATATTATTTGATTTTAATTACTTCATTGTTCTTCAATGTCATTTTGCCGTGATTTCTCGGTCGTCTGAACGGCACACCCTTGCGAACATAAAACTTGTTATTTGCAACAAGTGCGTCGGGATTGCTTGCAGGTGTCATCGTACCGCTTAAATCGTCATAGCTCAAATTATTGATAAATGTATTATGCACAGCCTGCTGCAAACAAAACATCATACATCCGCCCTCGTTGAGCCTGCTGTAATTGCTGTCATAGGTTGTTCCGTCGCCCGAGTCTGCGTCCCAAGCCATACCGTCCTGGTTTACCTTAGTGTCTACCGCCTCATTATATCTCAAAAGTGCATTCTTGCACTTCCACGGCCAAATAGCGGCAGCTACCTTGCCCATACGCTTTTCGGGATATTTATAATATCTGTCATTCATTTCCGTTGCACAGGAATCGGACAAATTATGTTCAACAAGCGGAGCCAAAGCGTACATAGGAGTAATAGCATCTCCGCCCGCAAATTTAACATAGTTATTAACAATGGTGATATTCTCGTTGCCGTATTTCTTAAACAAATCCTCCGACAATTCCTTTGACGAAAAATCATTATGGCGATATGAATAACCGACAGCAATGCCCCATCTACTTACATTTTTAACAAAGCAGTCTTTTACGGTCACGCCGTCATATCTTGCAACGCCTGTTTTTTCCTCATCTGCCGGAGTAAAGCAAGTCATATAAATTCCGCCGTTGTTCATATGCTTATTATAGACATTTCCGTTTACATCATGAACAAAAAGATTATCAAGAGTTATAGAATGAAGCGTTCCCCTGTTCTGTGCAACAACGGCAACACCCGTTCTGTCCATTTTATCGGCAGCGCAATATGCCTGCATATCGGTAAAACGCTCTTTGTTACTGATTTCAATATCGTGGATTATTATATTCTCCGTATCATAAAGAAGCACCGCCGACGAAACATCACCATTATACACATGGTGCTGAAAATCAAGCTCCGTGCCGTAATCCTGATACCATACCCCGTTGCCGTTTGCGGCAATATGAGGCATTGCGTTCTCGTCACCGTAAGCACCTACCTCGATAGGCTCACCGTTAATATCGCCTGCGTTTTTAATGTGCAAAAACTGATTTTCAAAAACAGAGCCGTTTTCAAGCAAAACCTTGTCGCCTGCCTCAAGAGTAAGGGAATTAATCCTGTCGAGAGTTAAAAAGGCAGTCTGTGCAGTAAGACCGTCGTTTTCGTCATTTCCGTTAAGAGAGCTGACATAATATACTGTTGACTTCATTCTCGTACTCATCCTCTCTTATTTTTTTATAGATAACCGTTTTAACCTCAAAGAAGAAAAAGCGTTCTCTGTTATATCTTGTGAACAAATCCTTGTTTGCCTTATAATATGCCTTCATATCCTTTTTTTCGATAGGTTTATAATCATAGCGTACCTTGTCGCTTTCACCTGCAAAATCAAGCTTAAATCTTGTAAGCTCATAATCAAGATATTCATTCGGTGAAAAAGCAGTCGGACCGTACACCGTTTCATTTGACGAAAGCTTGGATTTTCTGAGTGCGTTTTCCGCCTCACATCTTTTATAAATCGCATCAAGACTGTCATCGTCAATCAAGCCGAGTCTTTTAGCAAATGCAAGACAGGCAAGAGCGTATTTTCTTTCGCTCTCGTCAGAAAAGATAATTCTGTTCATAGCATTCTCCCACATAATTATTGCGTTATCAGTATTTATATAATACTTAATTTAGATGCTCAATGCAAGCGAAAAGCAAAAATAAAATCCTCTTTAATCGCTAAATTTCGATAAAAGAGGACTTTTCAATTATTTTTTTAATTTACGGTCTTTGTCAAGCAGGGCGATTGCCTCCTTAGACATAGGAATAAGCACTATTAAATTGATGATTGTCATAAGACCGATACCCACATCGCCGAGGTCCCAAACAACGGTGAACGAACGCAATCCGCCCACAAAGAGCATAACGAGTGCAACCACCTTATAAATGTTTTGGCTGAGCCAATTCTCACCGCAAATGTACGAAACATTGGAGCGAGCGTAGAACAAAATTCCGATAAAGGTGGAAAAGCTGAACAAGAACAGTATAGCTGCTATAAACACAGTTCCGCCCGGACCGAGATGGTAGTTCATAGCGGTTTGCAAAAGCTCCATTCCCTGAAGCGAACCGACAACATTATCGGGTACAAGAAGAATAATCATTGCGGTACAAGTGCAGATAACAATAGTATCAATCAAAACACCGAGCGATTGCACCATACCGATAGCCTCCGGGCTTTTTCCCTCGGCAGCCGCAGCCGCACACGGAGCAGAACCCGAGCCTGCCTCATTAGAAAACAAGCCTCTCTTAACACCGTTCATCAGCACAGCGCCGAATCCGCCTCCGGCAATCTGTCTTAAACCGAATGCCTCCTCAAAAATACGCTTGAAAACGCTCGGCATAAGTGTAATGTTCTTCAAAATAATAAAGATTGTAATTACAAAATAAAGCACCGCCATAATCGGAACGATAACATCAAGAAACTTAACCGTCGCATTCTTTCTTAACACAATGACAGCCGCAAGAGCAACCAAAACAACGGTTGTGTAAATCGGCGGAATTGAAAACGCATTATCAAATGCAGAGGTTACGGAATTACTTATAACCTGACTTATTCCGCACCAACAAAGCAAGCCGAAGAACGCAAACAAAATGGCAAGCACAGACTTTTTAATCGGCTTTTTTCTCTTTTTCTCAACAAAATCGTGGATATAGTAAGCAGGACCGCCGTGATAGCCGCCGTAAAGCTTGTCCTTTTTCTTATGAAGCTGAGCAAGAGTACCCTCGGCATAAGCGGTAGACGCACCCAACAGCGCACTGAGCCACATCCAAAATACAGCACCTGCTCCGCCAAACGAAATAGCGGCAACAACGCCCACAAGATTTCCCATACCTACTCTCGTTGCGGTAGAAACAATCAGAGTTTGAAACGCAGAAAGGCTGGATTTGTCATCTCTCTTTTCTCCGAGCGCCCTGATCATATCGGGAAGCTTCCTGATAGGCATAAAGCGAGTTCTTACAGTAAAATATATACCCGTAGGTATAAGAAGCAAAACCAAAAACGGTATACCTATCTTTGTTTGACCAAGTGTAATAGTGAATAAATCGTTCCATAGAAAGCCGTAAATCGCTTCAATTATTGCAGTCATATCAATTCTCCAAACAAAATATGACGGCATCGCCCATACTAAGCAATGCCGCATATATTATCTAATCATAAATCAAGCCCTTTGTCAACAGCAATATCTCATTCACGCACTAAAGTGTGACGAATATTTCACTTTCTTTTTGGCTAAATTATCAAAGCCTCAGTTCGTCCTCCTTGCGACGCTTGTAAGAATTAATTGAAATCGGTATTATTGCACCAACGGCACCGCCTATTACCAATCCGCCAAGCATAAATGCCCACCATAGTCTGAACTTAGGCTGTTTTTCCTGCTCCTGCTCGGTTTCTTCCTTTTTAGGCTCAACATTTGAAGTAAGCTCAACCGTCTGACTGAATTCCTCGCCGAAGTCATTTTCATAGGTGATTGTTGCAGTACCTTTGATTTCGCCCTCGGCAGACGAATCAACCATAAAATTAATCGTTCCGCTTTTGCTTTCACCGACAGGCACTTCGCCGATAAACAGCACTCCGCCCGTTGTAACGCCTTCAACATCAAGCGACACCTTAGCATTTTTTATTACGGATTTTCCCGTGTTCATCAGCACCGCATTCATCGACGACGAGCTGTCCTGAGTAAGCCTTGAGGCAAGTACAATCCCGTCATAAGAAAGCTCCGTCTTTTGCTTTACTTTGACGATTACGGTGTCCGAATTAGAAAACGCAGAATGGTATTCGTCCTCATACTCGCTTGAAACCGTAAGCTTATGATTTCCCACGGAAGCCGTGGCACTTGCACCTATTTTAAGCTTCCAAGTATATGATGCACCCGCATTTATTTTTTGCACAAAGGTAGTACCCGTACCATCGGGTTGAATTTCCGCACTGTCGTCTGTAAGCGACAGCTTAACATTATATATTGCCTTGTCCCTGCTGTAATTCTTTACTGTAAGAGACAGCTCTTTTTGCTCTGACGGCGAAGCATATCCGCCCTCTACGCTGTACGAAGTGAGCATAAGCCTCGGAACAGAAGAGTTTACCGGTGTCTGAGCTTCGTCCTCCTCTGCAAAAGCTGTCGCACACGGCACAAGCATACAAACGCAAAGCAAAATTGATACTAATAAAGATAATATTTTTTTCATCATAACTCCCTTATATTTTCAACAATACTGTTTTTCATTTCACGCCTTACCTTAGACCATAGATTTATAAGGCAAACAACGAATAGCAACACAACCATAAAAACAGCAGGCAACGGTCTGAACAGCATATCAAGTCCCAAATATTCAATCCGTTTGCAAAGCTCTCCGATAACAAAATATCCTATGATATAAATTCCGAAGCCGACACCTGCTCCCCAGCCGAACATAGACATCATTCTCAGACAATACGATTTAACCAGTACGCCCTCTCCTGCTCCGACCGCACGCAATGTGCCGATTGCACGCTTGTTTTCTCTGATTTGTGCAGTAATCGAATTATTGATTATGCTTGCACATATAACAAAGCTGATAATCATAATTACAAGTATAGCAGTCATTCCGGAACGATAAGTATGCTCCAACTGCTGACTTTCCTTAAATGTAGAGCTTAAATAAGCTTGATATTTCACAACATAACTGTCAAGAAATTCGGTGAATTCAGTATCTGTCTGTTCGTCAGGCTTTTCATACAAAGACATATACAGTCGCTCGTAACCGCTACTGTTGTTTATCGAATACAAGCCGTCGTGTGAGGTAATAAGTCCCACCCCATGTGTGCTTACAATATCATATCTGTCAGTTTTTCTGCCCGGTGATACCAATGCACCTATTTTTACAGTCTTAAAGCTCTTTGTGACAGGTGAATAAATTTCAATCTCATCACCCGCTTTATACTTGCTTTCGGCAGTAATAACAGATTTATAACCATAATCTCCGTCTTTGCCGACCTCGTCATCATAGTTATAGCTCTCGCCATATCCGTTTTTATATAATCTGGCCAATAGCTCCGCCTTTTTAGGCATAATCATAATTATTTCTTCGCCTGAGCGTATCTTGTTATAATCTATCCTGCCGTCATATACATCCTTTTCAAGAGAGTTGATTTCGGCTTGGTCATATGAACTAATTGTCATATTCCAAACATCATCGGCAATTCCAAGTTCCTCTAATTCGGAAGGATTGTGTTCTCTAATCTTATTCGTATCACACTCGGTAATTATGCGTGCATAATCCTCAGCTGATTTTATTTTTTTATAGTTCTCGTCTACATCAAGTATCATCCACGAATTCAGCGCCCTGAAAAGCATATCCGAATAATCAGCCTTGACATATACATTATCGCTCTTTGTTCCTCTGACGCTCTTAACAAGCGGATTTGAAGCAATCGTCTGCCTTTCTGCCTGTGTAGCACCATCACTGCTTGAGCAATATAAAGTGTAATCATACGGAATAGTAGGCTTGTTTTCCTTTTGATAAGCAAGGAACGAAAAGCCAAACGCAGAAAACATAATCGAAACAGCCAAAATCATTCCGACCGCAATCTTGCTGCCTTTATATAGCTGACCGTTTCGTCTTGCAAGATGAGTGGCAGGTTTATATTGCATCTTTGAATGAATCTTCTTTACCTTTGCCCTGCGTTGAGTTCTGACATCACGAATTGCCTGCATAGGTGAAATGCCCGATGCAATAATCAACGGCACAAGTGCCGCAAGCATAACGACAGTCATATTTATCACCGCTGCAATCGGAAGTGTCCAAATGCTCTTTGTCATAACCGCATTGTCGCTCATCAAATTAATACCCAGATACACAAGCAAATACGAAATCAAAATACTTATCGGCGTAGAAATAAGTGCTATAATAAATGCCTCTCTGCCGAAAATATGAATTATCTGTCGCTTGGTCGTACCAACGGCTCTGAGCATTCCTATCTGCTGTCTGCGCTCCTTTAAGTTGTTATTAAAAGAGTTCACTATGGCAACGCAAGAAGCAAATATCAAAACAAGCACAATAAACAGCATCAGCTCTCCGTTATTAAACATATGATAATCTAAAACAGATGACGAATCATAGCTTGTGCCGTAAGTCTGATATTCCGAATTATGAAATTCGGGATAATTTTTTTCCAAATAGCCAAAAAGATTTTGTTCGCCGTTAATTGAACGAAAGTAAGATTGATGTTCAACTATATACGCAATCAGTTTCGTTCTTCCGCCCGAGTCCATAACGGTATCGTCTGCAACAAACATCGCAGGAATGGAAGGTGCGTGTGACGAATTGGTACTGTCATAATCATAGCTGAATGCGAAATTGCTCTTTTTGTCCTTTAATATACCCGTGATGACATAATTCTTTTCGACCGTTTCGCCGTAGCCGTTACCGTTTTGAATATCAACATTTACGGTAATCGTACTTCCTACACCGGCGTCACGATAACCCAACCTTTTAAGAGCCTCGCTTTCAATGGCAATCTCGTCCTTTGCTTCGGGAAGTCTGCCTTCTATCAGCTTTTGATTGGATATTTGGCGAAATTTATCATTCGCCCTGCCTATATCACAGCCAAGTCTTTTGAGACCTTCCGAAGAATAGGCATATCCCATAACGTCCACAACGGCATAATCCTGTATCACATTTTTCTGCTTTGCAAGTTCGTAATCCTCCTCGCTAAGCCAATCGGCACCCATAGCAATGTTTTGATAGCCGTTTGCCTCAATCATACTCGCACGGGAGGTTTCCTTTGCGGCAGATACAAAAAACACAATACTGCCGGAAAAAACCATAGCAAGAACTATACCGATAATCATTATCAAATATTGCTTTTTTCTCTGCCTTATGTTTGCAAGAGCAATATCATTAACGGTTAATTTGTTTTTCATCATACCACCTCTGACCTTGAATCTCTGACGATTTTTCCGTCCTCAATGGTTAAAATCCTGTCTGCCTGTTCCGCAACATGCAGGTCGTGGGTAACGAGTATCAGCGTAACACCAAGCTCTTCGGCAGCATATTTAAGAAGAGTAAGCACCTCTTCTCCGCTTTTTTTGTCCAAATTTCCCGTCGGCTCATCCGCAAAAAGAATTGACGGCTTATTTGCAAGCGCTCTTGCTATCGCAATTCTTTGCTGCTGTCCGCCCGAAAGCGCAGACGGCAAATGCTCAAGCCTGTCTTTTATGCCTAATATGTTTACAATTCTTTCCAAATATTGTTCGTCGGGTTTTTTAGAATCAAGCATAATCGGAAGCAAAATATTTTCCATTCCCGTAAGCTCGTTTACAAGATTGTATGCCTGAAACACAAAGCCGAAGCGTCTCCTGCGAAGAATGGAAAGCTGATTGTCGCTGTAATTTCCAAGTTTGGCGTCATTATACAGAACATATCCCGAAGTGGGATTTTCAAGCGACGAGAGCATATGCAAAAGAGTGGATTTGCCCGAGCCTGACGGTCCCGTAATCGCACAGAATTCACCCTGCTCAAACTCAACAGTTACGCTGTCGACAGCTTTTACGATGCAGTCACCGCTTATATATTCCTTTGTCAACCCATTGCACGAAATAATGCTCATAGTATCAATCCTTTCTGTTTTAGCCTTTCTTCACTATAATAATAACACGGCACTCTTTCATTACTCTTACGCCAAGATTAAGAATTTGTAAGAAAACAGCCCTGCTCCAACACCTGATATTGGATAGGGCTGCATTTATGCTATATCAATTCGTTAGCTTCTATATGCGGCAGACAGATATTAACCGCCAAGCCGTCATTATAATTTTCTGCGGAAATAACGCCGTGATGTCGCTCAACCACCGCCTTTGCTATTGCAAGACCTATGCCTGTGCTTTTTTGGCTTGCATTGTCAGCCTTGTAAAATCGCACAAACAAATTATTAAGGTCGTCCTCGTTTGCTCCGCCTCCGTTGTCATAAATCTTAATAACAGATGTTCTCGGACGGTCACTTATTTCTACCGTAACCCGACCGTCTTCATCCGTATGCTCGCAAGCATTTTTTATAACATTCGACACCGCCTCGCCTATCCAGCTTTTGCTGCATCTTATGATGCTTTTCCCCGAAACAATAAACTTCTTTTCGGGAAACATCGGCTTAAATTCGCAAATCACGCTGTTTATCAGCTCCGACAGTTCACAGCTTTTATAATTTTCGCCGTATATATCGCTCGTCTTGATTTTTTCAAGCTTCAAAAGCTGATACACAAGGCTTTCCATTTTTGTTATAAGTTCAAGCTCTTTGGTATTATGCACGGTCGGATTTATCTCATCATCCATTTCACAGTAAAGCTTAATCGCTGCGATAGGAGTTTTCAGCTGATGAGAAATATCGGAAATAAATTCCATATTTTTCTTGTTTTCCCGTGCAAGCTTGTTTTCCTCAAGCCTTACAGCCTCCTGCAAATCCGCAACACCGTTTTGCAATCTCGCAAAATCATTATCATACAGGCTAAACGGCGTCATTATATCGTGATTAAGGAAATCGTTAATCTGCATTGTAAGCTTGTCAATATTTCGGTTCGTTTTGACATTCTTTACGAGCAGTACAACGCAAGCCACAAGCAAAATCAAAATTACACCGCCCAAAACAGCGTAAGCACTCATTTGGTGTCCTCCCATCTGTATCCGACACCTCTTACGGTAACTATATGCTCTGCTCCGATTTTTTCTCTAAGTCTGCTCATATGCACGCTCAGGGTGTTGTCATAAATAAAGTTTCCGCTTTCGTCCCATATGTTTTTCAAAAGCGTATCACGGGTAACGATAACACCGCTGTTGCGAATAAGACAGCATAAAATCTGAAACTCCGTCTTTGTCAAAAACATAGTTTCGTTATCCTTTTTTACCGTCATATTGTTCATATCAATAACAATTCCGTCGCTGCTTATAACCGAAGAGCCGTTTCCCGAGCGTCTGATGAGCGCACGCACCCTCGACATAAGCTCCAACAACTTAAACGGCTTTGTAACATAATCGTCCGCACCCGAATCAAGTCCCTTTACGATGTTTATCTCATCATCGCACGCAGTCAAAAAGAGTATCGGCGAAGTAACTCCCGAGGCCCTCAGCGACGCACAAAGGTCAAGACCGCTTCCGTCGGGAAGCATAACATCAAGGATAATCAAATCAAAGACGCCCGACGCAATAATCCCCCTTGCCTGCGAAATCGTTTCGGCTGCCGTAACGGCATACCCCTGACTTGCAAGCATTTCTTTCAGCCCGTCACGCAAATATAAATCGTCCTCAAGCAAAAATATTTTTTCTTTCATCAAATCACCGCCTAATCTATACGCTAATAATAGCACAGATAAACCGCACTCTGCAACGATTATTACTAAATCGTAAATTAAAGAATGAAATTATAAAGCATTCTCCCGAAACAGAAAAACCGCCCGTTTTATACAACTGTTTGAAAATGTATGCTCTGTTTTAATATATCATACAAAAAACACGAAGTCCACTTATATTGCAAAAGTGAGAGAATTATGGTATAATTTTAAGATAGAATTATGTGGGGAGGTAAAATATGCAACAGTTTACAAAAAAAGAAATCAAGCTTACAATGCTAAAGCTGTTACAAAGCAAGCCTCTCGACAGCATAAAGGTCAGAGACATAATTGACGAATGCGGAATCAGCCGTAACACATTTTATTATCACTACCATGATATTTATGATGTTCTTGCCGACTCGTTTAACAATATTCTTGACGAAATCATTGACGGAGACGACGATAATTTTTCGTGGGAGAACGCATTTCATAAAATCGCAGGAAGCGCTCTGATTAACAAGAGCATAATTTCTAACATTTTTTCGTCCAAATATGCCGACAAAATCAAGTTGTATATGGCAAACGGCATAGGCAGAATAATCGAGCATAAGATAAAGGATTTATGCAAAAAGAAAAATCTGTGCGTAAACGATGACGACATAAGAATAATTTCGATTTTCTATAAGCACGCCATTGCAGGTACTTTTTCCGAATGGGTACAACTGGGAATGAAAACAAATCCTGAGGACTTTATTAAAAAGCTCGGCAGGATTTTCCCCGAAAATATAGAAAACTCACTCAATGTAATTGAAAATAATTAGTACAAAATGAGGGAAATGTGCAATAATTGCATATTTCTCTTTTTTTGACAGTTTTATTTTTTGGCTGTCTGTGTTTTAATAAAGCCATAGCAGAGGTAAACAGCTCGGCTATCGGTCAATTTAATTAAGATTCAGGCTATCCAAGCTATTTGGGTTTTCTTTATATTTTTTCTCCTCAGGTCTGATTTCCCCCTCTTACTTATACCTAATTGACCGCTTTTCTTACCGACACGAATCATAGTCTGTCGTATTCGTGTCGGTGTTTTTGCGTTTTAGTAAACATATTTATAATCATTCGGAGGTATCGGCATGAAATACTTAAAGAGTATAAAAACAGCCTACATTTGTGCCGGCGTACTTTTCGCTCTTATGGGAGTTGCTCTAATCATCTTTCCGCAAATATCAATGAATGTGGTTTGCTGTATTCTCGGCGCATTCATCATTATGCTCGGCGTAATAAAAATCTGTGCCTATTTCTCGGACGACAGATACAACATTGCCTTTCAATTCGATTTGGCGCTCGGCATTTTGGCAATCGTGCTGGGTATAGTATTCATTGCAAAAACAAATTGGGTGCTTTCGTTTTTCAGCACGGTTTTGGGAATATTCATAACAACGGGCGGTCTTTTCTCTGTTCAGGCGTCAATCGACGCAAAGAGAATCGGCTTAAACGCTTGGGGCGGTCTGCTTGCTCTCTCGATAGCTTCTATGGCAGTCGGAATAGTTTTAATTTTCTGTCCGATAAAAAGTCTAACGCTTATGACAAGGCTTTACGGTATCGGCTGTGCGTTGGAGGGTATCAGCAGATTTTTCACCGCTGTATACACCACCCAAAGAATTAAAAATATTCGCTTTGACAGTTGATAACGGCATACAAAAACAAAAATCTCTGCTTTTAATGAATAAGCAGAGCAAAAAATAATATACAGCAGAAAGCTCCGCAGTCATCAAGGCTGTGGAGTTTTTTGCACCCACCTCATCGTGCAAAAGAAAAAGGCACTCCATAAGGAATGCCTTGTATAGATAATACTGATTATCTCTTGCTGAACTGTGGTGCGCGACGAGCTGCTTTAAGACCCGGCTTCTTTCTTTCCTTCATACGAGGATCACGAGTAAGGAAGCCAGCCTTCTTGAGTGCAGGACGAAGAGCCTCATCATACTGAAGAAGCGCTCTTGAAAGGCCGTGACGGATAGCGCCTGCCTGACCTGATACACCACCACCGTTTACACGGCAGATAATGTCGAACTTCTCAGTTGTATCTGTAAGTGTAAGTGGCTGACGAACAACGAGCTTTAAGGTCTCGAGACCAAAGTAATCATCGATGTCTCTGTCATTGATAATGATTTTACCTGTACCTGCGTAAACACGTACACGAGCAACAGACTCCTTGCGTCTGCCTGTTCCGTAGAAATAAGGATTTGATTCGTACATATTAAATTACCTCCTTATGCTTCATAAGCAACAGGCTTCTGAGCCTCGTGCTTGTGTTCTGCGTTCTTATAAATCTTACATCTGGTAAGCTGCTTTCTGCCGAGAGTTGTGTCAGGAATCATACCCTTTACAGCAAGCTCCATAGCAAAGTCGCTCTTTTCCTTCATAAGAGTACCGTACTTAACCTCCTTGAGGTTTCCGATATAGCCTGAGTGATGCTGATAGAGCTTCTTATTAAGCTTATCGCCTGTAAGTACAGCCTTGTCTGTGTTAATGATGATAACGAAATCGCCGCAATCTACATTTGGCATAAAGATTGGCTTATGCTTACCTCTGAGAAGTGAAGCAGCCTGAGCAGCAACACGGCCGAGTGGCTTGTCAGCTGCATCAATAATATACCATGCACGCTCGATGTCGTCTGTCTTTGGCATAAATGTTGACATAGTCTTTTCCTCCGAATAATTTATTTTTATTGCTTTGGTATAATATCATAACATCAAAAAATAGTCAACACCTAATTTCAAATAAATTACACTTACTCGCAAATTCTCGTTTTTTCTCGCTTAATCATATAAAAAGCTGATTTATTATTTATCAAAAATTCTGTTTGAAACAAGGCGAAACAAAGTTTTTGTAAAATTACTACAAAACCTATTGACATAGTAGGAATTATGTGCTATGATGAAGTCAACCTAAGGACAATAAGCCCCGTGGATAAATCTATAACAATCAAAGTAATAAGTGAGGTAAACATTATGGCACTGTATCAATCTGTTGCCGACACAATCGGTAACACACCGTTAGTCAGAATTAAAAATTTTGAAAAAGAAAACAACCTTGACGCAAATATCTATGCAAAGCTTGAATATTTCAACCCTGCCGGTTCGGTAAAGGACAGAGTTGGGAAAGCAATTATCGACGACGCTGTTGCAAGCGGAAAGCTGAGCGAGGGCGCAACAATCATCGAGCCGACCTCCGGCAATACAGGAATAGGAATTGCCTCTTACGCAGCTGCTAAAGGATTTAAGGTAATAATCACTATGCCCGAATCAATGAGCGTTGAACGCAGAAACCTTTTGAAGGCATACGGTGCAGAGCTTGTACTTACAGACGCTTCACAGGGAATGGCAGGTGCTATCGCAAAAGCCAAGGAACTGCAAGAGCAGACGCCAAACTCGATTATTGCGGGTCAATTTGAAAACCCCGTTAATCCAAAAGCACATTACGAAACAACAGGACCGGAGATTTACAAAGACCTTGACGGAAAGGTTGATGTGTTTATCGCAGGTGTAGGAACAGGCGGTACAGTATCGGGCGTAGGCAAATATCTAAAAGAAAAGAACCCAAATGTAAAAATCATTGCACTTGAGCCGGAGACCTCCCCTGTTTTAACCACAGGCAAAGGCGGAGCGCATAAAATTCAGGGTATCGGCGCAGGCTTCGTTCCCGACACCCTTGATACAAAAATATACGATGAGGTAATCACCGTGCCTAATGAGGCTGCGTTTGAATTTGGCGCCGCATTTCCAAGGCAGGAGGGCGCTCTCGTCGGAATAAGCTCGGGTGCTGCTCTCTGGGCGGCTGCTCAGGTAGCTCGCAGAGCTGAAAACAAGGGCAAGAACATTGTCGTATTACTCCCCGACAGCGGCGACAGATACCTCTCCACCCCTATGCTTTCCAAATAATCAAGACACCAAAACAAAGCACTCTGCCGATAAACAGAGTGCTTTTATACTGTCAAAGAAATCTCTGAGACACGCCGATAAAAATTAATGCCTCCCTTAATAAGGGAGGTGGCGCACCGTAAGGTGTGACGGAGGGATTTGCCTGACTGTTCCGAACAGCATTCTAAACACTAACGACTATCCCCTCTGTCACCTACGGTGACATCTCCCCTTGATAAGGGGAGCGTTGAGAGTCCTCTCATTGAAAATGAAGCCTCAGTCTGTCGAAAATACTTTTTCAACAGGCTGTATATAAAACATTTGCATTATTCGGTGTTCCGTTATATAATACATAGATGTTGTGAATAATCACTATATATATTGTTTTATATAAAGAGGTAGAATATGGCAAAAAATATGATTATAGGTCAGTCGGGCGGGCCGACTGCGGTAATTAACGCAAGCCTTGCAGGTGCTATCGAATATGCCTTTAATCACACCGACATCGGTACGGTTTACGGTATGGTACACGGCATTCAGGGACTTTTAGAGGATAATGTAATCGACCTGACGGAGCATTTCGGAAACAAGCCGTCAAGGCTTAACAGACTTCGTATGACACCCGCTATGTTTTTAGGCTCGTGCAGATACAAGCTTTCAAACGACGAGCAGGAATATGCAAAAATTATCGAAGCACTCAAAAAATACGACATCGGCTATTTCTTCTATATCGGAGGAAACGACTCGATGGACACCGTTGAGAAGCTTTCAAGATATGTTGCAGAAAATAATATAGACATTAAAGTAATGGGAATCCCAAAAACCATTGATAACGACCTTATGGGAATCGACCATTCGCCGGGATTTGCCAGTGCGGCAAAATTTGTTGCTCTTGCGGTAAGAAATGTAACCTACGACACAGCTATTTACAGCATTAAATCGGTTCACATTATCGAGGCTATGGGCAGAGACGCAGGCTGGCTTGCCGCTTCCAGCGTGCTTGCCCGTGACAGCAAAAATGTTGCGCCTCATCTTATATATGTGCCTGAAGTTCCGTTCTCTGTTGATAAATTTGTCAGCGATGTAAAGGGTAAGCTTCAGGAATACAACTCGGTAATAGTTGTTGTAAGCGAGGGAATCCGTGACGAAAACGGCGAATATATTTCCGCAAGAGGCGACAAGTTGGACAAGTTCGGCCATGTAATGCTCAGCGGAACAGGCGCTTACTTAAAGGATGTTGTCGAGGAGCAAATCGGATGTAAGGTAAGGTCGCTTGAACTTTCCGTTCTCCAAAGAAGTGCGGGACACACCGCGTCGCTTACCGACATCACCGAGGCGCAAAATCTCGGTATGGTGGCAGTTAAGGCTGCCGTGTCAGGCAAAAGCGGAGAATTTGCAACTCTCAGAAGAATATCAAACAATCCTTATTCGGTAGAATACTATACCGAAAGAGTAGGTGTGGTTGCCAATGCCGAAAAAACAATTCCCCGTGAATGGATTAACACAGAGGGAAATGATGTAACTGACGAAATGGTGGAATATCTTATGCCTCTCGTAAAAGGTGTTCCTCAAGTTCCGTATCGAAACGGACTTCCGGACTATGTAAATGTTTCTTATCTCGATAAAAAGAAGCAAAGGTACAACGATAATAAGGATGGAAAATAATGGCTTATAAATTAAGAAAAGACCCTATTAATGAAATACCAAAGGCTCAATTTATATTTTGGATAATCGTAAGAATAAGTATGATTGTTTGTGCGACATACAGCTTCGTTACAGGTGATGTTATAATGGGCTTTGAGAGCGTGTTTTGCTTCATCTTTTCTCACTTGTGGGATATGTTTCAGGTGTTCGGTCATACCAGTTTTATTATAGAAGTACCGCCTTTGAGCCAAACTATGCTTAATGTGATTATCTTTATCGGAATTGTGTTCGGCTCGTACTTGGGCTTATTCGACAGACTTATGTGGTTTGATGATTTTATGCATATGCTGACAGGCTTTGTCTGCGCCGTATTCGGCTATGATTTTGCTTGTATCATTCAGCGTAAAAAGGGCAACTGTGCCGCAACGCTTGCCGCATTGTTCAGCATTATGTTTGCGCTGTCGATTGCAGTCGGTTGGGAGTTTTACGAATTTCTTATGGATACTTTGCACGGCACAAATCTTCAACTTTCAAAATACGGAAACGAAACCGCAATGGTAGATATTTCAAAATATCACAATGAATACGGCTATCTCGGACTTGTAGACACTATGACCGATATGATGATGAATGCAATCGGCGGTGTTGTCGGAATGATATTTATGATTGTTTTAAGAAACAGAAAAAAGAAATCAAAATAAATGATACTTTCAGAAAAAAAGAGCCTGCTGATAAACGAAATTAAAAAATACAAAAAAACTGCTGTTGCGTTTTCGGGCGGAGTTGACAGCACATTACTGCTGAAAATCTGCGTTGACGCTCTCGGCGGCGAAAATGTACTTGCACTCACCGCCGACTGTTCGGCTTTTCCGAAAAGAGAGCTGTGCGAAGCCGAAAGCCTGTGCAAAAAAATCGGAGCTAAGCATATAAATGTTAAAATCAATCAGCTTGAAATTGACGGCTTTGTTGAAAACTCTCTGCTCAGGTGCTATTATTGCAAAAAAGAGCTTATCTCACGGCTGAAAAGCACGGCTCACGACAGCGGATTCGATACGCTTTTAGAGGGTAGCAATGCCGACGACAGTAAGGATTTTCGCCCCGGAGAAGCTGCAATAGTTGAACTGGGCGTGCAAAGCCCGCTGAAAAGCGTCGGTCTTACAAAAGCAGAGATAAGAGCCTTGTCAAAGGAACTCGGACTGCCGACACATTCAAAGCCGTCGCTCGCCTGCCTTGCAACAAGAATTAATTACAACGAACCTGTTACCCAAAAGAAGCTTGAAATGACAGACAAAGCAGAGGAATTTTTGCTTAGTCTCGGACTTTCTCAGGTAAGGGTAAGAATGCACGAAAGACTTGCACGAATTGAGGTATTGCCCTCAGAAATGCAAACGGTTTTAACCAATGCCGAATACATTAATTCAACGCTTAAAGAGCTGGGCTATGATTTCGTATCGCTCGACCTCGGCGGATATGAAACGGGAAAAATGAATATCAATACAAAATAAAACGGGAACAGTTCAAATGAACTGCTCCCAATTTTTTATTTCCGTTTAAGAACGAACACAAGCCATCCGTTATCCTCAAAGCGTTCCTTAACCTCAAAGCCGTTTTGTTCAAACGAGTAAAGCACCTCGTCCTCTCGGCTTTCGATAATTCCGCCTGTAATATACACACCGTCATCCTTTAAGAAATTGCCCACCGTGGTGTTAAATTCCATAATAATGTCGGCAACGATATTCGCCACGACAATATCGAATTTTCCGTCAACCTTGTCGGAAAGATTGCCCTCAACAGCATTAAATCTGTCCTCGCCAAAGCCGTTTTGCTTTGCGTTTTCCTTAGCCGTTTTTACTGCGATAGCATCTATGTCAACCCCGAGTGCGGTTTTTGCACCGAGTAGGAGTGTGGCAATCGAGAGTATACCCGAGCCACAGCCAATATCCAAAACGCTGTCGCCGTCCTTTACATATCTTTCAAGCGTTTGCAGGCATAGCCTTGTGGTAGGGTGCGAGCCTGAGCCAAAAGCAAGTCCCGGCTCAATATCAAGCACAGCTCTGCCGTCGGCGTCATAATCGTCAATCCAAACGGGACGGATAAGCAGCTTGTCCCCGATAGGCATAGGATGAAAATACTGCTTCCAATTGTTCTGCCAATCCTCCAGTTTGCAGTCGGAAACGGTTATCTCATGCTCTATTCCCAACGCATCAAGTCGTTCTTTCAAAAAAGAGGTGGATTCAAGAGGGTTTTCCTCAGGATTGATATATATATGGATTATGCCCTTTGTTCTATCCTTTTCCAAAAGTGACTCCTCAATGAGGTCGATATGCGCTATTTCCATAGTTTCTTCCTCAAGAGCCGAATAATCCTCGATATATATTCCGTACGGCACCACCATATTTGCTATATCACCTGCGACATCAATATCGTCAGTGCTTACCGTAACGGCTATTTCTGTCCAACTGTCCTGCTCTACTGCATTAGTCATTCCCATATCGTTTCTCCTTACTTGCCGAGATTTACTCTGTGGTCGGTTTCGCCCAAAGAATGATTGTAAAGTTTTCTGTTATCAAGCGCCCACTGTCTGTCTGTAAATTCTCCGCAACCCACGGAATCGACAGCGTTTGTAATTTCATATATAGTAGCATCGAGCGCATCAAGAGTAGAAAGCACCTCTGCCTCTAAGAACATAGGCATTTTAGCAGCACCGTACTCGGGAATGCCGTGGTGAGAAATTATCATATGTTCAAGCAAAAGCACCTTTTCGCTGTTTATGCCGAGCTTTTTTGCAGACTCCTCAACATACATTGCACCCTTTACGAGATGGCCTATCAGCTCACCGCCTACGGTGTAGCCGTCACATAATCCGCTTTTTGACACATTCATTTCAAAAGTCTTTGCAACATCGTGCAAAATCGCTCCCGAAATGAGAAGTTCTCTGTTGATTGCCGGATAAATAGTGCAAATTTTTTCTGCCATTTCCACTATCGACGCAGTATGAAGCATAAGTCCGCCGACGATTGCGTGATGAAGTCTGTAAGCGGCAGGATAAACCTCAAGTGCCGCCTTATGCTCAAGCATTATATCTTTTACAATAGCTTTCAGTTCTTCATCCTTAAAATTCTCTACCTTGCCCATAAGCATTGAAAAAACAGCCCTGCCGTCATACTGTGCCGACGGAACAAACTCGCTCATCATACTGTCGGGTGCTTTCTTAATCGAGGTGATATTAAGCTGTGTTTTGCCCTTAAAATCATCTGCCCTGTATTCAATTTCTATTACATCATTTACGGCGAAAGTGCCGTTATTTTCAAAACGCCAAATCTTAGCAGGATACTCCTTTTTGTCGCTTCCGATAACGGTTAAATCAAGATAGCCGTTGCCGTTTTTATCTGTCTTTTCTCTAAGCTCTTTTATCATTGCATAAGATGCCATAAGTAAATATACCTCTTTGTTTTAATTTATGAATCAATTATAACTTATAATCAGGTAATTATCAAGCGAATATGTGCAAGCATACAAAAAATGACAGCATATTTGCTCCGTATACGGTTTTTTACGAACAAGAGAAAACAAAATGTAAAATAATAATAAATAATTTAATAACAAATTCCGGTTTGATTGACAAAGTAAAAATCGTGAGCTATTATGTAATTAATATGTAATTGGGAGGTTTCGTTATGAGCGAATGTTGGCTCCACGGAAAAACAGTAGTAGTTACAGGTGCATCGGGAGGAATGGGTGCAGGAATCGCAGCCACTCTTATTAAAAAACACGGCTGTACCGTAATCGGTGTTGCAAGAAGCGAGAGCAAAATGCTAAAGTTCATTGATGAACTTGGCGAGGAATATGCAAAGCAATTCAGCTATAAGCTGTTTGATGTATCGGTAAGAGAAAATTGGGAGAGCTTTTATCAGGAGCTTAAAGATAACGGCACAAAGGTTGATGTTTTAATTAACAATGCCGGTATTCTTCCTAAGTTTAAGAGATTTGATAAGTATTCGTATGAAGAAATCGATATGGCTATGAACATTAATTTCTACTCGAGTGTTTATTCGGTAAAAACCATGCTTCCTATATTGCTTGAATCGTCCACACCTGCCGTAATCAACATTGATTCGTCGGCTGCGTTGATGACTCTTGCGGGAACATCTATGTACTCTGCGTCAAAGGCTGCGTTAAAGAGCTTCACCGAGGCTCTCAGACTTGAGTTTAGAGGCAGAATGTATGTCGGTTTGGTATGCCCGGGCTTTACAAAAACGGATATTTTCCGTGGTCAAACCGGTGTTAATATGGACAGCGGTGCTAAAGCTATGGATATGATAAGCACCGATTGTGATAAAATGGTTAAGATGATTATGTTCTGTATTGAACATAAGATGCCTATGCAGGTTCACGGCTTTGACGCTCACGCTATGAGCGTTGCAAACCGTATCGCACCTGTTTACGGCTCAAAGCTTTTCAGTGCGGTTATGAGAATGGCTAATGTTGATATTTTCAAAGAAGTTTTCTCTGACTGATTCTATGGCTGTGTTTTAAGACAAATAAATTTTATGAATGCAGGAGATACTCTGTTAAAAGGGTGTCTCCTGTATTATTTTTTATCGGGTCAACAAACAGAAAGAAAAAAGCCGCCGCTAAAAGCGACGGCAAAGCGTTAATAAAGCGTTATCAACATTTATTTACAACTGCATGGACAATCGCCCGCATCCTTTTCAGGAGGGAAAAACTGTTCTACCGGAAAATCAATTCCCTGAAATGCTGTGCAAGGGTCTTGTGTCGAGCAGGAACATTCTCTGTCCGGAATACAAAAATCGTACGCAGGAATTGTCATCTGAACATCTCTTTCCATCTGGATAATCGAGAACAGACCGAGCGTAACAAGCACGGCACGACTGGAAGCAAGAGGAATTGCGCCCTCTACACAACTGCGCATAATGCTTTTAGGAAACACCGTGCAAAGCGGTACGGGGCAATCGCAGGTGTCAACCAAATCGCAAGAAAGCACAACAGGGTCAACCGCCTGCACCTTAGCCGTCGGATTTGAATACTGAGGCGCTTCGGGACAATCCGTTTTTTCATCGGCAAGATTTGATGTAAAGATTTTCACATTACCCTCTGAACCATAGAGAATACATTTCTTATTAAATTCAGCATAACCGCAAGCAATTTGCGGAGTTGTGCAAGGCGCCGAATAGCAATCAAACTGGAGCATAAAGTAGAAATGAACATCGGCACTGTAATATCCCTTGTTAAACGGAACTTCATCAACATCAATGCTCACCGCGCTAATCTTACAGCTTCTGCATTTAACCGATGACGCCTCGTCAATCAGCCTCTGACCCGAGGCAAAAAATGTAACTCTTAAATTCTCCAAGCAGTCCTTGCTGACACAGCTGTCATAAATTCGCTTAGTGTCTATACAAACCGCTTCATTTATTTTGCCGATACCGGGTTGAATAATAGGATTATCAGGCATAAAAAAATCTCCTTCATAGTAATGTAAGCAACCTACCGTTCGGTGTACTTCAATCCATACTATGAAGGAAATGCGTTTTTGTTACTCAAACAGGAAATCAGATTACCGAAAATCTAAATTCCGTTACACTCTTAAACTCCTCGCCTGCCTTAACGAACTTTGTCGGGAATACATCCTGATGGTTTACGGTGTCGGGATAAAACTGAGTTTCAAGTGCAGCGCCTCTGCGATATTTAACGGCACTTGCACCCTTGCCCGCCTTGCAGTTTTTGTCAAGCCAACCGCCGCAGTAAAGCTGAATTCCCGGCAAGTCGGTATATACCTCGAGTCGTCTGCCGCTTCCTCTATGCTCAAGAACGGCAGCCTGCTGCATAGTAAAGTCCTTTTTACGCAAGCAGTAATTATTATCGTATCCTATGCCGTCAATGACTGCTCTGAACGGCTCGTTAATATGCTCGCCGATTGTGTGCATATCGGAGAAGTCCATCATCGTACCTTTCAGCTCGCCAAGCTCGCCTGTCGGAAGCTGGTCGTCGTCCGTCTCGGTAAAATAATCCGCATTAATCATAAGATAATGTGTATCAACCATTTCGTCGTCATTTCCGCTGAGGTTAAAATATGCGTGGTTTGTAGGATTTGCAACAGTATCCTTATCCGCCGTAATCATATACTCAACTCTGAGAGTGTTGTCCTGAGTAAAGGTATATTTAACACGCATAGTGAAATCACCGCCGAAGCCGTCCTCCAAATCGGGAGAAAAACGCTTAAAAATAACATAATCGTCGCCCGTTGCCTCAACCTCCCATGGAGTAAAGCTAAAGCGTCCGCCGCTGTGTAATGTCCATCTGCCCTGATTTACAGGGGTGTGAAATTCCTCACCGTTGAACACATACTTTGCATCACGAATTCTGTTTGCCCATCTGCCCACAACAAGACCCTGATAACCGTTATCGGGATTCATATAATCCTGAGGGTTGTCAAAGCCAAGCACAACATCACCGAGCGTGCCGTTTTTGTCAGGAACATAAAGCGACTGAATGCCTGCTCCGAGAGTTTGAAGCGTTACATAAGCTCCGCTTTCGTTTGTTATTTTATAAAGGTCAATTTTTGTTCCGTCGGCAAGTGCGCCGAAATATGATTTTTCTACCACAGTGAACACCTCATATCGTTATTTTATATCTACATTATAGAATAACTGTAAACTAATTTCAAGTGACTTGACATTTTATATCAAAAACATTAAACTGAAAGTGGTTTTATGTATTAAAAAAACAGATATATTATATTTAAGGAAAGGCGTGACGGTATGGTTTATTTAATCAGTGTACTCAGATTCATCGCTCCCGCAGCGGCGCTGATAATACTCGCAACCTGTATAATCTCACTCTTCAGAAACAGACCGAGAGTGCATAAGCTGGCAAAGCTGATAAACGAAAACGACGGAGAAATCAGCGAAATCACCCATTGGGAAACCTCAATCGGAAAAAGTAAGGCAAACGACATTGTTCTTCCCTTTTCCACAGTCGGAAGATTTCACGCCGTAATAGCAAAAAAACGCAAGGATTGGGTAGTAACCGACACATCGGCACGAACAATCGGCGTGCTTGTAAACGGTGAAAAAATCAACGGCAGCAGCGTTATAGAAAACGAAGATATTATCACCATAGGAAATATTCCGATGAAATTCATATGCGACGAGGCAATGTCCTCAGGCACCAAGCAGGAAATCAGAAGCAAGGTGCAAAGCTCGGGGATAGCATACGGCGTACTTGTTGACATAAAGTCAAAGCGACCCGTTTATCTCAGAAAGCAGGATGTTTTAATAGGCAGAGGCAATGACGCCGACATCCAAATTATGTCGCAAACGGTAAGCTCGCACCACGCACGAATTTACCAAACAACAAAAGGCTGGGCGCTTGCGGATTTAGACAGTCATAACGGAACAAAGCTAAACGGCAGATACATTAACGAGCCTCAGCTCATATTTGATGAGGATATGCTCACCTTTGGCGACAAGGTGTTCATTTTCTACGAAAGATAATCGGGAGGAAACTTAATGAGTGAAAAAACAAAAAAGCACATCAAGGTTAAGCCTATAAACAACTTTGCACTTATGGCTTTTCTTTCTGTGTTTCAGCTTGTGACAGGCTTTGTCGGTGCAAGCTGTAAGGACGAATTTCAGCCAAAGGTTATTATCGCAATAGCACTTTTGATAGTAACCGAATGGGCTTACCTCATATTCTTTTATAACGCATACCACAGAAGAAACTTCGAGCTTGAAATAATAGCGTTCTTTTTAAGCGGTGTCGGCATAGTGGCGGTAGGAAGCCAAAATGCGTCACAGGGCTTAAAGCAATATATTATGCTGCTTGCAGGTTTGCTCGGTTTCATATTTATGGTATTTCTTATGGGACATACCGATTTTTGTATGAAAATAAGGATTTTTGTTGCAATAGGCGCACTGCTCCTTCTGCTTGTAAACCTTGTCATAGCAGAGACGCATATGGGCGCACGAAATTGGATTAAAATAGGCGGCTTTACAATTCAGCCGAGCGAATTTGTAAAAATAGCATTTATATTTGTCGGCTCGGCAACGCTTGAAAAAATACAAACCTCAAAAAATATAATCGCTTTCATCGCCTTTTCAATGGCAGTTGTAGGCTCTCTTATCATAATCAAGGACTTAGGCACGGCATTGATATTCTTTGTAACCTTCCTCATTCTTGCATTTATGAACTCGGGCGATATTAAAACCGTCATTCTTGCAGTAGCGTCTGCGGTAATGGGCGGTGCAATCGTATTGAAATACAAAAGCTATGTTGCACGAAGATTTGCGGTCTACCGTCATATTTGGGAAGCCGATAATTTCAACAATTCGGGTTATCAGCAAACGAGAGTGCTTGTCGGAATGGCAAGCGGTGGTCTTCTCGGACTCGGAATAGGAAACGGAAATGTACGCTATATCGGCGAAAGCACCAACGACCTCATTTTCGGAGTTATCTGTGAGGAATGGGGCTACATTTTCGGCATTATAGTTGTGCTGAGCTTTGTATGCATTGCGATTTCGGCACTCGTAAACAGCATAGCATCAAGAAGCACATTCTACTCTATCGCCTCAATAGCTGCAGCAGGAATGCTTTTGTTCCAAACAGCACTCAACATTTTCGGCATAACCGATATTTTACCGCTTACGGGCGTTACGCTTCCGTTCATCAGTCAGGGTGGTTCAAGTATGATTTCCTGCTGGATGGTGCTTGCATTCATAAAAGCGTCGGATGTGCGTACCTATAATTATCTTGGAGGTGCGAAGAAGAAATGAAAATGATAACAAAAAGAGGAATTTTCCTTCTGTTTCTTTCTCTCGCCTTTATCGTGGGCTTGGTGTTTATGACGGTTTCGCTTGTAAACAACAGCGACACTTGGGTAATGAAACGCTTTAACAGCCATGTTTACACCAACGGCACTCTTGTCGGAGCAGGCACGATTTATGATAAAAACGGTGAAATTCTTGCTCAGACAAAGGACGAAAAAAGGGTTTATTCCGACTCTCAAACCACAAGAAAATCTACGCTCCATGTTGTAGGCGACCCTAAAAACTTCATTTCTAACGGTGTTCAGTCTGTTTATTCCGCAAGGCTCACAGGGTATAACCTGCTTTTCGGAGTATATAATATAGAACGCTACGGCAAGGGCAACGACCTGCACCTTACGATAGACAAAAACATTAACGATGTTGCATATGAAGCGCTCGCAGGCAGAAAAGGCACAATCGGAATTGTAAATTACAAAACGGGCGATATTATATGCGAGGTTTCGTCGCCGAGCTATGATGTCGAAAATGTACCCGACAACCTTGACACAAGCGAAAAATACGAAGGCGTTTACATTAACCGATTTACAGATGCGTCATATGTTCCCGGCTCAACCTTTAAGCTTGTTACCGCTATATGCGCTATTGAAAACATACCCGATATAAACGAAAGAACTTGGGTTTGTAACGGTAAGTATCAGCCAGACGAGGGTATCGCAATCGAATGTAACGCAAATCACGGCAGTCATATAAATTTCAATGACGCACTTGCAAAATCGTGTAATGCCACCTTTGCACAGCTTGCAATCGAGCTTGGTCAGGATAAGCTGACAAAAACCGCAAAGGAGCTTGGAGTAGATTCCTCCGTTGTAATCAGCGGAGCAATAAGATGTTACAGCGGAGTGTTCGACAGCACCGACACTAAAATGAGCAAGGACCTTTTGGGTTGGACGGGTATCGGTCAGGGTAACACAAGACTTGCTCCCGTAACAATGCTCAGAATAGTAACCGCTATCGCAAACGGCGGAAGCGCACCTTCATTTAATCTTGTTCAGTCGCTCGCCGGTCAAACAGGCAAAACACTCAACCTCTCACTGCCTCATAATCAAGCGTCGCTTATGTCAGCGGAGGTTGCGGACACAATGAAAAAAATGATGCGTTACAATGTCACCGAGCATTACGGCGAATATAATTACAAGGGACTTAACCTCTGCGCTAAATCGGGTACTGCACAGATAGATGATGTGGACGCACATAACATTGCGTGGTTTACGGGCTTTATGGACGACGAAAACCACCCGTACGCATTTGTCGTTACGGTGGAAAACGGAAACTCAGGCTCGCAAACAGCAGGACCGATAGCAAGAAAGGTACTAAACGCTTTGGTAAAATCCGAACAATAACAGGCATTAAAGGCAAGGCACTCGCATATAATCTAACGGTGATAAAAATGCGAATGTTTACCTTTAAGATGAAACCAAAACAAATCTTCGGACTTATACTCCTGCTTACCGGACTGGTGGTAGTGTTAATTACCTTTCTTTCAAATCATCCGGCAAAGCCTGCGTCAAAAAATGTCAGCATACGCTGTGCAACAACGCAGGAAAGAGTAAATTACATCAACTCCTTTGATTTGCAAACGGACAGCAAGGAGGAGTCAAAGGAAATTATAATCCCCGAGCAGTTTAACGATGTGTATAACAAATATAATGATATACAAAAACAGCAGAACTTTGACCTGACCGATTACAAGGGCAAAACCGCTGTAATGTATACCTACAACATCACAAACTATCAGGACAACGACAATGTTATAGCAAATCTGATTGTCTACGACGGAATACTCATAGGTGCAGACCTGTGCGACACCTCGGCTGACAACGGATTTTTGGTAGCGCTAAATGACAAGACTCGACAAAATAACAGCTAAACAACTGAATATATCACGCACTCAGGCAAAAGCTATGATTAAAGCCGGAGAAGTGACGGTGAACGGCAAAGCCGTAAGGTCGAGCGATTTCAAATGCTCTGACAGCGACATCATCAGCGTAAACGGCAGAGATATTGACTACAAGGAATTTGTTTACATTATGATGAACAAGCCAAAGGGTGTTATATCCGCAAGCGAGGGAAAAAGCGAAAAAACCGTCATAGACATTTTGCCCGACGAAATGAAAAGGCGTGGACTTTTCCCTGCCGGCAGGCTGGATAAGGACACAACGGGTTTTATGCTGATTACCGACGACGGAGAGTTTGCCCACAGCATACTCTCCCCGTCACGACATATCGACAAGACATACATTGCCACTCTGGACAAGCCGTTCGACAGCGAGGTGACGGACGATTTCAAGTCGGGTATGGCACTCGGTGACGAGCGTTTGCTAAAGGCGGAGCTTGAAGCGTTAAACGACGAACGCACACTTGCAAAGGTTGTGCTTAGACAGGGTCTTTACCACCAAGTGAAGCGAATGTTCAAAAAGCACGGCATAACGGTAACCGAATTAAAGCGTATAAAAATGGGCGAGCTTGCTCTTGACGAAACGCTGAGCGAGGGCGAAAGTCGCTATATCACGGCAGACGAGCTGAAATTAATTACTTCAAAATAGTATACAATCGTATTTTGTTGCACAATATATAGTATAAAATGCGGTCGGTTATGCAATTAGCACAAAAAACTTAAAAAAATATCTCAAAAAGGTTGCAAAAACATCAAACCCCTTGTATAATATATACAACAGATTTGATGTTTTTTTGTGCAGATTTATATTGCACTGACTTGGAGGAGTATAAAATATGCCTAACAGATTGTTTCAGGGAATAATTAACCAAATGCGTGAGGCGACAGACAGAACAATAGGAGTTGTAGACGAAAGCGGAACAGTTATTTCGTGCAGTGAGCTTGGATTAATCGGAGAGGTTCGCAAGGGAGTAATCGCTGCTGGCGTTTTTTCAGGCGCTCATGTAAGCGTTGACACCTGTACCTACAAGGCTTTCGGCGATAGCATTCATCCCGAATATGCCGTGTTCGTTGACGGAACAGACGAAACCAGCCGCAGATATGTTTCTATTATCGCTGTTGCTTTAGAGCAGATTAAAAAGAATAACGACGAAAAATTCGACCGTTCAAATTTCATTAAGAATGTAATTCTTGATAATATTTTACCGGGAGATATTTATATCAAATCCCGTGAGCTTCGCTTTAATAACGACGCCACAAGAGTTGTATTCATCATTCGTGTTGAGGAGCATACCGATGTTTCGGCATACGATGTAATCCAAAACTTCTTCCCCGATAAGACAAAGGATTTCGTCATCAACATTAACGAAACCGACATTGCCTTAATCAAGGAAGTACGCCCAAATGTTGATTCAAAGGGACTTGAGAAGCTTGCTCAGTCAATCTGCGACACTCTCTCAACAGAATTTTACTGCAAGGTTGTTGTAGGTATCGGCACCTGCATTACAGGCATTAAGGAACTTGCACGCAGCTTCAAGGAGGCACAGGTTGCTCTTGAGGTAGGCAAGGTATTTGACAACGAGCGTCCTATCATTAATTACGACAACCTCGGTATCGCAAGACTTATCTATCAGCTTCCCACAACACTGTGTGAAATGTTCTTAAAAGAGGTATTTAAGAAGGGCAGCATTGATTCGCTCGACCAAGAAACACTCTTTACCATTCAGAAGTTCTTTGAAAACAACCTGAATGTATCCGAAACCTCAAGAAAGCTTTTCGTTCACCGTAACACGCTCGTTTACCGTCTCGAAAAGATTAAAAAGCTCACCGGTCTTGATTTGAGAGAATTTGACGACGCTATTGTATTCAAGGTAGCGCTTATGGTTAATAAGTACCTTGATACAACCCCTATTAAATACTAAAATCTCTCGGAGGAAAAATTAATGAATATTGTATGCTTAGATATGGAAGGCGTTCTTGTACCTGAAATCTGGATTGCCTTTGCAAAAGAAACAGGTATCGAGGAACTGAAGCTCACCACCCGTGACGAGCCGGATTACGATAAGCTGATGAATTACAGAATTAAGATTTTGAAGGAACACGGTCTCGGACTCAAGGAAATTCAGGATGTTATTTCAAAAATCGACCTTATGCCGGGTGCAAAAGAATTTTTAGACGAGCTTCGCACAATCACTCAGGTTATCGTTCTTTCCGATACATTTGAGCAATTTGCGACACCTCTTATGAAAAAGCTCGATTGGCCGACAATTTTCTGCAACACACTTGAGGTAAGCGACAGCGGTGAAATCACAGGCTTCAAAATGCGTTGTCCTCAGTCAAAGCTTACAACGGTTAAGGCTTTGCAGTCCTGCGGTTTTGAAACTATTGCAAGCGGTGACAGCTTCAACGATTTAGGTATGATTCAGGCAAGCAAGGCAGGCTTCCTGTTTAAGTCAACAGAGGCTATCAAGAACGATTATCCGAATATCCCCGCATACGAGGAATATGACGAGCTTCTTGAGGCAATCAAAAACGCTCTGTAAAAACTTAATTCAAGTAATGTATATAATTTAACACAAACAAAAACGCTTCGAGAGCAGTTAAAACTCTCAAAGCGTTTTTTATTTTTATTGTGATTGTTTTAAGCTTTATCGCCTTACATCTTTGCGATACGCTGTTCTTCCAATTCCTTCTGAGCGTTTTCCTTAGTCTTTCCTGTATAGTCGTTAAACAGCATAGGAATAATAGTCAAAAGGAAGCCGACAGCAGGTACTATTGTTACAAGAGCAAGAAGCATACGCTGTGTGTCATGTGACTGCTCAAAGAAAATCTGTCTGCCTGCCACATCGACAAGGGATTTGTCAACAGCCTTAAAGTCTGTTCTGTCAAGGATTTGACCGAATACAAAGGTTGCAATAGCTGCATTAACCTTTGAAAGGAAGGTTTGGAACGAGAAGCAAACACCCTCGTGACGCTCGCCCGTTTTCCATTCCATATAATCTACTGCGTCTGCGATAAGCGCATATGTAATAACATTATAAATACCGAGGGGCATACCCATAAGGAAGAGGAATACCCACAGAGCATAAATATTTACGCTTGTTACATCCTTTGAGAATACAACATAGCACAAAGCGTGAACAATAAGTCCGAACGCAGCCGAGTAAATGTAAATCTGCTTTAATGAAAGCTTCTTTCTCAAAACAGGGAAAATCGCCATAGCAGGCACCATTCCGACACCGATGGCAACGGTGAGAGTGGTTACGATTGTTCCGCGAGGAATCCAAAAATCGTAAGCCGCAGCAGCATCAACGCCCTCAATGAGCTGTCCTGTCTGAGTGAAAATCTGTGCAAAATCCGTGTGGTTTTGGATAACAAGATAGTTACCGATATAGTCTGCACACTGATTTGCGGTAACCATAGTCGAGCCGAGAATAGCAGCAAAAATTACGATGATAAGAAGCTTATCCTTGCCAAGCACAACAAAGGTTTCCTTGAATGACGGGGTGTGGTCCATCTTAGGAACACGCTCCTTTGAAACGAAGAAAATCAAAATTGAAAGTCCGCATCCGAGGAATGCAAAAATAAGAGCAGAAATAAAGAAGCCCTTTTGATAGCCCATATTACTCTGATACAAAATCGGAACGATAAGAGCCGGAAGAATACCGCCGAAGGTTGAGCCTAAACGAGCAGTAGAGATAAATGATGTTCTCTCGCTCTCAAGCGGTGTGATAACAGAGGAAAGTCCCCAGAACGGAACATCCTGTACGGTAAAGCATACGCCCCACAGAATGTATGTAACAAGCGCCCAAACGAATGCTTTTGTAGAGCCGTCCTCAAACGGTGCGGTAAAAAGAAGTATGGTGCTTATCGCAATAGGTACGGGAGAGAACAGAAGATACGGTCTCATCTTGCCCCATCTTGATTTTGTTCTGTCAACGATCATACCCATAACGGGGTCGTTGAGAGCATCAAAAATTCTACCGATTAAAATAATTGTTGTACCCTGCTTCAAGGTCAAGCCTGCGCCGTTTTGAAAGAAAACAAGGGTAAACATCGACATAAGGGTATAAATACCCGACCTGCCGAATGCTCCGACGGTAAAGCAGATACGCTCTTTAAGTGTAAGATATTTCTTATCCATAGCGTCACCTTTCTGCAGCCGAGCTTATAATATTCAGCGATGCCCGACTGTTATATAAATTTGTCCTGTCTTATTAGTATAATAAAATATCCGCCCTGTGTCAATTAAAGAATTGCTTATTTAGCTTTTCTGAATTTGTTAGGACTCGTTCCCTTGTACCGTGCAAAAGTTTTTGAAAAATAGCTCATATCGTCAAATCCGCAATTCATAGCAATTTCTGTTATCGACTCATCCGTCAGCGTTAGCATTTCACAAGCAGATTCTATACGATAATAGTTCAAATACTCAATCGGTCGCTTGCCCGTCAATTCCTTAAATACCCTGCAAAAATATTTAGGCGACATTCCTGCCGTTTTTGCAAGCTCGTCGAGCGAAATGTGGCGGTCGATATTTTTATGAATAAAAGACAAAACATTTTTCAATTTTGAAATCTGCTCGTCACTTTTAGCCACGGCTTGCCCCGAAAAAGAGGAGGCAAGCTCCCCCAAAAGCTGCCACATAAGTCCGATGGTCACAAGCTCATAGCCTCTACGCTCACACTCCATAGAGTCAAAAATCTTGTCGGCTATATCGGCAGTGGCTGTTCCCTTTTTATATACTCCCGTTATGCCCGAGGTGTCGGACAAAAAGTCCGCAATACTCTTTGAACGCACCGGCATATTATGCAAAAAAGCCTGAAGGTCAAAAACCAAGCACTCATACATACACTCGTCGGGAATGCCTCCATGCACAATTCCCCCGTTAATGACAGCACAATCACCTGCCGACATAACGGTTTTTTCGCCGTCAAGCGAAAGCTCAAAACTCCCACGCAAAACAGTAATCAGCTCGTACTCCAAATGCCAATGCAAAGGCATTTCATATCTCGGAGCAAGCGAGTCAACATAATAAAGCTCAATCGGAAAATCGAATGTACCTCTTTTTTTGCTTTCATATAAATTACTGTAATTCATAAAATCTCCAAAAAGTGAATATTGTCATATTATATTGCCCATATCCACCAAGAAAGTTATACTATAATTAAATATAATACAATTATAAAATAAAAATAACTGTCAGTCAACAGTTTAATTCAGGAGGTTTAATATGCAAGATATTAACGAAATCAAAGCCCAAATCTGCGATGTTTGTCATAAAATGTGGCAGCTCGGTTGGGTTGCGGCTAACGACGGAAATGTAAGCGTAAAGCTTGAGGACGGACGCATTATCGCTACCCCTACCGGAATCAGCAAGTCATTCATCACCCCTGACAAGCTCATACTTATCGACAGCGAGGGAAATGTACTTGAGGCTAACGAGGGTTACCGCCCGTCAAGTGAAATCAAAATGCACCTCAAATGCTACGAAAAAAGACCTGATGTATTTGCAGTAATCCACGCACATCCACCGGGAGCAACAGGCTTTGCGGTAGCTCACAAGGCAATGGATATGTATAATATGATTGAAGATGTTGCAGTAATCGGAAGCGTACCGCTTACACCGTACGGCACTCCTTCAACCGTTGAAGTACCAAACGCTATTGAGCCATACCTTGAAGAGCATGATGTAATGCTTCTCGAAAACCATGGCGCTCTTGCGGTAGGAAGCGATGTTATCACCGCATTTTACAGAATGGAAAGTCTTGAGCTTTGGGCAAAGATTACAATTAACGCAGTAATCCTCGGCGGAAGCCACGACATCAGCCACGAAAATATCCAAAAGCTCATCGACCTCAGAGGTTATTACAGAGTAACAGGCAGACATCCGGGCTATAAGGTATTTAATCCGGAGGACGAGATTCTTCACAAAAAGGAGGACTAAGCTATGCTAAAGGGCATTCCATCAATCATTTCACCTCAGCTTCTTTGCGAGCTGTCAAAAATGGGACACGGTGACGAGCTTGTTATCGCAGACGGAAACTTCCCTTGCGAATCAATCGGCAAGAATGCTGTCGTTATCCGTGCAGACGGTCACGGTGTACCTGAGATTTTAGACGCTGTACTTCAGCTTTTCCCGCTTGACACATACAGCGAAAAGCCTGTCGGATTAATGCAGGTTGTACCGGGCGACACGGTTGAAACTCCGATTTGGGATACATATAACGAGATTTTGGCAAAGCACGAGCCTGCTCACCACGACATTGAATATATCGAACGCTTTGCATTTTACGAAAGAGCAAAGGGTGCCAGCGTAATTATCGCAACGGGCGAATCTGCCCTTTATGCAAACATTCTGCTTAAAAAAGGAGTGGTAGCTTGAAAACTGTTTTAGCTTTTGACTTTGGAGCATCGTCGGGCAGAGCTATCAAAGCTGTTTTTGACGGAGAAAAAATTTCCTATGAGGAAATCCACCGCTTCGACAACATTCCCGTTAAGGAAAACGGTCATATCCATCACAATGTTGATATGATTTTTTCGGAAATTAAGAAAGCCATAGACAAGGCAGGAGAGGTTGACTCCCTTGCGTTTGACACCTGGGGCGTTGACTATGGACTTCTCGATAAGGACGGAAAGCTAATCAATCTTCCGTACCATTACCGTGACTGCCGCACCGAAAACGCAGTAGAGTCAGTTTCAAAAGAGCAGGACTTAAACGAGCTTTATCGTCTTACGGGCAATCAGATTATGGGCATTAACACTCTGTTTCAGCTCGTATCGGACGAAAATTTGAGCAAAGCCGACCGTGTGGTATTTATGCCCGACCTATTCGGCTATCTGCTCACAGGCAAGAGTGTAAGCGAATACACCATCGCCTCCACATCACAAATGCTGTCCCCTGTCAATAAAAAATGGTGCAGCCAAATCACAGAGAAATTCAAAATTGACGAGAACAAGTTTTCGCCGCTTACAATGCCTGCAACCGTTCTCGGAGAGTATAAAGGAATTAAGGTTATCATCGTGGCAGGTCACGACACACAATGTGCCGTTGCCGCAATGCCGAGCGTTGAGAATAATAACGCCTTTCTTTCCTGCGGAACTTGGTCGCTCATCGGATGTGAGCTTGACGAGCCTATTCTTACAGACAAGAGCAATGCTCTCGAACTTTCAAACGAGTTGGGTGCAAACGGCAAAATCGACTATCTCAAAAACATAAGCGGTCTTTGGCTCATTCAGGAGCTGAAGCGTAACCTTGCAGAGCAGGGACATAAATACAGCTACAACGATTTAGAATGTATGGCAAGAGAAAGTCAGCCGTTCAAATTCTTTATCGACCCCGACGCACCTGAGCTTTCTCGCCACGACAATCTTATCGACAAGATTAAGTCCTATTGCGAAAAAACAGGTCAGGCTAAGCCGGAAACCGTCGGCGAAGCTGTCAGAACAATTTACGAAAGCCTTGCATTAAAGTACAGATATGCGCTTGAGCAAATCAGCGATTGCACAGGCAAGAAATTTGAAAAGCTTAATCTCCTCGGCGGGGGAACAAAGGACGGCTTCCTTTGTCAAATGGCGTCCGACTGCTTGGGAATACCTGTTGAAGCAGGACCAATCGAAGCAACCGCCTTGGGCAACATAATTCTTCAGCTCATCGCTCTCGGTGAAATCGCATCGGTTGACGAGGGCAGAAAAATTATTGCAAAAACCGAAAAGCTTACAACCTATGTGCCTAATCATTCAGCAGAATGGGATAAGGCATATAATGAATTTGTAAAAATTATTGAAAATAAATAAGGAGGATAAAATTATGTTATATCCAAAAATCGGTATCAGACCTGTCATTGACGGCAGATGGGGCGGCGTTCGTGAAAGCCTCGAAGAGCAGACAATGAATATGGCTAAGGCTGCTAAGGCTCTTATTGAAAGCACCCTTAGATACCCTGACTCAACACCTGTTCAATGCGTTATCAGCGATACCACAATCGGCGGCGGTGCAGAGGCAGCAAGATGCGCAGAGCAATTTTCTAAGGAAAATGTTGTAGCAACTCTTTCCGTAACTCCTTGCTGGTGCTACGGAAGCGAAACCTTTGATATGGAGCCGTCAACCATCAAGGCTGTTTGGGGCTTCAACGGCACAGAGAGACCCGGTGCTGTTTACCTTGCGGCTGTAATGGCTGCTTATGCACAAAAGGGTATGCCTGCATTTTCAATTTACGGCCACGATGTAAAGGATATGGACGACAAGGAAATTCCTGAGGATGTTGCAGAAAAGATTTTACGCTTTGCAAAGTGTGCAGTATCTGTGGGCTGGATGAAGAACAAGGCTTATGTAAACCTCGGCGGAATCGCTATGGGTATCGCAGGAAGCTACTGCAACGCAGATATGTTCCAAAACTATTTCGGTATCCGTGCAGAATGGGTTGATATGACAGAAATTCTCCGCCGTATCAAACTTGAAATCTTCGACCCTGAAGAGTACGACAGAGCAATCAAATGGGTTAAGGAAAACTGCCCAGAGGGCTTTGACTGTAACGCAGGCAAGGACTTCCCCGAAATCATCAAAAAGTCAAAGGTTGTTGACGCCGATAAGGATTGGGAGTTCATCACAAAAATGACTATCGTATTCCGTGACATTCTTTTCGGAAACAAGAAGCTTGACGAATTAGGCTGGCACGAAGAAGCTCTCGGCAAGAACGCTATCGCAGGAGGCTTCCAGGGACAGAGAAACTGGACAGACTGGCTTCCTAATGCTGACTTCTCAGAAGCAATTATGGCAAGCTCTTTCGACTGGAACGGTCCTAAGATGCCTACTCCGTTTGCAACAGAAAACGACACATTAAACGGTGTTGCAATGATGCTCGGTACACTCGTTTCCGACGCTGCTCCTTGCTTCCACGATGTTCGTACATATTGGTCACCTGAGGCTTGCGAAAGAGTAACAGGCGTTAAGCCACAGGGCAAGGCTGCTAACGGCTTTATCCACCTCATCAACTCAGGTGCAACAGCACTTGACGGCTCGGCAGCAAGCAAGAACGCTGACGGCGAAGGCTGTATGAAACCATTCTGGGAAATGACAAACGAGGACATCAAAGCTTGCCTCAAGGCAACCGATTGGTGCAGAGCAAACTACGAATACTTCAGAGGCGGCGGATTCTCAAGCCACTTCCGTTGCAGTGCGGAGATGCCTGTTACAATGCTGAGAGTAAATATTGTTGACGGTATCGGTCCTGTTCTTCAGCTCGCTGAGGGTTACACAGTAGACCTTCCGGACGAAATCCACAACACAATCGACAAGCGTACAGACAGAACATGGCCTACAACATGGTTTGTTCCTACTCTTACAGGCGAGGGCGCATTCAAGGATGTATACAGCGTTATGGCTAATTGGGGCGCTAACCACGGCGTAACAATCTACGGTCATAAGGGTGCAGAGCTTATCACTCTTGCTTCTATGCTTCGTATTCCTGTAAATATGCACAATGTACCAAGCGACAGAGTATTCCGTCCACACGCTTGGGCAGCATTCGGTACAGAGGATGCACAATCGGCAGATTATCGTGCTTGTGCAACCTATGGCCCACTCTATAAGTAATATAACCTTATAAGCCTGTAAAACCGAATAACATAATAAAATCCCGATTGGCATAATGCCAATCGGGATTACTTTTATATTCAAATTATCAGTTATTTTGCTGTTTGAGCAACAGAAGTTTTTTCTTCTGTTTCGCTGCCTCTTTTACTTTTTACGTAGCTCTTAGCCGAATTAACTGCAATAGTCAAGCCGAGGGCGATAAGAAGAACCGCAACAACAAGTTGAAGTACGGAACCGAAAATATCGGTACCTGCCGAGATAGCCTTTACAAGTGCGATTACACGCTGAACGAGAGCAGTAAAGGTTACGCAAAGCATAATAATCATCGGAGGGAAGAGCATCTTGTTGCTTCTGCCCGTTACTTTAAGGAATACGCAAAGCGTGATAAGTACAAGCGCACTGAGCAACTGATTAGCCGAACCGAAGAGTGGCCATACTTTCTGATAACCGATTTTTGTCAAAACATAACCGCAAGCCAATGTGATAATTGTTGCGAAATACGGATTGCAGACAATCTTTCTCCAAAGCTTTGCATTCTTCATATCGTCAACGCTGAAGATTTCCTGGAACGACATCTTACCGATACGGGCAACGGCGTCAAGGGTTGTAAGTGCAAGAGCCGAAACACACATTGTCATAAATACGGTAGCGACCGAAACAGGCATACCCATCTTTTCAAAGAAGCCTGCAACGCCACGGCTGAAAATCTGGAACGGTGTACCCTCTGCCGGAGTACCGTCCTTTGCTGCGGCGGCACCTGCTACGCAAAGAGCAAGAACTGCCAAAACGCTCTCAAGAATCATTGCGCCGTAGCCGACCTTGAGCATATCTTTTTCGTTTTCAATCGTCTTTGACGAAGTACCGGAAGACACCAAGGAATGAAAGCCCGATACAGCACCGCACGCAACGGTTACGAAAAGAATCGGGAACATTGTTCCGAGTTGCTCATTCTTAAAACCTGTAAATACAGGGAGGTTCATAGTCGGGTGACCGATGATAAGACCCACAGCCGCACCCAAAATCATACATACAAACATAATGGTTGTCATATAATCACGAGGCTGTTTCATAAGCCAAATAGGCATAATAGCCGCAACAAAAATGTAAGCGAATACCACATAACTCCAGCCGTCCTTGCCGAGAGTGATGGGGCATTTAATACCGATTGCAAAAGAAGCGACGATAAAGACAATACCGATTAAAAACTCTTTGAAACCGGAGAAGTTAAACTTCTTTTGGATAAGGCCGAAGATAACGGCAAAGACCATAAACATAATCGATACCATACCTGCCGAACCGTTTGCTGCCGCATTTGCGCTGAGTGCGCCCGTTTTCGCATCAAAAGCGTTGAATGTACCCGATACCATATCTGCAAATACTGCAATGATGAGCAGTGAAAACAACCAGCAGAAAATGGTAAACAGCTTTCTGCCGAGTTTACCGATATACTTTTCTATAAGCATACCCATCGACTTGCCCTGGTTTTTAACCGAAGCGTAAAGTGCGCCGAAATCGGTTACCGCACCGAAGAAAACGCCGCCGATTAATATCCAAAGCAAAACGGGAAGCCAGCCGAAAACAGCTGCCTGAATTGCACCGGTTACAGGGCCTGCACCTGCGATAGACGAAAACTGATGAGAAAATACCGTCCAGCCGTTCGTCGGAACATAATCCTTGCCGTCATTAATCTCTACTGCCGGTGTTTTTGCTTTAGGGTCAATGCCCCATTTTTTTGCAATATGACGACCGTAAAAAACATAGCCGGCACCAAGTACGACAATTGCAATTAAAACAATTACCAATGTACTCATAATAATCAATCTCCTCATTTAATTATTTGCCAAACAGTCAAAAAACAAAAGTCTCCGCCTCCTGAAAAGTCTGAAAGACCTTTCGCAAAGGCGAAGACATAATCATAAAAAATATGAATAACGCTCCGTGTTACCACTTTGCTTGCCGACAAAAGCCGACCGCTCAACCGCAATCTGTCAAATGCGTCTCATATAACGGTGAGTCCCGTTTTCGACTACTCGTATCCTTTCACCGAAAATGCTTGCAGGTGAGGGCTTTATGTTCCTTGCTGCCGCCTCGCACAACCGACGGCTTTCTGTAAACGGTGATGCATAAAATCATATCCTGTTCATTGCATTTTGACTGTTAAGTTTATAGTTTCATATTATTCCCCTTTGTACGATTTGTCAAATATTTTTTGAAATTTTGTACAAAGTGCCAAATTAAAACATTTTTTCACCCGACGATTTATACTGTTTTTAACCACTTTACAAAAAACAGAGGCTAAACCCTCGTTGCATTAACGACATTAACCTGATTTGAATACACGGTCTTGACTGCTCCTTTTGAGTCCTTATAGGTGATATATCCCCTGACAGCCCAATTTTCATTTGAGTTAAATTTAGGAACATTCAGTATATAGTAATCGTAAATCTCTGATGTAGAAAACGCACTCGCTTTCATCTTATTATTCAGCCTTAAATCAAACCCCGACGGAATGAACTCTGCCGAATGATAAAGCGCAAAGCCGATTGCCTCGACCGTAATTTCTTCACGCTTTGAAACAGTCATAATAAACGAGCCCACATTATTATTTTTATCATAATCATAATAAAGCTCAAGAGCCGCATCCGCACCGTTCAGTTTAGGAGACAATGGGATAAGTTTATTATCATTATCGTAAATGGGAGCAATCGTTACATTCTCGCCGCTTCTGAGTTTTGTCATAACCCCGACAGAATCATAATTCCACCTGCCGTTTGAATATCCGTAGCGGTATGGCACATCGGGCGCAAGTGCACCTATATCCGAAATATCCGACCACGCCGAAGCCGACATAGTGTTCTTCTGCCACACTGAGCCTGCGTGATTTGTAAATGTCAGCGTTGCATATCCCGCCTTGGTAAATACAGCTTTTAGGTCGATATTTGACGAGGCAATAAAAGAATAAACCAGGTCGCTCGACAGGTAGCGAGAACTGTTATTGTCATACCAACCGACAAAACCGCAGTCGTCTCCTGTGTCTGCCGATACCGTAACCTTATCTCCGTAAAGCACCGTAAAATCGCCCTTACTCATCGAAACGGAATTTACATTTGCCGTGACTGTTCCGTTATCTGCCGAAACCCTTGCAAAAAAATATGCTTTAAGTGCAGACACCGCTTCCAATATTTCGGCAGTGGCTTTATCTATTTCCGATTGAGACGAGCCCTCGGCGAAAGTTCCGTCATATTTATCACAAAGGGCCTGAAGAACGCCAAGAGTTTCTTTGCTGTAATCCTCCGTTAAATGTTGCTTTGCAACAGAAACAGCCGAATCAAACGCCGCCGTATCGACAGGAGTTTGAGTCATATTAATCACTTTTTTCTTTACAAACAATGCTGAACCGTTTGAGCCGTTTCGTGAATAGCCTGCGTAAATCATACCGTTTGACTGAGCAAGGCTGACGCTGTCTGCATACACATCAACATTTTCACCCTCCTGCGTAAGTTGACCGTTTTCGTATAAATAAATTGCGGTTTTTGAGGGAGTTTGAACGGCGGTATGAAGATAGCATTTTCCGTTTACATCGGACAAACCGACATCAAAAGCAGAATTCGTATCAACACTTATGTCACTCCATGAAGTACCGTCATATTCGGCAATCCTCGTATCGCTCGGGCTGTAAGCAAGATAGAGTTTAGAGCCGATAGTTTTCAAATCATAATATCCGCTGCCCGAAGCAACAGAATTAATTTGCTCGAATGTACCGTCTTTGTATTTGCCTACAACTATTTTATTGGAATTATTCTTGTAAGAAACTATTATTTCACCGTTAAAGCCCGTAACTTTAGGTCGCATTGCATTGCCGGAAATATTAACCTTCTCAAACGATACATTTTCTTCGCTTATTTTTCCCAGCATAAGCGGGTATGACCGCCATGTACCTGCTCCGGTGTATGCGGCATAAACCCCGCCGTTTGCCGTACCGAGCGTTAAGCCGTAATTCATTATGCCCGAAATACTCTTAATAAGCGTCCACGAAGTATCGCTCTTTGTATCGAATTTATAAAACTTAACGCAGTCCGCATTATTTTCATAAGCAAAGAATGCGAGATAAAGCACTCCGTCTTTTTCGGCAGAGCAAATATTCGTAGCATACATAGCGTCAATCGACGGCGCAAAGTTGCTCCACGCACCATTGTCGTATTTTTTTGAATGAATTTTATTATTCTCAAAAGACATTGTATAAACGCCGTTTGAACTTGACTGCACATTTATATATTTTCCGTAAGTCGAAGTCTCATTACCGAAACCCGTATCCTCCCACAGGTCAAAATCCTCTTTTTGCGGAACGGTTACATCAAGGGTTGCCTGCTTCCCGTCGGAAGATAACTTTACATTTTCTATCACGATGCCCGAATTACTTCCGTTATCGAAAGTCAGCGCACCGTCGGCGAGCGTTTTTGACATATCGCCGGTGCCTATGCTGTCCCTTTTTCCGTCATAGGAATTATACGGAAGATATGCGTTATAGATCGAAGTGGTTTCATATTTGCTGTATCCCGGCTGATTTTCCTGCGGTCTAAAGAGATAAATGCCGTTTTCCGTACCGAGATTCGACAATCCCTCAACGCTCAAATTAACCCTGTAAACGATAACACCCGAGCCGCCTATCGAATAATCGAGCGAATCCTCGTCGCCTGCAACATATCTGTTCGGTCTTTCTCTGTACTCAACCACAAACAGCTCTCTGTCGTTGAACGGCGACTTGATGGCATATGCTTGATTTCCGTTTGCATTTGACTGTGTATCCAGAGTCAGTGTGGTGCTCTCGGTAATCTCGTCTATATCGAGCCAATGAGTAAAATACATTCTCTCATATGCAAGCGGATACTGCGGATATTGGGACGGACCGCCCATAATCGACCACACATAAACGGGATACTGCGAGGTTGTGTTTTTATAGAGATCGGCATAGCCGAGAGTATGCAAAAACTCGTGTGCGACAAGTCCCGTCTTTTCGTTCAAAAGGCGGTATGTGCCGAACATATTATATGTACCTATCTTTTTATTATTGATTTCGGAACTGCCTGTATAATCGCCCTTGTGAGGCACCAAAGTTGTACCCGAGACAGCCTCATTCGTCTTATTCATAACGATAAGCATAACATTATCGACATAGCCGTCGCCGTCTTTGTCAACAATCTTGTCTGCTATCGACGGCATATTTGATACGAGAGCGTCAATCACGCTTACATCATAATTCAGCACATTGGCGTCATCCTCCGACACGCCCACATTAACGGGAACAATATTGCCGTCGCTGTACTGCGGAAAAATATTTTCTATTTCCAACTTGCCGTATGAAATGCTCTTAATGTAATTCTTAAACGAACGGCCGTTTGAGCCGTCAATAATTTTCATTATAGACGCAAGATTGGTTTTATAATACTCGTTCGCCTCATCTGCGGTATAATTGTTAAAATATCCAAAGAGTACAATATTCGATTCCTTTTTATTTTCCGAATCGGACGCTTTTGCAAATACACTAAGCGGAAAACAGGTGAACATAAGAACAACGCAAAGTACAACCGCCGCAATTTTCTTTATCAATTTCATAGGTTTTCCCCCTCTTATTTACTAAATTAATTATACATAAAATAAAGACTGCTGACAAGAGGTGGACACACTGCATAAAGAATGAATGCCTCAAAATGCAGAAAAGTCCAAAGTCTTATCGGCAGTCTTGACAATTATTATATTGATTATCTGCAAATGATGAACACAAGCGAGGAAATCACAAGTTGGGTTATCGAAAATCTTACAACCACCTGGGTGTCAGACCAACCGTGATTTTTTCTCATTTCGTCGTGAATAGGTGTGCGGACATTTTTAAGCACGGAAATCTTGAAAAATCTTTTAAGAAAGATTTTAATAAGACCTGCCACACCGTCAACAAGAAGCACCGCCGACAAAAGCAGATAGCTAAACGGATGTCCTGATTTAAGCACCATAATAACTATAAGTATGCCGAGCGCTCTTGAGCCTGCATCGCCCATAAGCTGTGAGCTTGGACTTGTGTTAAAGCACAGATAAGCAAGCAAAACGCCCACCATTATATAACTGTAAGTTAAATAATCCTCGCCGATTATGTTGCCAAACACAGCAGTTGTGCTGAGCAATGTAATAATGCAAAGGGTTGCGCATAAGCCGTCAACGCCGTCCGAGCAGTTTGTAACATTAATTCCGAGCCAAAGCAAAACGGTTGAACAAACAGCAAACAGAACAGGCGGAATGTATAATGCCGTACCGAAAATGACAATATCTGTCGAATTGTTGTATACAAACACAACCGAAATAAGCGCGCAAACGATTAAATCTATCAAGCCCTTTTTATAATCCGACCACGGCTTGTCCGACGCATCGTCCAAATAACCGCTTAGCATCTCCGCAAAAATCAAAACATCATACAAAATCAGCTCGCTTGAAAGGGGCATAAACAGTACCGAGCAAAGCACAAACACGCTTACCATAACTATTCCGACGCCGCGGATTTTGCCTTTGGATTTTTCACCGTTGATTGCATAAGCTCTGCCCTTGTCCTTTGGCAAAAACGAAAGCTTTGCATTTAGCAATATAAAGCAAAGTGCAAATGCAAAAATCAAGCCGACAGCAGATATTGCCGACAGGAGAGTGTATCTCTCACTCGTCATAAATCTGTCCAATAGATAATAAAACATTTTAATTCTCCAATCCTTATTTCATCCCATATAAATGCAGTCAAACGCAAGGGGTTAAGCCTTGCGTTTTTTCGCCTTTAACTCATCGTTAAGTCTGAGTTCTCTGTCTTGGTCGCACTTAAACCACTTATCCATCTCTTTTTTGCGATGAATAATACCCTTAGGGTCTGCAACCTCAGGCTCTGCATAATTCACACCCATACTGTCAAGAATTTCCTCCTGATACGGCAGACGGGCATAAAAGCCCTTAATATCCTTATCGTACTTACGGCTCCAAGCGTCCTCACTGAGTGCAAGCGCACGAGGGAAAAGCTGCATATCAAGCTTTTTAACATCAGGAATCCACTCGCTCCAGCAGTGTCCCTCAAGTCCCAAAACCTGCTCCTCACAGTCTGACGGAACTATGCTCTTTGTCGCCTCAAACTTATATGTACGGCTAAGCGGATACTGACAATGGCACATATCAAAATAGAAAGCCTGATGCTTACTGATAATCATATTTCTGCCCTTTTTAAGTTCCTTTTTAACATTAGGGTCATGCTGCGGAGTCCAATACTGACCGACAACCGACATATCAAGATTATTCGCTTTTAACGCCTCGTTCCAAACAATCAGACGCTTGCCCTTTTTTTCAAGATGCTTTGCAATACGGTTGTTGAAATATCCCTGTAAATCCTCAACATTTTTGAGTCCGTTTTCACGCATTGTCTTTTGGCAGTTCGGGCAGGTTTTCCACTCGTCCTTAGGCGCTTCGTCACCGCCGATGTGGAAAAACTCGGCAGGAAACAGCTCTGCAATCTCGTCAATAACATTAAAAATAAACTCGTAAGTGCTTTCCTTACCCGCACAAGCCGACCTGTTCCAATCCTTCCAATTCATTGAAGCAGGCACTTTTCCGCCAAAGAACCAATGCACCTCGCAAGGAATTTCACGACAGCCGAGCCAATTATATGCAGCCATAGCAGCGGCAAAGTGAGCAGGCATATCAATCTCGGGAATGATTGTAATATTAAGCGATTGTGCGCACTTAACAATATCCTTAATCTGCTCCTGAGTATAATAACCCTCATACGGCTCTCCCGTCATATCGGTGCATCTCCAGCCGTGAATATTTGTATCCTTTCTCTTTGAGCCTATCTCGGTAAGAAGCGGATATTTTTTAATCTCAATTCTCCAGCCTTGATCGTCTGTCAAATGCCAATGAAATCTGTTCAGCTTATAAAATGCCATTAATCTGAGAAGTCTTTTTACATTCTCCTCGCCAAAGAAATGTCTCGATTCGTCAAGCTGCACGCCTCTGTAACCGTATCTCGGCTCATCCTGAATATCAAAACAAGGAATCTCAATTTCACTCTCTGCACCTTTAAGCTGAAAATATGCAAGCTGTTTAAGGCTCATTGCCGCATAAAGCAAACCGGCATAGCCCGATGCCTCAATTTTAAGGCATTTTGGAGTACATTCAATATTGTATCCCTCGTCCTTAACCGACGGATTGTAGTCAATTTTAATATCACACTCGCCCGCCTCGTCAAAACAGTAGCGACCGCTATCAATAAAATCAAAATTATCACTAAAGGCTGAAATGCAATCCTTGAGCCTGCTGTCAACATAAACAACGGACTCTCTCGTCAACTTCTTACTGCCCTTTTTTTCCACAGCGTGATATGGTTTTGGTACAATGTTAATCATATTAATCCCCTTTATTTTTTAGTCCAAATCAAATGAGCTGCAAAATCATCGTCCGATTTTACATACTGCTCAAAAGTTTCGTTTTGACAGGCCTTAATATAGTTTACCATAAAATCGTCCCGAGGTAAAGAGTCATCAAATTTTTCTGTTTTCAGAGCGTGCCGACCCCTTCTATGCCAATAAATAAAATATCGCAAGTTTTGTATTTCGGTTCGCAGTAACGTTTTACAAACTAATTCAAAAATATATTTCACCAAACTTCAACAGAGGTCGGAAATATTGAAAAATAAATTATTTGAACACGGCAGCGATAGGTGGTATAATGATAGTATAAATATTTAGGAGGTATTGTTATGGCAACAAACAAATACGCAGGTACACAAACTGAAAAAAATCTTCGCTCCGCCTTTTCGGGCGAATCCGAAGCAAGAAACAAATACACCTATTTCGCATCGGTTGCGAAGAAAGAGGGCTATGAACAGATGTCCGCCCTTTTCCTCAAAACAGCCGAAAACGAAAAAGAGCATGCAAAAATGTGGTTCAAGGAACTTTCGGGTCTCGGCGATACAAGCGAAAATCTCGCCAATGCAGCCGCAGGCGAAAATTACGAATGGACGGATATGTACGCAGGCTTTGCAAAAACTGCCGAAGAGGAGGGCTTTACGGAACTCGCCGCAAAATTCAGAGCTGTGGCAGAGATAGAAAAGCACCACGAGGAAAGATACCGTGCGTTGCTTAAAAATATCGAAACAGCACAGGTATTTGAAAAGAGCGAAGTAAAGGTTTGGGAATGCCGCAACTGCGGTCATATCGTAGTAGGCACAAAGGCTCCCGAGGTTTGCCCGGTATGCGCTCATCCGCAGAGTTTCTTTGAAATTCACGCAGAAAATTATTAATAAAATTCATTTATCGGTATCGGATATTTTTATTGCGATACCGATTTTTATTTTACCTATTGATATTTTTTTCACAATACGATATACTATAAATGAATGAACGGTCATTTATTTACAAATTATCTGTAAAACCGATTTTATAACACAAAGGAAATATATTAAATGCAAACGGAAGAACAGCACAACAAAAGAAAAATCGAGATTATGGAAAAATGCTACGAGTGCTACGCAGAGTACGGCTTAACCGGTACGGGAATACAAATGCTCGCCGACGCTTGCGGCTGTACCAAAGGCAATCTATATTCATATTTTAAGAATTTAGACGAACTGATTATAGAGTCCACCGACTACTGTATGACAAAGGTTGAGGACGATTTTATGGCGGAAGCCCCCACCGACCCGCAGGATGTAATGAGATTTATAAACGAAATCCCATATTGGACAGCCGAAAAGCACGGAAAAAAGTACCGCCTTATGTACCAGGTTTACACCCATCCCAAATATATAGAATACGGAAAGAAATTTTTTCAGGGAGTAAACGAACGATACACGGCATATGCTAAATTGTTGGAGCCGAAAATCGGAATTCCGTACGATATAATAACTCCCCTTATTTTTATACTTGTTCGTGCCAGCGTACACTACGCCATGTTTGAGGACGAATACTACCTAAAAAGTCAACTCGAGGTGTTAAGACAGAGCGTTATGCTCTTTATCGAAAAATATAAGACAAACAACAAACCCGAATGATTACAAGGAGAAAAATCATGGCTAAAAAATTATTCAGCGTAAAATCAAAAATTACGGCACTCGCTCTGTGTGTACTGCTTCTTATCGGCACGATGCCGATTCAGGTATCGGCGGCGCAAACATCTTCAGATGTTACTTTACTCAACGGTATGAACGGGGATGCGGATATAAAATTCGTCGAGTTCGGCAATACCGATAAACAGCTTGCGGTAATGCTTATGGATTATGGCAACGGACCTAAGTATTTCAGACAACTTTTCTACAGCATTTCAAACGGCACAACAGTTTCGGTTCCCCGCAGTATTAAAGATGACGATACAACGGACTTACAGCCGTTCGTTTATTCTCAAAGCGAATCTCCGTCAAAAAATGACATAATCATCACCTGGACAGATACCGATAAAGAATTCGATTCAAATACAACGGCAGAAGAAATCGCAGGCTCTATGAGAATAGGCATTGCCGTTATAAACAGCGAAAGCCACGAGTTGCCTTTCGGTGGATACAACATAAGTGTGGGCAAAAATGCGAATGAGGGCAATAATGTCTGTTACTATAAATCACGTGTGACAAAGCTCGGCGATAAAATACTCATCACCTGGGCAGTGTGCAAGAATGTTGAAAATAACAACGGATGTTTCTCAATAGAGGGAATGTACTACAATCCGACCGATAATACATTTTCCACCGACACAAACGAAAAGGACAATAACGGCAAGCTTTTACCAATGTCCTTTGTCAAAAATCGAAACTACATTTCGGATTATTCGGTAGCCGAAATTAACGGCAAAACCGCCGTGCTTTTCCAAGAGGCGACCGACGGCACACCACGCATGGCCGTCGAAATGTATAACGCCGTTATGAACCCGGAGGGTACTTTCCCTTTTACCGTTAAGGAGTCGGATAAAAACAGAGATTTGAATTTAGCCGTGTCGAACACTGTCACTAATCTTGTTCCGTCAGGCAAATACACCTCCTTGGTAGAATCGAGTATGCCGTGTCTGAGTTACTATTGTAACGGCAATCTTTACTCCGTTTCACCCGCAAACGGCACGCCCGAAGGCTGGAGAGCCGTTCCGTTTCTCGATGTGTCCGAAACGGGCGATACAAAATATTCGTTCATTATAAAGAATAATGTTGTGCAATATATATCAGCATTGCAACTCACTCCGCTTAAAACAAACCTTAAAGGAGTGACCTACGGCGGAAAAACTTACACAAAAACCGAGGACGGAAAATGGATTGACAATGACGGCAAAACCGCCGAACTTTATCAGCACGATGTTCGTCTTTACTACAAAGGAGCAGACGATAATCAAATGAGCCTTCTTCCGCTTCCTCTCCTTGATACAGACGAAAACTTTATCACCTGTATGCCGTCGTTCGTTATCGACAGCAAAAACAGACTCGCTACCATATGGGCATACGGCAAGCCAAGCGAAAGCTATATCAGTCTGTACCATACAATATACTCTCAAGAGGATTTGCAAAAGGCAAATTACAGTGCAGTAAACAAAGCGACAGCGAGAGCCAATGCGCTGAACAAGGGCGATTACTCCGACTTTTCGGCAGTAGAAAACGCAATCAACTCCGTGGTTTACGATAAAACATACAAAGAGCAGGCAACAGTAAATCTCTATGCGCAAAATATCGAAAACGCAATTAACTCTTTGACTCTGCGAAGTGCCGATTATACCGAAGTAAACACCGCAATTTCGAGAGCGAACGAACTGGATGAAAATTTATACAAAGATTTTACCGCCGTTGAAAATGCGATAAATGCCGTTGACCGAACAAAGAACTTTAAGGAACAGACCGAGGTTGACGATATGGCAAGAGCGATTAACGATGCAATCGCCGCACTCGAATATAAGGATGCCGATTACACCGAGACAGACAAGGCAATCGCCAAAGCAAATGCCCTGAATCCCGACGATT
>UQAZ01000009.1 GCA_900539165.1 uncultured Oscillospiraceae bacterium
TTCTACATCAAGAGGGCTCTTTTTTCTATTGTCCATTTTTTACGGACTTGTTCATGATAAGGGAGGCTTTATTTTATCTCAACGCTCCCCTTATTAAGGGGAGATGTCAATGCCTTGCATTGACAGAGGGGATTTACGCCGATGCTTGAATAATGCTGTTGCAACATTATTGATTTCGTTACGCAAATCCCTCAGTCAGCTACGCTGACAGCTCCCTTGAAAGGGGAGCCTATGAGATGCTGAAACGCTCCCCTTATTAAAGGAGGCACTATAAATAACAAAAAAGCGTTCCAATTTCGGAACGCCTTTTTCATTTATATTATTTGAAGTAGCTTACGCCGCTTTCAAACAGTTTCATATCCTTTTCGCCCGGAACATTTGCGTAGAGGTTGTCGCCCTTACGCTCGCAGTGTCCCATCTTGCCGAGAACTCGTCCGTCGGGAGAGGTGATACCCTCAACCGCACATACCGAGCCGTTCGGGTTAAACGGCATTTCGTCTGTTACATCGCCGTCAGGAGTAACATACTGTGTAGCAATCTGACCGTTTGCGATAAGACGCCTGATTGTTTCCTCGTCGGCTACAAATCTGCCCTCGCCGTGGCTGATTGGAATGCTGAATACATCGCCTGCGTTTACGCCCGAGAACCACGGAGACTTAACGCTTGTAACTCTTGTGTAAGCCATAGATGAAATATGTCTGCCGATGGTGTTGAATGTAAGTGTCGGGTCGCTTTCTTTTATGTCAACGATTTCACCGTAAGGAACCAAGCCCAGTTTAATGAGTGCCTGGAAACCGTTGCATATACCGAGCATAAGACCGTCACGGCAGTTGAGAAGCTTTGAAACTGCCTCGCTGATTTTAGGATTGCGGAAGGTTGTAGCAATGAATTTGCCCGAACCCTCCGGCTCGTCACCGCCCGAGAATCCGCCCGGGAACATAATGATTTGGCTCTTTTCGATTTCCTCTGCCATCTTGTCGATTGTTTCGTTGATAGCCTGAGGAGTGAGGTTGTTTACCACGAGAACAGAAGCCTCTGCTCCTGCCTTTTCAAAGGCCCTTGCGGTGTCGATTTCGCAGTTTGTACCCGGGAATGCAGGAATGAACACTCTCGGTCTTGCAACCTTGTTCTTTGCAATGAAAATGGAACGGTTTTCGTAAAGAGGAACATCCTCGTACATCTTCGCCTTTTTGCCCGATTCGGTCGGGAATACCTTTTCAAGCTTTTCGCACCAAGCCTCAATCAAATCGTCGCAGGTGTAAACCGTGCCGTCTATAATAAATACGGAATTGTTGTTTGTTGTACCGAGAACAACGCCGTCAAACGCATTCTCGTCAGCAAGCTCAAGAACAAAGCTGCCCTGAAGCGGAGCAAACAAGGTCTTTGTGTCAAGTCCCTGAACAAAGGTAAAGCCTGTCTTGTTTCCGAATGCCATTTTGCATACGCAGGCAGCCGAGCCGCCCTCTTTAACAACGCTTGCCGAAAGCACTTTGCCGTCTCTGATTGCTTCAGATACCTTGACCATAAGTGCCATAGCCTCGTCGTATTTAGGCAATCCGCTTTCCTCGTCAACAGGAATTTCAACGAGCTTAACGGTTGTTCCGTTGCCCTTGAACTGTGACGATACGGTTTGACTTGCCTTAGAAACGCCTACGGCAAACGAAACGAGCGTCGGCGGAACATCAAGGTCGTTAAAGCTTCCACTCATAGAGTCCTTACCGCCGATTGACGGAGTATGATAGCCTACCTGTGCGCTCAAAGCACCGAGAAGTGCAGATGTCGGCTTGCCCCAACGCTTAGGCGAAGCGCCGAGCTTTTCAAAATATTCTTGGAATGTAAGTCTTGCACCCGACGGGTCACAGCCTACTGCCGCAAGCTTTGCGAGAGATTCGGTTACCGCAAATGCTGCCGAGTGGAACGGTGACCAGCGAGAAAGCTTTGGAATAAAGCCGTATGACATTACTGTCGCTGTGTCGGTTTCGCCCTTGAGAAGCGGAATTTTTGCTACCATTGCTTCTTCCGGTGTGAGCTGATATTTGCCCGCATAAGGCATTAATACGGTGCTTGCACCGATTGATGAGTCAAAGCGTTCAACTAAGCCCTTTTGTGAGCAAACCTCAAGTCTTGAAAGGTTTGCTTTGAGAGCCTCTGCGTTTGACATACCGCTGAGCGCCGACGGAACTTCTGTACGGTATGATACATCGTCTATTGCGTCGATTTCTGCGCTTGCGTGCTGAACTACACCGTTAGTGTTGAGGAAATCACGGCTGAGGTCAACGATTTTGTCACCTTTCCAGGTCATTTCAAGACGGTTGTTGTCCGTTACTTTTGCAACAACTGTTGCCTCAAGGTTTTCCTCGTTTGAAAGTCTGATGAATTTATCTGTGTCAGCCTTGTCGATTACTACTGCCATACGCTCCTGTGATTCGGAGATAGCAAGCTCTGTGCCGTCAAGACCGTCATATTTTTTAGGAACTGCGTCAAGGTCGATTTGCAGTCCGTCTGCAAGCTCGCCGATAGCAACGCTTACACCGCCTGCGCCGAAGTCGTTGCAACGCTTAATCATTCTTGCAACCTCAGGATTACGGAAAAGTCGCTGAATCTTACGCTCTGTCGGCGGGTTACCCTTTTGCACCTCTGCGCCGCAGGTTTCGATAGATTGGCTGTTGTGCGCCTTTGATGAACCTGTTGCACCGCCGCAGCCGTCACGACCTGTGCGACCGCCCAAAAGAATGATAACATCCTCGTTTTGCGGAACCTCACGGATTACATTTTCCTTTGGCGAAGCGCCGATTACTGCACCGATTTCCATTCTCTTTGCAACATAGCCCTCGTCGTAAAGCTCTGTTACCTGACCTGTTGCAAGACCGATTTGGTTACCGTATGATGAGTAGCCGTGTGCTGCTCCCGTTGTAATTTTCGCCTGCGGAAGTTTTGCGTCAAGTGTGTCCTCAAACGGAGTTGTCGGGTCGCCTGCACCCGTTACACGCATTGCCTGATAAACATAAGCTCTGCCTGACAGCGGGTCACGGATAGCACCGCCGAGACAGGTTGCGGCACCGCCGAACGGCTCGATTTCTGTCGGGTGGTTGTGCGTTTCGTTCTTAAACTGAACAAGCCACGGCTCTTTTTTGCCGTCGATTTCCACCTCAACATTGATTGAGCAAGCGTTGATTTCCTCACTCTCGTCAAGGTCGTTTACATATCCTCTCTTTTTGAGAAGCTTTGTTCCGATGCAAGCCATATCCATAAGACAAACAATCTTGTCCTTACGCTCGCCGTAAACCTCTTTTCTGATTTCAAAGTATTCTTCGAGTGCTTTTTCTACTGCCTTGGAATACTTGCTTTCGTTGATTTTAATATCGTCAAGCTGTGTGGCAAAGGTGGTGTGACGGCAGTGGTCAGACCAATATGTATCAATAACCTTTAATTCTGTAAGCGACGGGTCACGATGCTCGTCATTTTTGAAGTAATCACGAACCCAGCATAAATCCGCAACGCTCATTGCAAAGCCCATTTTTTCGTGGTATGCCTGAACAGCGTCGTCGTTCATAGAAATGAAGCCCTCAATTCTGATGATGTCGGACGGAATGTCGCTCTTGATATCGAGAGACTCCGGCTTGTCCATAGAAGCGAGCCTTGATTCAACGGGGTTGATTACATATGCCTTGATTTTGTCAAATTCTTCGTCGCTGATTTCGCCCTTTACTGCGATAACCTTAGCCGAAGCTACCTCCGGACGCTCGCCTGCCGTAAGAAGCTGAATACATTGTGCAGCCGAGTCTGCTCTCTGGTCGTACTGACCCGGAAGATACTCGGTAGCAAAATATTTCCACTCCTCACCAAGCTCAAGCTCGTAATATACATTGTCGAGGTTCGGCTCGGAGAATACACCGTTTACCGCCGCCTTGAACTCGTCCTCGCTGAGTCCCTGTGCGTCATAGCGGTTGATGATTCTAAGCTCCTCAATTCCTCTGATTCCGACATTTTCTTTTAGGTCGGTCATCATATTAGAGGCTTCGATGTCGTTGCCCCTTTTCTTTTCTGCGAATACTCGAAAAACCTTTGCCATAGACTGTTCTCCTATTTGATTTAATCTTATATTTATCTATAATAACATATTCTATGTCCGATTACAACGCAAAGCGAGGAATAAATTTCATTTTTTGGACAATTTTTAATCAAAATTGAATTTATCGTTAATATTCCGTAAGGATTGTTTATTTTTTGTCATAGGTGTGCTATAATTGGAATATAAAGTTAAAGTACAACGTTACGGAGATAGTTAATTATGTTAGATAATACCGACGAGCTGGCGTTCGAGGTTGAGTTTTTAAGCTGTGTGGTCGATAAGAAAAAGGACTTTACAGTTATAGATGCCGACAGTCATTTTTGCGATTTTGTGGGAGTGCATTATTCAAAAATCTGTCAGGGTAAGCTGTCACTGCTTGATTTGCTTATACCTCAAAGCCGTCAGGAAATCGTTAAAAAGCTTTGTAAAAAGGGAAGCCCTTATGTTTATTTCGATTTATACATAATGGATAATTCCTCTAAGTATAATTATGTTCACTGCACCGCACGCAATAATGACGAAAATTCTCTTTGCGAGATTACCTTTGCGGATGTCGGAAAAAGTGAGGCAAAGAGCAAAAAAATCAGAGATAAGGCAAAGACAATGAACCACCTTATCGACCTTGTTACGGGCGGTGTTTGCCTGTTTAAGGTTAATCAGGATATGCACTTTGAGGCACTTTATGCAAACGAGGCGTGCTGTAAATATTTCGGCACAACCAAGGAGAGCTTTAACGAGCGACCTTACAGAATAGACGACCTTATTCACCCCGACGACAAAAGCTCCGCTTTTCAGGCAATCGGCGTAGCTATGGCTACCAAAAAGCCGATAGATATGGAACTTAGAATTATCACCCACAAGGACTCGTATATTTGGTGTAAATTCGATGCGGGAATACAGCGATATGATAAGGATAATTGCCCTGTTTTCCACGCTATGTTTACCGATATTACCGATATAAAAAAGGCTCAGGCAGAGGCGGATTTACAGCGTGAATTCTTGCTTAAAACGCTTAAAAACGTGCCGGGTCCCGTGTTCTGCACTTCCTTTGACGACCCGTTTACATTGACGGTTGTAAGTGAGGATTTTACGAGAATTACCGGCTATTCGAGAACGGATATTTTCGACAAATTCGACGGTGATATTATGTGCTTTGTGTGCGACGATTATGCTAAAACGGTCAGGGATTCATTTGTAAATGTGCCGTCGGATTGCACGGATGTTAATATCAGCTATCATATTAATACAAAAAAAGGCAGAGAACTTTTAGTATACGACAGACGAAAAATTATCGAAATGGACGATGGTACAAAATCGTATATAGGTATGCTCACCGACAAGAATTCCGACGAGTATTTCAGTTGATTTAATGTAATTTTGATGTGAATATGTTACATAAACGCTTCTCATTGAGAGGCGTTTTTGTTTTGCACCTTACTTATCAATTCTCGGCGCTCCCCTGAAAGTCTCACTGCTCCCCTTTTCAAGGGGAGATGGCTGCCATTAGGCAGTCAGAGGGGATTGGCGTTATTTCCTAAGTAGTGTTCCTGTAACTGTTTTTAAGTACGCTTTTTAATAATCGGCGTAAATCCTTCCACCACGCAAGCGTGGTCCCCCTCCCTTAATAAGAGAGGCGTGAGATTTATAAAGGGGAGCAAAGAGAGTTTGAAAAGCAGGTACAAATTATACAAATTGTAATACCGTTCTTGTTTATTTTATCTAAATGGTGCGAAAAAATTTTGGTATATTTGCTTCGTCTTTGCTTATTGACGGAAAATCATAATAGGTTTATAATTAACATAATAGCAATATTATATATTAATTTAGTTAATATATAGAGCAAGTTACTATATAAAATAAAGATTCGAGGAGGAATTTTTATGAGAAAAGCAATTACCTCAAAGGCAATAAGCATTTTCTTGGCTGTTTTGTTGGCAGTTACGGGTATCCTGCCTGCAACAGTTGCTTTTGCCGGTAACGGGGGCGTAGAGGGCAAGTATGATATTCGCCTGTTCTACGACAGCACAAACACAGCCGTTCCCGAAAAGGACGAGGACGGCAGCGATCATAAGGAGTATATGTTCGAGGGCGACGAGCTTCAGCTGAACTATAAGCTTATGAACGCAAAGTTTCCGAATAACGGCTATGTTAAGTGGTATTCGGATGCGCCTGCACTTGCAGATGTAGACCAAACGGGTAAGATTAAAGCGTTCGACTCGTCTAAGGGTGCGGTAATTCACCTTTGGATTGATAACGAGGTAAAGACCATACCGATTATCGGTAAGCCACTCGGTCAGATTATCGAAAAGGCGTTCTTTAACGAATATGTAGACCTTGACTCCATGGACACGGACGAAATCGTTGCCCTGCTCGAAAAGACACTCGGCTCAAACTCTTGGATTGCCGACCATATCGAAAGCTATAAGGGTCAGCTTGTCGACTCGCTCAGAACTTATCTCGATAAGGTAAACAGCGACATACATTGCGAGCTTTACAACGGCAACAAGGAACTTGTCGGTGAAGCCGTAATCCATATCGTAGTTAAAAAATGTGAGGAATGGTACGCAGCGTTTCTTCCTAACGGAACGCATATCACCAATAAATCTCAGGTGCCTACAACGGTAGCCACAGGCTCAAAGGTTCAGCTTTACGCTATCACCACACCTCAGAGATTGAATTTCGGTACCGTTTACTCGGTTAAATCGTCATCCGTATTTGAACAGGGCAAGGTTGTTGCAACCGTAGACGATAGCGGTCTTGTTAAGTTCAAGAATCCCGGCACGGTTACCATTATGGTTTCGCCCGATTCTGAGGATGTAATTGAGGGCTTGCTCAAATTTATTAACTATTTCCATAAGCTTGAGCATACAGGCACGCTTGATACCCAAAAGGTTGCCGATATTCTCATCAAATATATCGGTATCGACATAAACAGAAATGTCCTTGCTGCAATTCTGGATGTGTGCTTTGCGGTAAAGGATATTGTGGGCGACGCGGCTGACCCGGTACAGCTTACGGCAACCGCAGTAAAAATGATTGCAAACCTTTGCCTGCAATTTGCTTATAACGATACTATCGAATTTACGGTTGTTAAGTCACAACCGCTTGAGGCTTTTGAAATCAGCGGTCTTACCTCTGTTAAGGAGGGACAGCAGATTCAGCTTGAGCCTGTGAACATTGTTCCTACCACGGGCGACATCAGCGATATTGTGTGGTCGTCATCCGACCCGAGCGTTGCTTGCGTAGACCCGGAAACAGGTATTGTTACAGGTCTTGATGCAGGCGGTTCGCTTGGCTCTCTTTCTTCTAAGGAATGCGTAATCACAGCGCTTTCCACCACGAATAATGTTGAGCGTAAGGTAACCGTTAAGGTTACGGGTAAAACGGGTAAGTATATTTCCAAGGCTGAAATTAACGGAAGGTCCACAGTCGGCATTGAGGAGACGGAGGACTTTACCTATTCTATTTATCCGAGCCGTGTGGCACAGGGCGATAATTTGTTTGTGTCTTGGGGCTTTGTAACGGGTACAGACGAGGAAGGCAATAAAACCTACACTTGGGCAGAGGACGGCGCAGATGCTGTTGACCCCGACGGAATCGCAAAGATTGACGCAAAGGGTCACTTCACTCCTCTGACGGGCGGAAAGTCAACTATCGCTTGCAGAGCGAGAACAGGCTATCAGCTTTCCGACGGCTCGTTCTATGAAATCAGCTCGTACATTGCCGTCAAGACTGTCGAGACGGGTATTCCGGTTGAGAAAATTCAAATCGGTGTTAATAACGCACTCGGTAATTTCGCAACTCTCGGAAAGAACGAAAAGGTTAATGTAAACGGTGTTGATTACACCTATGCTACCGTTAAGACGGGTATGGGTAATATGTACTACGGCAAGGGTGCAACGATAAAGGCTCAGGTTTATCCTGCCGAGGCAACCGACCAAAATCTTAAATGGGTTGTTGATAACGGTATTTATGAGCAAAAGGTTTCTTCCGACACTCATTCTATTGATGTAACCCAAACCTACGGCAAGGAGCATACGGATACATTTAATATTTATGCCGTATCTGCCGACGGAGAGATTAAGTCTAATGTTATAACTGTTTGCGTAACCCGTAATTATGCTAACGGAAATACAATCAATGAAGAAAAAATTGATATGATTAATGGTCATACGGCTGAAGCTACTCATACCATGAAATTTGACGGAGTTCTTGAAAACTCCGCATACGCTTGCTATAAGGCTAATTGGTATTCGTCAGACGAGGAGGTTTTCACCGTAGAGAATAAGGGCAACGATAATTCCGATGCTGTACTTACCGCACATGATGTCGGAACGGCAACCCTTTATTGCGTATCTGCCGACGGTGCATTCCTCGACAGCGTTGAGGTAACCGTTCGCCCCGATAAGCAGAGACTTGAGGAGCTTATAGATATTTGTGAGGGTACTGTTGTTCTTAAAACGGATTTCAACAGCAGTTACTATAACACCTTCGTTAAGAAGCTTGACTTTGCGTACATTGTTAATTACGAGCAAGAAATGGCTTCTCAAAACACCGTTGACACAACGGCGGCAGAGCTTCTCGCCGCATTCATCAGAGTCGGCGGATTTGTCGGAGTAACCTCTCTCGAAATGAAGGGCGTGAATAAAACCAACCTGCCGAGCAGATATGTTACCGTTAAGGTAGGCGCAACAAAGAATTATTCTAAGTACAGCTACGATTTCGACTTTACGGTTAATCCTAAGAATGCGATGTATTCAAGAGCTGTTTGGACATCGTCAAATGATTCGATTAAGGTTGACGAAAACGGTGTTTGCACTCCGACATCAAATAATCCGTGCAGTGCCGACATCACCTGTACTATTACAGACTATAACGGAAATAAGGTCAGCGACACTCGCCATATTGCATTCGTTAAGACTGCGGCAGAGGGTGTTGAGCTTAATAAGACAGAGCTTACCGAGGCAAAGATAGGCGAGTCGGAAAAGCTTGAGGCTACCGTTCTTCCTAAGAATTTTATCAATAAGTCAACCGCATCCGTAACTGCCGTAACATGGCATTCGTCTAACGAAAAGATTGCTTCGGTTGATGCAGACGGCGTTGTTAAGTTTAATTATGGCGGTACTGCCGTAATTACCTGCACAACTGCCGACGGCGGATTTACTGCCGATTGCGTTGTAACAGTATGCACAAACTATGATAAGCTTCAGCTTCTCGTTAATCAGTATAATAACTTTGAGAGCGAGGGTCAGCTTAATCAGATTAATTACTATCCTGAAACTTGGGATGTATATCAGCAGGCAAAGAGCGAATCCGAGGCTATGCTTGCCGAAAAAGGATATTCTCAGGAGCAGGTAGACGCACAGTGTGAAAAGCTTGTGGCTGCTTATGACGGACTCAAGGAGTTTGTCAGCATCCAAAAGACTGAGCTTTATCTTGACGGTGAGCCTACTTCCGAATTTTATCAGTACGACCTCAGACTTCTTAAAGAGGGCTTGAGCTATACAAATGCTAAGCTTAACTTAAAAGTCAGACTTTATCCTGCAAATGCCGAGTACGAGTCGGTTAAGTGGGAATCTTCAACTACGGATATTTCCGTAACAACCGAGGGCGTATGCTCGCCTACAAATAAAAAGAAGCCGTGCTACGGCAGAATAACCTGTACCGTAACCGACGCTTTCGGAAATGAGTTCAGCGACGATGTATATGTTTCGTTCTCGTATAACCCTGTAACGGAGGTAAGACTTTCCGAGGACACCATTTCGGGTGCAATCGGCGAAACAAAGCAGCTTTCGGCAACGATTTATCCTGTCGGCTCAACTGGCGCTCATATTAATAAGGCAGATATTCAGGATTACTATTGGGAGTCCGACGATAAGAATGTTGCCACAGTAAGCGCAACCGGTCTCGTTACCTTTATCGGAGCAGGCTCAACAATCGTTCGTTGCGTATCCTATGACGGCGGTGTTTGCGGAGAATGTAAGGTTTCCGCAGAGGGTGACAGAACTGCACTCAAGGCCGCTATCGAGAAGTATCAGAATGTTGATTATACCGATTATGAGCATAATCACGGTATGGAATTTAAGAACGCTTACGATAAGGCGTTCGAGGTGCTTAGCGATAAGTCAATGACTCAGGCTCAAATTGATGCTGCCACAGCAAGACTTAATACGGCAGGCGAAGCGCTTGAGGGCAACGAGTATGTTCATGTAAGTGATATTCAAATCAAATATTACACAAGCAAGCGTGGCTTGGATAAGACCTTTGACAAGAAAGCAGGCGAAGGCACCGTTGTTCAGCCAACTGCAACAGTAGGCGAAAACGATGCCGTGTCCGTAAACCTCAATTCTGATTATTCAAATTATAACGATTATAATGACACAATTCTTACTGCGTCTTACGCTCCGTCAAACGCTATGTTTGAAAAAGTAGAGTGGAAGGTGACAGAGAACAATAATATGCAGTATAAGGCTTTAGGTGATAAGCTTATTATCGCTCCTAATTCTAAGGCAAGAACTTCAACTGCATATGCAAAGGCAACGGCTGTTTATACCGACCATTACGGCAAGACAACCGAAAGAGCAATTTGGGTAACAATGTCCGACACAACCTGTACGGGACTTACCGTAGAGGAGAGCGAGCTTAACATTCTCGGCTCGGCTGACCCTGTTCAGCTTCATTGGAGTACAACGGGTCAAACCGGTTATTTAGATAAGGTAGAGTTCTTCTCGAGCGACGAGGGTGTTGCAACGGTTGACGGAAACGGTCTTGTAACGGTAGTTAATGCAGGTACTTGTGATATTAAGGTCAAAACAGTTGACGGCGGTATCACTAAAATTGTTAAGGTTACCGTTACCACCGATTACAGTAAGCTTGAGAAAAAGACAACCGAGTACGCAAAGCTTATTGATGATGTTAAGGATAAGAACCAGTACACCGAAGAATCGCTTAACGCTTTGAGCGAGCAGGTAGAAAAGTGTAAGACGATTATTGCCGAGAAGAAGGCAACACAGGCAGAAGTAAACGAGGCTCTTAAAATGCTCATCGCAGCGTACAATAACCTTGTGGGTTACATTCCTGCAACAGGAGTTTCGCTTTCACTCAACGACGGACAGTCAACGGTTAAGATGATTAATCCGGGCTTTGTCAGATTTGAGGGAACAAGCCTTAACGGCGCATATGTTCAGCTTGCTTATGCGGTAGCACCTGCCGGCGGTATGTATGATACCGTTGAGTGGAGTTCGTCAAATCAGAGCATAACGGTTGATAATAACGGTAAGGTTGTAAGTAAGTCGTTGCTTCCGAGTGCGACTGTGATTACCGTAACCGTTACAACCGCATACGGCGATAAGTACAGCGACAGCGTTTATGTATCGTTTGTAAGATACGGCGTAAGCGAGGTCGGATTTACCACCGATTTGCTTTACGGCGGACCTACCGAGGTTAAGAAGGTTCCGCTTGATATTAAAGCGAAGAACAAGATTGACGGCGCAAGCCAAGCAATCACCGCAAAGCCTTCTATTGAGGATTGTATTTACGAATCTCTTGACGAAACTGTTGCTACTGTTGACGGCGAGGGTAATGTAACCTTCCGTTCACAGGGAAAGACAAAGATTAGAGTTACCTCTATCGACGGCGGTATCACGGCAGAACTTGATGTTCAGACCACTTGGGACACAGGTGCTTTGCAGGAGGCTATTGCAAGGGCAAACGCTCTTGATTATATGGATTACGAGTACGATTACGGTATGCAGCTTAAAGCGGACCGTGAGGCGGCTCAAAAGGTTTATGATAATCCTAACGCTTCTCAGGGTGAAATCGACTCGGCTTGCATAAAGCTTACCGAAACGCTTACAGTTATCGAAGGGCATAAGTTTGTTGCTCCTACCGTTACTATGACGGTCGGCGACGAGCTTGTGACTGAAGGAAAGAGCTTTGCGGCTCCTGACGGTAAAATTGCAGTTAATGTTGCAGTAGCAAGCGATATGTATAAGACTTGCTTGCTTTCATATGAAAACGCAAACGGCGCCACTGTTGAGATTAATGATAAGACATTTAATATCACAAAGACAGCCGAAAGAGCAAGCCTTGTTGTTAAGGCGACTGTAACAGACGCTTACGACCGTGTAAGCGAATACAGATATACAATTAATATAGTAGACAGCGTGATAAACGCAACAGCAGTAAATATTCTCCTTGACGGCAAGGTTGTAACAACCGTTACTAAGTCGGGTTATAAGGCAGGAGGCACAAGATTTGAGCCGGGTTATTCGGACTTTGAGCCGTTTACTCTCACTTATGAGCTTGTACCGGGTGCAGCCGCTAATCCTACTTCTGTTGTATGGTCGTCAACTGCGTCACAGTACATTACCGTTGACCAGAACGGTCAGATAAATCTTACTCAGAGAGCAAAATTCAGACCGAACAACACAGCAAATATTTACTGTACCGTAACTAACCCTGACGGAACTACGGTCAGCGGAAAGGTTACCGTTAATATTAATTTGAACAAATAAACTGCGGAGCATATATATAATGTATAAATTAAAAATTAAAAAATATATGGCTTCGATTTTAGCACTCATCACCGTTGTCACCTGCCTTTCAGTAGGCTTGGTGGCATTCGGTGAGGATACCGTAGCCATAAACGAAACTAATTTCCCCGATCCGATTTTCAGGGGCATAGTGCTTGCAAAATATGACACTAACGGAGATGGTATTCTTCAGCCGTCCGAAAGGGCGGAAAGAACGCTTACCATTTCCGCATACCACGAGGAAATCTTCCCCGGCACCGTAATAGAGAGCATTAAGGGTATCGAGCATTTTAATTCTGCAACCTCTCTCTATGCAGGCGATATTGGCTTAAAGGAACTTGATTTAAGCAAGAACCCTAAGCTTGCATTCGTAAGGTGCGGAGGAAACTCGATTGGAAGCCTTGCTCTCGGCTCTCTGCCGTCACTCACCTATCTTGACTGTAACGGCAATGCCTTGACGAAAATAAATCTTTCGGGTTGTCCAAAGCTTAAAACTCTTAATCTCGATAAGAATAAGCTTACAACCATTAACCTTTCCTCAAACACGGCGCTTAAAAGTCTTTCGATTTATCAAAACGAGCTTGAAACACTTGATTTGACGAGCAATACCGCACTCACTTCGCTGAAGTGCTGTAATAACCATATTTCGGAACTTGACCTCAGCGCAAATACAAACCTCGTCGGTATTACCGAACAGAATATCGGCAATCAATGGATAAACGCTTCTGCCTATGTAAGCGGTGAAACCGTGTATATCGGTAAGGCGTTTATGAACAGCGCATACCTTGTTTCGACATCTCTCGACACCGTTACTCAAACAGAGGACGGCGAATTAAGACAGCTTGCGTACAGCGGAAATGCGTTCTTTACCTCAGAGATTGGTAATCTTTCGGGCAAGCTGACCGATGTAAACGAAAATAAGCGTGACGGCTTTACATACCGTTATAATGTAAATAATGCGGGATGCGAAAATATGAGCGTTAATGTGGAAACGAGCCGTGATGTTTATCAGGTTAATTTCTATACCGATGAAACAAAGAAAGAGAGAATTTCTTATTCCTATGTAAGATTGAATGCAGCCGCAAAAGCACCTGCCGAGCCTGCTGCACCAACCTGTAAAAAGTTTGTTTCGTGGTCTGATGATTTCTCAAATATCCAATGCGATATGGATATTTATGCCGTATGGCAAGACGATCATATCATAGCAAAGAGCTTTAATGACGAAAGCGGTGATATTGATATTCATTGCACAAGATGCAATGATGTTAATTACAAATTTAACTTCCTCGAAACCTATAACAAGGTAAAGGGCGAGGAGGGCTTTAACGAAAAAGCAGATGTAAACTCTGACGGAATCGTTAATGCAAAGGATTATACTATCCTTTATTATATGAAATAAGCGAGGTGAGCCGATTGAATAAAAAAAGAATTGTTGCATTTTGTGTGGCTGTGATTTTTACAATCGGTTCACTTTTTGCGTTGTGTGCCTATGCCGCCGATACGGTAAGATATTCGTATGATGAAAAGACCTTTACCCTCACCGTATCGGGTACGGGCAATATGACCGATTATACGCAGAACAATTATTCGTCCCGTCCGTGGTTTGTCTATGCCGACGCTACCAAACGAGTTGTTGTCGAAAACGGAATTAAGCATATCGGCGCATATTCCTTTGCCAAATTCAGCGAGCTTGAGGAGGTTGTGCTGCCCGACAGCGTGACTTCAATCGGCGAAATGGGATTTGGTGCAAACGATAAGCTTTGTGAAATTACAGTCGGCTCAAATGTAAGCCAAATCGGCGACTTTGCGTTTGGCTTTGATTCACAGCTTAGAGTTAAGTCGGGTTTTGTGGCACATTGTTCCCAAAAGAGTGAGGCGCAACGCTTCTGCCTTAAAAATCATATTTATTTTGACACACCGATTACGCTTTACTCTGCCGTGACCGCTTCTTTTACATTGAAAAACGAGCAGGCTTTGTGGTCGTTTGTTCCTGCCGTTGACGGAGTGATTACATTTTACTCTGAGGGAAAAGAGGATACCTGCGGATTTTTGTACGGAGCAGATAATTATGCCTATGATACATCGTTTACCGAAATGAGAAAAACGGCGCTTGCGTATAATGACGATTCGAGTATGAGCAATGTAAACTTTAAGCTTTCCTACCGTGTCAAGGCGGGCGAGCGATATTATCTTTCGGCGATACACCGTAAGTTTAAGACGGGGCTTAATATTACGGTGTTTGCTTCGTTTGTATGCGATAATCATTCGCTTGTGGCTACCGATTTTGATTCGGTTCTTGCAACTCTTTCGTGTCGTAATTGCAGACACAGCGAACAGGTCGAGTTTATGGCTCATTATGCCGAGCCGTACGCACCGCTTGATGTGAATGACGACGGCATAGTAAACGCAAAGGATTATGTAATGCTCCTTTACGGTTGCGAAAGAAGCCCACGACAGCAGAAATAACGCTTTGAAGAGTTGTTAAGCGTAGTGGTATGCTTTGACTTACCTGCCGTGTGATAAAATTAAACAGCGTTTGGCTAAAAAAATAACGAGAACACTTTGATATCTTCAAAATGCTCTCGCTTTTTCTTTTTCTTTTGTTTTTATGCACCCTGAGCCGCTGCTGCCGCTTTTTCCGCCTTGCGTGCTGCTCTCTTTTTGCGTGCCTTGTAGCTCATAAGCTTGTCCAAATTTTCCTGCGGAGTTGCATACGAGCCGACTGTTACGGTGTGTCTGCCGTAAATTCCGTGGAAATCCGAACCGCCTGTTGCAAGAAGCTTTTCCTTTTTGCAGAATGCCGAAAGCTCCTCGGTGAGTTCGGGTGAGTTGTACGGACTCCATACCTCGATGCCGTCGAGTCCAAGCTCAAGATATTCCTCAATTTCCTCTTGGTTTTTATACTTGCCCGGGTGTGACAGAATGGCAATGCCGCCTGCCGAATGGATTTCTTCAATTACTTCCTTAACGCTCGGGTATTTTGTGGGTGCGAGTACATTGGTCTCGCTTCCCGTGTCAAATAGTGCGTAGAACAGGTCACCGAAAATGCTGTCGGTGTATCCTGCGTCCATTAATGCGTGCATAATGTGCTGCTTAAACAGGTTGGTTGAGCCGCTTGCGTGACCGATTATGAAATCGCTTGCAACAGGAAATCTTGCCGCAACCTTGAGCATCATAATTTGTCCTGCTCTTTTGCGTGCAACAGATGTCTTCTTGCAAATTCTTTCCAATCTGTCCGGAGCGTCCGCAAGATATGAAATAATATGCACCTTCTTGCCGGCAATTTCATCAAATGCCGAAAGTTCAACGCCCGGTACAACCGTTACACCGTATCTCTTTCCGATAACCTGACCTCTGACAGTTCCTGCCAAGCAATCGTGGTCGGTAATTGCTATTGTGTCAATTCCGCTTTTTTGTGCTATTACTATTAAATCCTCTATACCGACCGAGCCGTCGCTCAGCTTTGTATGACAATGTAAATCCGCTGCCATAAATTTAGTCTCCTTTCAGGTTTTTTAGGGTATGAAAACCGTTACTGTTCGTACGGCTTCAACCACAGACAAAGAGGCACAGTACCTGTAAATACTATAACATACAAGCCATTTTTTTGCAATGATTTTTATACGCTTTTACAAAAAATTCTTCAGTTCTTTGTTTAATTTGCCAATGGGCAAACCGACCACATTGAAGTAGTCTCCTTTGATTTCTTTAACGAAAAGTGAGCCGTAGCCTTGTATGCCGTAGCTTCCCGCCTTGTCCCTATGCTCTCCCGTTTTTATGTATCGCTCTATGTCCTCGTCGCTTAGCTCGTAAAACGAAACCTTCGTCTGCACCGCAAAGGAGGTCGATTCCTGCGAATGTATAATGGTAACGCCCGTGAACACGCTGTGCGTTTTGCCCGAAAGTGAGCGAAGCATTGCCCTTGCGTCGTCGTCATTTTTTGGCTTGCCGAGGATTTTTCTTCCCAAAGCAACCACCGTGTCCGCACCGATTACCGTATCTTCGTCGTTGCGAAACGGCTCTGCCTTTATTGCCGAAAGTCTGAGTACCGCCTCCTCGGGCGAAATTCCCCTTGGCAGAGTTTCGTCGGCGTCTGCACTTTTCACGATGAAGTCCTCTGTTATGTATTTCATAAGCTCAAGCCTTCTCGGGCTTTTCGATGCTAAAATTATCATTATTCCACTCCCCTGTAATAAAGTCCTCTTGTATACATCTTGCCTAAATCCGAGCCTGTTTCAAATTTGCTCAGTATTTCCTGCGTTTGTTGCTTGCTCTCGTCGGTGAAATAGAAGTGCAAGAAGTCGCAGTTTATCTCCTTTTGCCTGTCTGCCATATATATCGGTACCGGATTGAACACCTCAACGCACGGATACGGCGAACATTTTACGGAAAATTCAAAGCCTTTTCTGTCGGTGAGCTTGCCCGTGCAGTTTTGACAGCCGAGATGATTTTTAATCGGACAGTTTTTTGTCAGCATAAGCGGAAGCTTGCCGTATGCGATTAATCCCTTGTCCTGTGCGTCTATTGCGTTTGCCTGTTCAACGGTCGCCTCGATTGAAATTATGGGCGAATTGAACAGCCTTGCCGTCTCGGTGTTAAATACATTAAGCCCGAAATCACCGAATACCTCAAACCCAATTTTTTCGGCAAGACGATATGCGCCCAAGTTTGAGCAAAGTGCTTTTCTTACGCCGATTTTTTTAAGATGTTCAAGCCTTTTTGTCAGCTTTTCCTCTGCAGAAAATAACGCTCTCGGCAGTTCAACTCCTGCTCTGTTGTCCACAAAATCCTCGTCGCTGCTCCATACGGGAATGAAAATTCGCTTGAACGGGTGCTTGTCCGGTATTGCGTTCGGGTCTGCAAATCTTGCAGTCAGGTACGGCTTCTCCGCTTTTCTCTGCGTTTTTTTCAAGCGGTAGTCGGAATGCGGTTTTTCCGTGCGTTCCTGCTCGTTGAGCAATTCTGTCGCCTGTCTGCGCAGACCGTTTATTTCGCTCGCTTTGACGATTAATCCGTCGTCCAATTCTATTTTTATATCGGTCGGGTAATATTGAGTATTGCCGAATTTTGCCAGTCTTATACTTAGGCTCTCCTCGGTCATCGGCTTGTTTATCGCCTGCTCGGGTACAGAGCCGGTCACCCTCATCGTCTTGTATGCCGTGCTTGCTGTCAGCTCAATCGGCTGATTTTTTCTGCATACGAAATGCAGACTGATTGGCACAAGCGGTGTTTCGTTGTCGTAAAGGTGGGACAGCTCTTTTAGCACATCCTTTGCCGCCACAACATCCTCTCTCTGCCTAAAGCCGAACATATCGCTTCTTTCGCCCGTAAAATATCCGTCCGTGAATCCCGAACGGCTGAAAACGCTTCTCAGCACAGCCTCATCGTCACGGGAATAATCACCCTTTAACGCTTTTTTACAGCTCGTGACCGCACACGCAACATATTCCGGTCGCTTCATTCTGCCCTCGATTTTCAGCGACACAACGCCCGCTTGCTCGATTTCGTCCAAATGCCCAAGCAGACTTAAATCCTTTAGCGACAAATCACAGCTCCTGCTGTCGTCTGCGCTGAACGGAAGCCTGCACGGCTGAGCGCAAAGTCCTCTGTTTCCGCTTCGTCCGCCAAGCATTGCCGACATATAGCATTGTCCGCTTACGCTCATACATAACGCACCGTGAACGAATAATTCAAGTTCCATATTCGTTGCCTTGCGTATTTCCTTAATTTCGTCAAGGCTCATTTCTCGTGGGATTACCGCCCTGACAAAGCCTGCCTCCTCAAGCGCCTTGAAGCCCTCGGGAGAATTTACGCTGCATTGGGTGGATGCGTGCAGTCTTACGCTTGGAAATTCCTTGTGCAGTATCCGTGCAAGACCTAAATCCTGTACGATAAATCCGTCAACCCCTGCCCCTATTGCCGTTTCGGCAGTATCGAGTGCATTTTTTAGCTCGTTGTCGCTTACTAAAATATTCAGCGTGACATAAACCTTTACCTGTCTTTCGTGGCAGTATTTTACAGCCTCGATAAGCTCGTCGTCGCTGAAATTCGTTGCGTTTCTCCTTGCGTTCACGCTCTTCATTCCGAGGTAAACGGCATTTGCTCCGCACCTCACGCCCGCAATCAACGCTTCCATGCTTCCTGCCGGAGCTAAAATTTCCATTCTCTGCATAATTGCATCCTTTTCCGCAAGCCGTCAAGCACAACTCAACCTGCCTGCCCGTAATATAAAAAGAAATATACCTCCCAACCTTGCAGTATGGGAGGCATTTATCAGTTGTTTTCGCTTATTTTGTTGCGAAGTGAGGAAAGCTCTCTGTTGAGTCTTTCTATCTCTCGTCTGGCAACATCAACCTCAAGCTTTGCTCTTGCCGCATCTTCAATATAGTCTTTAATCTGAGCCCTTAAATTAACAGCCTCGCTGTTAGCTTTCTTGCAAGCGTCCGCCTGGTCAAGTGCCACAAGCACAGCACATTGAGTCTGTGAAAGAGTCGGTGATTCGTTTGATACAGCGTGCATCTCTTTGTTGATAAGCTCGCCGAGACCCTCAACATATTCCGGGTCATCCTCGGTAAGGATGGTGTATGTGTTGCCGTAGATTTTAAGTTCAACCCTGTTCTTTTCCATTTTTTCACCTTTTTTCGTGTAAAATCGTCTCTGTCTTAGTATTATAACAATTTATTTTCATATTGTCAATTAAGTATTGACCCGACACATGACTTTATTATCGCTTCCGTTTTGCTTGTAGATAAAAAACATTTATGGTTATATCAAATTCGACTTATACTTTTAATGAAAACCGCATAAATAGTGGACTTAAACGCATTGACTAAGCGTAATTTTAGTGGTAAACTAATCCTATCAGCAAACTCAGAGAGGTGAAAAATATGGACAATATGATTAATTCCAGCTTTAAGCGAAAGCTTCCTGTTCCAAAGGAAATTAAGGAGCAGTATCCGCTTTCGGCAGAGGCTGTTGAAAAAAAGGAAATCAGAGATAAGGAAATTGCGGACGTCTTTACAGGCAAGAGCGATAAGCTTGCGCTTGTTATCGGACCTTGCTCGGCTGACAGACCCGACTCGGTTTTGGATTATATCCACCGTCTTGCCGAGGTTCAAAAGCAGGTGGAGGATAAGATTTTGATTATCCCCCGTATTTATACCGGAAAGCCGAGAACTACCGGCGAGGGATATAAGGGAATGCTTCATCAGCCTAACCCCGAGGAAAAGCCGGATATGCTTGAGGGTATTATCGAGGTGCGTAATCTTCATAAGGACGCTATCGAGCAAACGGGACTTACCTGTGCCGATGAAATGCTTTATCCCGAAAATCACAGATACCTTTCAGACCTTCTTTCGTATGTTGCGGTTGGTGCAAGAAGTGTCGAAAATCAGGAGCATAGGCTTGTTTCCTCTGCACTTAATATTCCTGTCGGAATGAAAAACCCCACTTCGGGCGACCTTTCCGTTATGCTTAACGCCATTAAAGCGGCACAAAACGGACACACTTTCCTTTACAGAGGCTGGGAGGTTGATTCAAAGGGCAACGACCTTGCTCATGTTATCCTCAGAGGAAGCGTGGACAAGCACGGCATTAACCATGTTAATTATCATTACGAGGATTTGATTCAGCTTGCAGGTATGTACCTTGATAACGGCTTTGAAAATCCTGCCGTTATTATAGATACAAACCATTCAAATTCGGGCAAAAAATATCTCGAGCAGGTTCGTATCGCAAACGAGGTGCTTCATTCAATGCGCCACAGTGCCGATATTAAACGAATGGTTAAGGGCTTTATGATTGAGTCGTATATTGTTGACGGCGCTCAAAAGGTAGAAGAGGGCGTTTACGGTAAGTCAATCACCGACCCTTGCCTCGGATGGGAAAAGACAAAGGATTTGATTTTTAATATCGCAGAACAGCTTTAATTCAATGTGCGGCGGTGTGAGGTGTCACTCCGTCGCTTTTGTTTTGTAATTTTGACCCGGTTATTTTATGTATGATAGACTATTTGAAAATGGTGAGGCAACAGATTTTTGGTATAAAAGTCGAAAATATTGTTAATTTATTGACAAATTACTCACAACGATATATTATATATCATAAAGTTATTGTTAATTATTCAACGAGCTTTATGAAGGAAGGTATGAAAAATGGCAAATAGACGAGTAGCACTTGTTGGTTGCGGTATGGTTGGCATGAGCTATGCCTATGCGCTTCTTAACAGTGACATTTGTAACGAATTAATTTTGATAGATGTAAATGAGGACAAGGCTAAGGGCGAGGCTATGGACCTTAATCACGGTCTTTGCTTCAGCTCCTCTCATATGAAAATCAGAGCAGGCTCTTACGAGGATTGTGCGTACGCAGACCTTGTTGTAATCACCGCTTCGGCAGGCTCAAGAAAGCCAGGCGAAACCCGCTTTGACCAGCTTAATAAGAATGTGGCTATTTTTAAGTCATTTATTTCCAAGATTGTTGCATCGGGTTTTAACGGCATATTCCTTGTTGCCTCAAATCCGGTTGATGTAATGACCAGAGTGACCTATGAGCTTTCGGGCTTCCCGGCAAATCGTGTAATCGGCTCGGGTACAACCCTTGATACCGCAAGACTTCGCTACCTTATCGGCGACTGCTTCCATTGCGACCCTCACTCTGTTCACGGCTATGTTATCGGCGAACACGGCGACAGCGAGTTTGTTCCGTTCAGCCAGCTTAATCTCTCTACTATGAATATCGAGGAGTTCATTAAAAACGATAAGCTTTCCTCCGACATCACTAAAGAAGATGTTGACGAAATTATCGAAAAGGTAAAAAATTCGGGCGCAGAGGTTATTAAATTAAAGGGCGCAACCTATTACGGAATCGGTATGAGCCTTGTTCGCATCACAAAGGCTATCTTCGGCGACGAAAACAGCGTTATCACCGTATCGTCAAGACTTAACGGCGAGTACGGTATGCGTGATGTTTATCTCGGCTTGCCCGCTTATGTTAATCGTAACGGCGTTCGCAAGATTGTACCTCTTAATCTTACTGATGAAGAGGTTGAGAAGCTTCGCAACAGCTATAATATATTAAGGGATTCGTTTGATTCCCTTGACCTTAACTGATAATTTATCTCCCCTTATCTTTTCCCCGCTGTAATGGCGGGGATTTTTTTGCGCAGGGGACTTTGTCTGTTTAATTTGTGAGCAAAGTTGTGCATATTTTTATCATAGCATAAATCAGAATAACTAAATTTGGTCAGCTTTTTTCGTGAAATTAGTCAAAATCACGAAAAACAAGGAATTTGTTATTTTTTTCACAATATACCTTGAATTAGACCGTCCAAACGAATATAATATGATAGTAAAATCGCAAAATTAATATAATATTATTACGGAGGTATTATTATGGAATATCGTATCGAACACGATTCAATGGGAGAGGTTAAGGTTCCTGCCGATAAATATTGGGCAGCGCAGACCGAAAGAAGCCACGAGAACTTTTTAATCGGTGTAGGTATCGAAACTATGCCAAGAGAAATTACACACGCTTTCGGCGTACTTAAAAAGGCTGCCGCTATCGCAAACAATCAGCTCAAGCCTGAAAAAATGACTGACGAAAAGCTTGCCGCTGTTTCACAGGCTTGCGACGAGGTTATGAGTGGAGCGCTTAACGAGCATTTTCCTCTTGTTGTTTGGCAGACAGGCTCAGGCACTCAGTCAAATATGAATGCAAACGAAGTTATCGCAAACAGAGGTAACGAGATTGCAGGCAAGAAAATTCTTCATCCAAACGACGACATCAATATGTCACAGTCATCTAATGACACCTTCCCAACCGCTATGAGCATTGCTGCCGTTATCGGTATCGAGGATAAGGTTATCCCTGCCGTTGACACTCTTATCGAAACCTTTAAGAAGCTTGAAAAAGAAAACGAGGGCATTGTTAAGTCGGGCAGAACTCATCTTCAGGACGCTACCCCTATCACATTTTCACAGGAAATCAGCGGCTGGAGAGCAAGCCTTGAAAAGGATAAGAAGCTCCTCGAAATCGCACTTCCCGAATTAAAGGAACTTGCACTCGGCGGTACTGCCGTAGGTACAGGTCTTAATGCTCCGGCAGGTTTTGATGTTAAGGTTGCAGAGGCTGTAAGCCAAATCACAGGTAAGCAGTTCATCACAGCACCTAATAAGTTCCACGCACTTACATCAAAGGACGAAATCGTTTTCGCCCACGGTGCGCTCAAGGCACTTGCGGCAGACCTTATGAAGATTGCAAACGATGTTCGTTGGCTCGCTTCCGGTCCACGCTTGGGTCTCGGTGAAATCACTATTCCCGAAAACGAGCCGGGTTCGTCAATTATGCCGGGTAAGGTTAATCCTACTCAGTGCGAGGCTGTTACAATGGTTGCCGTTCAGGTTATCGGTAACGATACGGCTATCGGTATGGCTGCTTCACAGGGCAACTTTGAGCTTAATGTATTTATGCCTGTAATCATTTATAACTTCACTCAGTCGGTAAGACTTCTCAGCGAGGCTATGATTTCATTTAATAATAATTGTGCAGTAGGCATTAAGGCAAATAAGGATAAGATGTATAACAATCTTCATAATTCCCTTATGCTTGTTACAGCACTTAATCCGTATATCGGCTATGAAAATGCTGCAAAGACAGCAAAAAATGCTTATAAGAAAAATATCTCTCTTAAAGAATCTTGCGTAGAGCTTGGCTTCCTTACAGCAGAGAGATTTGACGAGGTGTTCCATCCTGAGCAGATGGTATAATTAATGCTCGCCTCCCTTATCAATGGAGGCAGTACACCGTTAGGTGTGACGGAGGGATTAATTTTTCGCACTTCCCCAATGTCCCACCTTCGCTGACGGTGACACGCAGCATTAATCACCAAACATTTTTGAGTTAAGGAGTAATAATATGGTATTCAGCTACTATCCGGGTTGTACCTTAAAAAATAAGGCTAAGGATTTGGACAGCTATGCACGACTCAGCGCCGAGGCTCTCGGCGTTACTCTCGAGGAAATTCCCGAGTGGCAGTGCTGCGGCGGTGTTTATCCTATGGCTAAGGACGAAATCGCAACAAAGCTTTCATCTGTTCGCACACTTATGAAAGCAAAGGACGCAGGACAAGACCTTGTTACAATGTGCAGTGCCTGCCACAATGTTGTAAAGCAGGTTAATAACGATATGAAAGACGATGAGTTTTCGTCTAAAGTCGCAAGATATATGAAAATAGGCGAGGATGAGGCTTACCACGGCGAAACCGAGGTACTTCATTATCTTGAGGTTTTGCGTGACAGGGTTGGCTATGACGAAATTAAGAAAAAAGTAACTAATCCGCTTAAAGGTAAAAAAATTGCCGCATACTACGGTTGCCTTTTGCTCAGACCGGGCAAGGTTATGCAGATGGATGACCCTGAAAACCCTACAATTATGGAAGACTTTATCAAGGCTCTCGGCGCAACACCCGTAAAGTACGCTATGCGTAATGAGTGCTGTGGAGGCTATACCGTCTTAGAGAATAAGGATATAGCAAAAACAAGAGCGCAGGCAGTTATCGAAAATGCCGTTAATAACGGAGCAGAGGAAATTATTACAGCCTGTCCGCTTTGTATGTATAATCTGAGAAAAAATGCTCAGGGCGTTAAGATTACATATTTTACCGAGCTTTTGGCTCAGGCACTCGGCTTGACAGACGAGACGGAGGGTTAATATGGAAAACAAGAATATTCAGGAGCAGATACTTCGCTCCTACGGTAAAAATCCACGCAAGTGTATGTCCTGCGGAAAATGCACGGCAGCTTGCCCGTCGTATGATAATATGGAATATCATCCTCACCAGTTTGTGTCTATGGTGATAAACGGCAGAATTGACGAGCTTCTCGAAAGCGAGTCGCTTTACACCTGCCTTTCCTGTATGGCTTGTCTTGAGCGTTGCCCGAGAGGCGTTGAACCTGCAAGACTTATCGAGGCTGTAAGGGTTGCACAGGTTCGTCAGCAGGGCAAAAATCACCTTACCGCACAGGATATTCCGGAGAGGCTTGACGAGGATTTGCCTCAGCAGGCGATAGTCTCTGCGATGAGAAAATATTGGAAGTAATCAGGGGAGTTATTATTTATGCAAAGAATTGGCGTATTCGTATGCTGGTGCGGCAGTAATATCGCAGGAACGGTTGATGTTCATAAGGTTGCCGAAACCTTAAAGCAGGAGCCGGGAGTTGTTTATTCTGTCGATTACCAATATATGTGTTCCGAGGCAGGACAAAATCTTGTTAAGGATGCAATAAAGAATTATAATCTTACAGGCGTTGTAGTATGCTCCTGCTCGCCTCGTATGCACGAAAATACATTCCGCAAGGCTGCGGCATCGGTCGGACTTAATCCGTATATGGTCGAGATTGCAAACATTCGTGAGCAATGCTCTTGGATTCATAAGGATATGCAGACAGCAACCGAAAAGGCTGTTGTTCTCGGCAGAGCAGCTATTGCAAAGGTACAGCTTAACGCACCTCTTACCGCAGGCGAAAGCCCTGTTACAAAGCGTGCGCTCGTTATCGGCGGCGGTATCGCAGGTATCCAGACGGCGCTCGATATTGCAGAGGCAGGCTTTGAGGTAGATATTGTTGAGAAGTCGGCAACAATCGGCGGAAAAATGGCGCAGATTGATAAAACATTCCCGACCCTTGACTGTGCCGCTTGTATTCTTACACCTAAAATGGTTGAGGCGGCTCAAAACGAAAAAATCAAGATTTACTCATATAGTGAGGTAGACTCCGTAAAGGGCTTTGTCGGTAACTTTAATGTTAAAATCAAGCGCAAGGCAAGATTTGTAAACGAGGATATTTGCACGGGCTGCGGCCTTTGCACAGAAAAATGTCCTATGAAAAGAGTGCCTAACGAGTTTAATCTCGGTATGGATAACAGGAGTGCGGTATATATTCCGTTTGCACAGGCTGTTCCTAAGGTTGCAACCATTGACCCGAACTACTGTATTAAACTTCGTACAGGCAAGTGCGGTCTTTGCTCATCCGTTTGTGAGGCGCACGCTATTAATTATGACGCAAAGGACGAGTTCGTGGATGCACAGTACGGTGCAATCGTTGTTGCAACAGGCTTTGAGCCGATTAAGGTTGATAAGTTTGACGAGTTTGCATACAGCCAGTCTCCGGATGTTGTAACCTCTCTTGAGTACGAAAGACTTATGAATGCCGCAGGTCCTACCTCAGGCACTCTCCTCAGACCGTCCGACCACGAGCATCCTCACACCATCGTTTTCGTTCAATGTGTCGGCTCTCGTTGTGACGCAGAAAACGAAAAGGGTAAGCCGTATTGCTCAAAGGTTTGCTGTATGTATACCGCAAAGCACGCAATGCTTACCAGAGAAAAATATCCCGACACCGATGTCTATGTTTTCTATATTGATGTTCGTACACCGGGCAAGAATTTTGACGAGTTCTATCGCAGAGCCGTAGAGGAGTACGGAGTACATTATATTAAAGGTATGGTCGGCAAGGTTGTTCCCGAGGGCAAGAAGCTCAAGGTGCAGGCAAGCGATTTGCTCAACGACAGACAGCTTCATATCGATGCAGATATGGTTGTTCTTGCTGCCGCTGTTGAGCCTGATAAGTCGGCAAGACCGCTTGCAACAATGCTTACCGCATCAATGGATACAAATGATTTCTTCACCGAGGCTCACCCAAAGCTTCGTCCTGTTGAGTCTCCTACCGCAGGCGTGTTCCTTTCGGGTATGTGTCAGGGTCCTAAGGATATTCCCGAAACCGTATCTCAGGCAAGTGCTTGTGCCGCAAAGGTTATCGGACTTCTCGTTAAGGATAAGCTTACCTGTAACCCTTGCGTTGCTCACAGTGACGAGATGATGTGTAACGGTTGCTCGTCGTGTGAAAAGGTTTGTCCTTACGGTGCTATTACATATCTTGAAAAAGAATTCAGAATGCCTGACCGTACAACTCAAATCAGACGAGTTGCAAGCGTAAATCCTGCCGTATGTCAGGGTTGCGGTGCTTGCACAGTTGCGTGTCCGTCGGGTGCTATGGACCTTAACGGATTTTCAAATAAACAAATTATGGCGGAGGTAGATGCAATATGCAAATAGAGAATAAAGAATTTAAGCCGAAAATCGTTGCATTCTGCTGTAATTGGTGTTCTTATGCAGGTGCGGATTTGGCAGGTACGAACCGTTTGAACTACCCTGCCGATGTTAAAATTATTCGTGTTCCTTGCTCTTGCAGAGTAAACCCGATGTTCATTCTCAGAGCCTTTCAAAGAGGCGCTGACGGTGTTATTATGTGTGGCTGTCACCCGGGCGACTGCCATTACACAACGGGTAACTACTATGCACGACGCAGAATGACTCTCCTTTTCTCAATGCTCGATTATCTCGGAATTGAGAAGGGCAGAACAAGAGTTGAGTGGGTTTCTGCCGCTGAAGGACAGAAATTTGCCGAAACAATGAACAGCTTTGTAGAAACTATTTACGAGCTGGGCGAGAACAAGAGATTGGAGGATTTAAGATGCAAGAACAAATGATTGCCAGAGCTAAAGCCCTCCTTAGCGACAACACGGTTGACAGAGTTCTCGGCTGGAAGGTCGGCGAGCTTTCATATGACCTTACCCCTGCCGTTTTTGAAAGTGCAGAGGAGCTTGACCGTGACTTCGTTTATAATACATTTTCTGCCGCAAACCTTTCAAAGTATCTCGTAAAGCAGACAAGAAAGGGTGACGGAAAAATCCTTATCTTTACTAAGCCTTGCGATTCTTACAGCCTTCAACAGCTTATTAAGGAGCATAGGGTAGACAGAGAAAAGGTGTATATCGCAGGCATTCAGTGCCACGGTAAGACAGATATTAATAAGATTAAGGCTGACGGACTTTCGGGTATTTCGTCAATTACCGAGAGTGACGACAGCGTTATCGCCGAAACAATCTACGGCGACAAAAAGGAATATAAAAAGTATGAGGTTATGGCAGAAAGATGCCTTTCCTGCAAGAGCAAAAAGATTGTAATTTATGACGAACTTATCGGCGAAAACGGCGAGGTTATGGACTCTAACCGCTTCGACCAGGTAGAAGTGCTTGAGGCAATGACACCCGACGAGAGATTTGAGTTTTGGCAAAACGAGCTTTCAAAGTGTATTCGCTGTAACGCCTGCCGTAACGCTTGCCCTGCCTGCACCTGTGAAAAGTGCGTGTTTGATAACGACAATTCGGGTGTTGCGCAAAAGGCGGCTCAGACCTCATTTGAGGAGGCTAATTTCCACATTATCCGTGCATTCCATGTAGCCGGCAGATGTACCGACTGCGGCGAATGTTCACGAGTTTGTCCTCAAAATATTCCGCTTCACTTGCTTAACCGTAAATTTATTAAGGACGCTAACGAGCTTTACGGCGAGTATCAGGCAGGCGAGGACGCAGACAGCCGTTACCCTCTCGTTGACTTCACATTTGATGATTGCGAGCCGTCTGTTGTATATGAGAGAGGAGGCAATAAGTAATGAAGAAATTAAATGGAAGCATTTATGATTTTTTTGATAAAATTGCCGAGTTTCAAAAGCTTTATATTCCTACCGACAACGGGGACATTGCTCAATTTGCGGAATATAAAAACGGTATGACGCTCACAGAAAAATATAACACAAATCGTTCGGCAAAGGACTTCTTTTTTCCACAGACCGAAAGCCTTTATGATATTCGCAAAAACGGCTTAAAGCTTGAAATTAAGGATACAAGAAGCGAACTTGATGATTTCGTTGTTTTCGGCGTAAGAGGCTGTGACGCTCGTGCGTTTGACATTCTTGACAGAGTTTTTCTTGTAGACCCTGTTGATACATATTATAAGAACAGAAGAAGCCACGCAGTTATTATCACTCTTGCCTGCAACAGACCCGAGGAAACCTGCTTTTGTAATGCGTTTGGTATAGACGCTTCAAATCCTGACGGCGATGTTACCGCTTGGAGAATGGGCGAGGATTATTACTTTAATGCGTGCAACGAAAAAGGCGAGGCTCTGCTTGCGTCACTCGGTGATGTTCTTGAGGATTGCAGCGACGATACCGCCGAGCAGATTAAATCTGCCATTAAAGCTGTTATGGCAAAGCTTCCTCTTGCAAATACCTCATTTGAGGGTATGAAAAAGGATGACCTGCTCACTCACTTTAAGAGCGAAAAATGGTCATCACTCAGCGAATCTTGCATCGGTTGCGGTACTTGCACCTTTGTATGCCCAACCTGTCAATGCTATGATATTCGTGAGTTTGATACAGGAAACGGTGTTAAAAAATTCAGATGCTGGGACAGCTGTATGTATAGCGATTTTACCCAAATGGCTCACGGCAATCCCCGTACATCTCAGCTTGAACGCTTCCGTCAGAGATTTATGCACAAGCTTGTTTATTATCCCGATAATAACGAGGGCATTTTCGGTTGCGTAGGCTGTGGCAGATGTATTTCAAAATGCCCTATATCAATGAATATAGTTAAGGTAGAAAAAGCATTGGAGGTGCAGTCATAATGGAAAAGGAAACCTTAATTCCCCATATCGGCGTTGTTACCGATATTCGTCAGGACACCCCCGATGTAAAAACCTTCAGAGTAAACGCTCTTGAGGGCGGCAAGGTGTTTGAGCATATCCCCGGACAGTGCGCCATGCTTTCTATCCCGGGCGCAGGAGAGGGTATGTTCTCTATTACCTCATCTCCGACTAACGAGGAGTATATGGAGTTCAGCATTAAAAAGTGCGGCTGCCTTACCACTTGGCTTCATCAAATGGATGTCGGTCAGGAAATAGCAATTCGTGGCCCGTACGGCAACGGCTTCCCTGTTGATACCGAGTTTGCGGGCAAGGATTTGCTCTTTATCGCAGGCGGTATCGGACTTGCACCGCTGAGAAGTGTAATTAATTATTGTCGTGATAACCGTGATAAATACGGCTCTATTGATATTGTTTACGGCTCAAGAAGTATGGACGACCTTGTTGATTATAAGGAAATAATCGACGAATGGTGCAAAGAGGAGGGCATTAATGTCTACCTCACTATCGACCGTGAGCAAGAGGGCTGGGACGGTCATGTCGGCTTCGTTCCCAATTATGTTAAGGAGCTTGGCTTTGATACAAACAAGACCTGCGTTATCTGCGGACCTCCGATTATGATTAAGTTTACGCTTCAGGGTTTGGTTGAGCTTGGTTTTGAAAAAACTCAGGTTTACACCACTATGGAGCTTCGTATGAAGTGCGGAGTAGGCAAGTGCGGCAGATGTAATATCGGCGATAAGTATGTCTGCAAGGACGGACCGGTGTTCCGCTGTGACGAACTCGGCGAACTGCCTGATGAATATTGATATGGAGGACTGAATATGGAAAGTATGGTAAATATATATCTTTACGGCAAAAAATATGCCGTACCGTCAAATTTAACTATAATGAGCGCAATGGAATATGCAGGCTATCAGCTTAAAAGAGGCTGTGGATGCCGTAACGGCTTCTGCGGTGCGTGCGCTACCATTTACAGAATTGCAGGCGGTGAGCTGAAAGCTTGTCTTGCATGTCAGACAAAGGTTGAGGAGGGTATGTTTATTGCAACTCTTCCGTTCTTCCCGCTTGTTAAGCAGCCTTACGATATTGAAAAGGTTAGCGTAAACGAGTCGATTATGATGCAGCTTTATCCCGAGATTTATTCCTGCATCGGCTGTAATGCCTGCACAAACGCTTGTACTCAGGAGCTTAATGTTATGCAGTATATCGCATACGCTCAGAGAGGTGAGTTTGAAAAATGCGCCGAGGAAAGCTTTGACTGCGTAATGTGCGGCGTTTGCTCCTCTCGTTGTCCTGCCGGTATTTCTCATCCGCAGGTTGCACTTCTTGCACGCCGTATTAACGGTAAATATCTTGCTCCGGAAAGCAAGCATTTGACAGAGAGAGTTCAGGAAATCAAGGACGGCACATTCGAGGAACTTCTCGAAAAACTTATGAATAAGCCGATTGACGAAATGAAAGAACTATATAATAACAGAGAGATTGAGAAGTAAGGAGGTGCCGATATGTATAACGAAGAAATGAAAAAATCTATGGAAAAGGTTGCTGCTCACAGAGAGGCTAACGCTGTTCTTGAGCCACGCAGAATGACTGCCGACGAAAAGGACACTCTTCTTGCGACCTATCACCCGGACTATAAGCAGAGCGAGTTTGCCACTCTTGCTATCGGACCTAATAAGGGCGAAAAGGTGCCTCTTGAGCTTGCCGATTTGCTTCAGGCACACAGCAGAATAAAGAATAAAAAAATCAATCTTGATAAGATTGACTATGATGTTGATGTTCTTATTATCGGCGGCGGCGGAGCAGGTGCTTCCGCAGCTATCGAGGCTGACAATAACGGCGCAAGCACTATGATTGTCACAAAACTCAGAATCGGTGACGCAAACACAATGATGGCAGAGGGCGGTATTCAGGCTGCGGATAAGCCTAACGATTCTCCTGCACAGCACTATATTGATGCATTCGGCGGCGGTCACTTTGCCGCAAAACCCGAGCTTCTTTATAAGCTTGTAAACGATGCTCCCGAGGCTATTCAGTGGCTTAATAATCTCGGCGTGGAATTCGACAAAGACGCTGACGGCACAATGATTACCACCCACGGCGGCGGTACATCAAGAAAGAGAATGCACGCCGCTAAGGACTATTCCGGTGCGGAGATTATGCGTACTCTTCGTGACGAGGTGCAGAACAGACAAATTCCTATTGTTGATTTCACTTCGGCTATTGAGCTTATTAAGGACGAAGACGGCAAGATTGCCGGTGCCGTTCTTATGAATATGGAAACCGAGGAAATCCTTGTTGCAAGAGCAAAGACTGTTATTATCGCAACAGGCGGTGCAGGTCGTTTGCATTATCAGGGCTTCCCGACCTCTAACCATTACGGCGCTACTGCCGACGGACTTGTTCTCGGCTATCGTGCAGGAGCAAAGCTTCTTTATGCCGACACACTTCAGTACCACCCGACAGGTGCCGCATATCCTGAGCAGATTTTCGGTGCGCTTGTTACCGAGAAGGTTCGTTCTCTGGGCGCAAAGCTTATCAATGTTGACGGTGAAGCATTTATGCATCCGCTTGAAACCCGTGATGTTTCCGCTGCTTCTATCATTCGTGAATGTTCAACAAACGGTAAGGGCGTTCATACAGATGACGGAATCGGCGTATGGCTCGACACCCCTATGATTGAGCTTAAAAACGGCGAGGGTACTATCGAAAAGAGAATCCCGGCTATGATGAGAATGTTTGCTAAGTACGGAATTGATATTCGTAAAGAGCCTATTCTCGTATATCCTACCCTTCATTACCAAAACGGCGGTCTTGATATTTCTGCCGACGGTATGACAGAAATCGAAAACCTTTACGTTGCAGGCGAGGCTGTCGGCGGAATTCACGGCAGAAACAGACTTATGGGTAACTCGCTTTTAGACATTATCGTGTTCGGCAGAAATGCCGGCAAAAACGCTTCTGAAAAGGCAAGAGGCGTTGAGCTGAAGGCTCTTACTCTTTCTCATGTTGACGATTTCGAGAACGAAATTAAGGGCGCAGGCATAGAGACCGACAAGGTGTCGCCTCAGCTTCTTCCCGATTATACTCGCAAGGTAAACGAGTAAATTTTGTTACGCAAATTCTAAAAACCTCCCCTTTTCTCGGGGGAGGTCGCATTGCCTTGCAATGACGGAGGGGTTTGCGTTTTTATTTTATACATTATTGTTGTTTTTTTATTAAGGGGGTAGAAACAATGAGTTTTGGATTGATAACCGTAAACGGTGTGGCATTTCTTACATTTTGTGTGTTTGCCGTTGCCGCTGTCGGTTATATTATAGGCAGAGTTACCGTTAAGGGCGTCAGCCTCGGCACGGCAGGTGTATTCATTGTCGCTCTGCTGTTCGGTGCTTTTCTTTTTCCGAGCCTTGAAACACAGCTTAAAATCGGTGATGTAACCTTTGTTAAGGAAGCACTTAAAATCATTGAAAATATCGGACTTATATTCTTTGTAACTTCGGTCGGCTTTATCGCAGGTCCAAAGTTTTTCAGAAATATTAAGGCTAATTTCAAGTCGTATGTTTTGCTCGGTGTTGTAATAATTCTTTCAGCGTCGCTCATTTGCGTGCTTTGTATAGCAATAGGCGGAAAGTTCAGCGGTGTTGACGGTGATACATTTAAGTCTACTATGGTAGGCATATTGGCAGGTGCGTTGACTTCGACCCCTGCATTTTCAGCCTCAAAGGAGGCGGTCGGAGAGCTTGGAACAAGCTTTGAGGACGCAGTATCGGCAGGTTATGCCATTGCGTATCTGTTTGGTGTTGTCGGCGTTGTTCTTTTCGTACAGCTTGTGCCTAAAATCGTTAAGGCGGATATGGCTGAGGAAATCAAGCGTATTTCCGACGACCACGCTTGCGATGTGTCGGCAAAGAAAAACGGCAAATCGCTTATTGCGGTTGACGAATTCGGATTTATGTCGTTCTCATCTGCAGCAATTATCGGTGTGTTTGTCGGCTCAATTAAGGTTAGAGGCTTCTCGCTCACAATCACGGGCGGTTGTATCCTTGTTGCATTGCTTTTCGGTCATTTCGGAAAAATCGGAAAAATCAATCTCACACCCAACGCTGCCAGTCTGCGTACGCTTCGTGAGCTTGGACTGATGATGTTCCTTATCGGAGCAGGTGTAAGCGGCGGCGCAAAGTTTGTCGAGTATTTCCAGCCGATTTATTTCCTCTACGGCGCAATCATAACACTTGTGCCGATGATAGTGGGATTTTTGTTTGCTAAATTCGTGCTTAAAATGCCGCTTCTTAATAACCTCGGCTCAATTACAGGCGGTATGACAAGTACCCCTGCACTCGGCACACTTATTTCCGTTACAGGTACCGAGGATGTCGCTTCGGCTTATGCCGCAACCTATCCTATCGCCCTCGTGTCGGTTGTTGTGGCAAGCAAGCTGATTATTATGTTCTGCTGATACAGTTTATATTATGTATAAAAACCCTCGAGCTACGCTCGGGGGTTTAACATTTTTCGTCGCTGTTCATATTATGGAATGGTGAGAAATATGACTGCTTTAGGAATGCTTATTCCGTTTATCGGCACATGCCTTGGCGGTGCGTGTGTGCTTTTGATTAAGAAAAAAATAAATCCGTCAGTCGAAAAGGCACTTCTCGGATTTTCGGGCGGAGTTATGATTGCCGCTTCTGTGTGGTCGCTGATTATCCCTGCCGTCGAGCAGAGTGCGCACTTGGGCAGACTTGCCTTTTTGCCTGCACTCATCGGCTTTTTTTTGGGAATAGGACTTTTGCCCGCTGTGGATAAATTTCTTCCACGGGTTAAAATGGATAAAACTCAAATGCTCGTTTTCGCCGTTACGGTTCATAATATTCCCGAGGGTATGGCTGTCGGCGCAGTGTTTGCAGGCTATCTCAGTCCGCTTAGCAACATTTCCCTTGCCGACGCTTTTGCGCTCAGTATAGGTATCGCTATTCAAAATTTTCCCGAGGGTGCGATTATCTCCGTGCCTGTTTTTGCACAGAGTAAAAATAAGGGTAAGTCGTTTTTGGCTTCGGTTATGAGTGGCGTTGTCGAGCCGATTGCGGCTTTGGCTACCATTTTGCTTTTCAGCGTTCTGTCTCCCGTTTTGCCGTATCTTTTGGCTTTTGCGGCAGGGGCTATGGTTTATGTCGTCGTTGAGGAGCTTATTCCCGAGGCAAAGGCAGGCTCTGTTGGTAATCGTTCAACCTTGTCGTTCGCTCTCGGCTTCGCCGTAATGATGGTACTTGATATAGTGTGCTAAAAATAAAAACAGCACTTTGCAGGCTGTTCCGCGTGCTTTAGAGGCTGTTGACAAATTGATATTAAGCGTATATAATAAAAGTGAACAAGGAGCAGTCCGATAGACGGTCAGCCTCCAATGTTGGATTAAAGAAGTAATCGCACTTTATTGGAAGTTTTGGGCGATTACTTCTTTTTTAGTATAATTATGTAGCCTGTATATACAATAACAAAAGCCGTTAGTACTATAAGGTAATCCATAACATCACCTCCGTTTATCTCTTGCAAAATCAAGAGTGGAGGTAAGATTTAACCGCCTACCGTTAATCTGACAAATCTCCTTGCCAAAGGGAATTATACACAAAAACTAATATCAAGTCAAATAAATCAAACAAAAACGGATTGCAGGTGTTCCTGTAATCCGTTTTTGTGCGTTAGGCTTATTCATCCTCGTATTCGTCTTCGTTTTCCCAGTTGTGATAGATGTTTTGAACATCGTCATTTTCTTCAAACATTTCTATCATCTTAGCCATCTTCTTCATATCGTCCTCTGATTCAAGACGGGTGTAGGTTGACGGAATGTATGCTGCCTCGCTTGAAATAATGTTGTAGCCTTTTTCGCTGAGTTCGTCACGAATAGCGCCTACATCGTTAGGCTCTGTGCGGATTTCAAAAATGTCCTCCTCGTCGGCAAGAAAGTCACTTGCGCCTGCCTCAAGAGCGTCCTCCATAAGCTGATCCTCGTCGGTGTCCTCTTTTTCGATAATGATTACGCCTTGTCTTTCAAACATAAAGGTTACAGAACCGGGGTTGCCCATATTTCCGCCTGCTTTGTCGAAGTAGTGTCTTACTTCACCGGCTGTACGGTTTCTGTTATCTGTAAGTGCTTCAACCACTACCGCAACGCCTGACGGACCGTATCCCTCATAAATGATTTCCTCGTAGTTTGTTGTGTCAGCGTCACCTGCCGCTTTTTTGAGCATTCTGTCGATGTTATCGTTAGGCACATTGTTTTGCTTTGCCTTTGCGATTACATCACGAAGCTTTGCGTTGTTGTTAGGGTCTGCGCCGCCGTTCTTTACGGCAACGGCAAGCTCTCTGCCGATTTTAGTAAATACCTTTGCTCTTGCAGCGTCGTTTGCACCCTTTTTTCTCTTAATGGTGCTCCATTTATTATGTCCACTCATCTCGTTATCCTCCCTGATTGATGAAGTAATTTCGCTTTTATTCGTATGTCGTCGGCTGAGCTGGAATTCGTTCGGCTCGCCGGTTATTAAAATTTTGATACAAAATATTTTATCATATATACTTAACGCTTTCAAGTATGAATTTTGCCCAATTAGGTAAAACTAATAGCGGTGATTGTATGAATATTAAAAAAGCTATACGAATTTTTGATGCCGTGTTGCTCGTTTTATGTACTCTTTTGTTTTCTGTCATCATTTGGGCAACCGTTTCTCTGCCCGACAGCGTGGTCAGCTATGACGGTGATTACAGCCCGTTTTCTCGTGTGATAACCTACACCTCGGGCGATAACGGTACAACCGCTTCCGTTGACGCTCAGTCTTTGCCAAATCGCCGTGAAAGCTTAAAGCTGTTCGGAATTGTGCCTGTTAAAGAAGTAACTCTTACAGAGCAGGACGAAAAAACGGTGCTTGTAAGCGGTGAAGTTTTCGGAATAAAGCTTTACACGGACGGCGTTATAATCGTCGGCACTCAGTCGGTTGACGGTGAAAACGGCAGGGTTAATCCTGCCGAGGCTTGCGGCTTGCAGGTGGGCGATGTCATAATATCCATTAACGGTCAAAAGGTCTTTACCTCCGATACGGTGCATAATATTTTGAATGACAATAACGGCTCAGCCTTTGATATAAAGGTCAAGCGAGGCGAACGCTATCGTGAGTTTTCTCTCACTCCCGTTTATTGCGAGCGTGAGGGTTGCTTTAAGGCGGGAATGTGGGTGCGCGACTCAACGGCAGGTATCGGCACGCTCACCTATTATGATAAGGACAGCGGTATGTTCGGCGCACTCGGTCACCAAATCAATGATGTGGATACAAACGAGATTATGCCGCTTCTTGAGGGCGAGGCTGTCAGTGCTAAGGTTACCGATATTCAGCGTCCGTCAAAGGGCGTGACAGGCTCACTCGAATGTGATTTCGGCAGCGCCTCATTAGGCAGGCTGACGGCTAATACAAATTGCGGCATTTTCGGAGCGTATTCCGCCATACCCGATTGTGCAAGAGAATACCCCATTGCTTCCGTTCAGCAGGTCAAAAAGGGCAAGGCTACTCTCATTTCCACCGTTGAGGGCGTTACGCCCCGTGAGTACGATATAGAAATTACCCGAATTTCATATAACGACACGGCTTCTCAAAAAAATATGGTGGTTAAAATTACCGACCCCGAATTAAAGGAACTTACGGGCGGCATAGTTCAGGGAATGAGTGGCTCTCCCATTGTGCAGGACGGTCGCCTTGTCGGTGCGCTCACCCATGTTATTGTAAACAGTCCCGATAAGGGTTATGCCGTGTTTGCCCAAGCAATGCTCGAAAAACAGCAGGCAGGCTGAGTGCTTCATAAGTGCTTTTTGTGCCGTGCCTGCCTCGGCTTGCTGTCTTTTTCGCATAAAGCGTTGGCACAAGATTTGTATAATTTTCACTATATGTAGGGTTTGTGTTGATTTTTCTAACGATAAGTGGTATAGTTATTTTATAATATTTATGTCACCGTTAGGAGAGAAATAATGAATAAGAGATTTAAGACTGCTGTTGCAATATTAATGGTTTTGGTAATAAGCGTGTCGTTCTTCGCCTGCTCAAAAAAAGAGGAGGAGCCGGAGACCACTACCGAACCCACAACGGCTTATATTCCGCCTACAAACCCTCTTACGGGTAAGGAGATTTCGGAGAGTGCAGACGGAAAAAGACCTGTTGCGATAGTTGTCGAAAATCACAGAGATGCTCGTCCGCAGTTCGGTATCGGCTCAGCCGATATTGTTTGCGAGGGAGAGGTAGAGGGCGGCATCAGCCGTATGCTTTGGGTATATGCAGACACCTCAGCCATTCCCGACGAGGTGGGACCGCTTCGCAGCGCAAGACCGAGCTTTGTGGAATTCAGCCAATTCTTTGATGCCGTGTTCATTCATTGGGGCGGCTCACACAGTAAGGGCGATTATGTCGGAGGTTATGAAACAATCAGTGCAAAAAATGTCGAAAATATCGACGGAATGAACGGTGGCGCACTGTTTGGCAGAAATAAGTCCAGACGAGTATCCTCCGAGCATACAGGCGTTATGTATGCAAAGGAGCTTGACGGTGTAATTGACGGTAAGGGCTATCGTAAGCAGCTTGATAAGGATAAGATTGTTGCTTTTGACTTTAACAGCTCTGCAACCCCTGCCGGAGAAATAACCGCAAACGGTGTAAATGTTAAGTTTTCATCACGCACCGACACAAGAAAGTTCACCTTTAACTCAGACGATTCAATGTATCATACAAGTGATTGGGATTCAGACACTTCGTTTGAAAATCTTATACTTCTAAAGGCTGACTCAACTTATGTCACCACTCCGTATAAAGGCTCAAGCACTACATATCTGAATTACAGCTGGACATCGGGCAGCGGTGTTTATGTGTCCGACGGTAAGGCAAGTGATATTACTTGGTCCGTAACAGACGGTAAGCTTTCCGTTAAAGATTCAATGGGGTCAACTCTTTCGCTTAATAAGGGACAGTCATATATCGGCTTTGTTTCGGCAAATCACGACGGCTCTGTTGACTGTATTGCAGAGTAAATGATTTAATATCGGATTTTAGGCACATTGTGTATCTATGCGGTGTGCCTTATTTTATATTATATTTATGTATGTTACGAAATTGTAAGATATAATTAATTTATTCGTAACAAAGTGGTTATATAATCGACTTGAAAATAATGGAGGGGGTATTTTTATGAGGTTGAAAGATAAAAAGCGCTTGAGCGAATTTATCAGGATTGTTGCTTTTATGCTTGCTTTCTTGCTTGTGCTTGAGGGCTTTTCGCTTTCTCTCTTTTCGGGCAAAAATGCCGCTAAGTTCAGCGCAAGACTAAGGGACGCTTATTCCTTTGTTGACGAGCCGGATGATACTATTCAAATTGCCTGTATCGGAAACAGTAATATGTACTCGGGTTTTGTTCCGTTTCAGCTTTGGAATAATTACGGCTATACCAGTACGGTTTGTGCCTCACCGTTTCAGTCTGTTGAGGAGTCGCTTGGATTTATGGAAAAGATGTATAGAACTCAAAGTCCTAAGCTTGTCCTTGTAGAAACTGATATGTTTTACGGCTCGTATCCTAAAAAGAATTCCTCATCAAAGCGTACATTCTCGGATTTCTTGGAATTTGCAAAGCCCGATTATTTCGAGGACGGCGTTCGTAATGTTTTCCCGACCTTTGTGTTCCATAATCGCTGGAAATTGGCTCGTTCGTATAAAAATTCCAAGTTTGTAGAAACTCACGGCTATCGCTTTTCTAAGAATAAAGCCAATATACCTAAAAAGGATTATATGGCACCCGATAATGATATTGAGGAAATAAAGCCAAAGGATATTGAGTGTATAAACCGATTTGTTGATTATTGCCAAAAAAAAGGTTCTAAGGTCGTTTTTGTCACAATGCCGTGTGCAAACGGCTGGAACAGCGGCCGCCATACTGCTGTCGAAAATTATTGCAAAGAGAATAATATCGAATACATAGACCTTAATAATGCCTACGACAGTATCGGGATTGATATGCAAACCTGCTATCGTGATAAGGGTACTCACCTTAATTTTGAGGGCGCAAAAAAGACTACCGATTATCTCGGTACAATAATTAAGAATTACGGTATTCTTGAGAGTAAGAGCAATGACGCAAAGTATTCGTATTGGACAGAAGCGTCGGAAAAATTCTATGCCTACACAAAGAAATAACCCGATAATGTGATTTTTAATTTCTCTGTTCAAATCGGTAAATATTAGGTAAAATAAAAAAGCACTTCGTATGAAGTGCTTTTTTATGGTGACCCGGACGGGAATTGAACCCGTGTTACCGCCGTGAAAGGGCGGTGTCTTAACCTCTTGACCACCGGGCCTAAGGTGGTGGCTTTAACTGGATTCGAACCAGTGACACCGCGGGTATGAACCGCGTGCTCTAGCCAACTGAGCTATAAAGCCATTTTGACTTGCAAGCAAGATTATATATTATTATCAAATAAATGTCAACACTTTTTTTCAAATTTATTTTGTTGCTGTCGTTTATGTAAAAAAATTATAAAAAGATATACATTTGTTTGACATAAATTATAAGTAGTGTTAGTATATACTCATAATACTATATTTATATATAATAATATAGTAAATATTCAGTAGGGTGAGTAAATGAAAAAGCTTAGCGAAACACAAAAGCGTTGCCTTGATTATATCAAGGAATGTATCGAAGAACGAGGCATAGCTCCCACCGTAAGAGAAATAGAAAAGGAAATGGGATATATGTCGCCCTCCTCTGCACAGTATGTGCTTAATAAGCTTGAGGAGTACGGATACATTGAGCGTGACTCTATGATGAAGAGGACTATCAGATTGAAACATTATGATACTAAGGCTTATCATATCCCTCTCGTCGGCACGGTTACCGCAGGCAAGCCGATTTTGGCGGTAGAGAGCATAGAGGAGTATATTCCCGTCCCTGTAAGGAATAAGGGCAAGAATATGTTTGCCCTCAGGGTAAAGGGCGATTCTATGATAAATGCCGGTATCCTTGACGGCGACATTGTTGTGGTTGAGCAAACCCCGGTTGCACAAAACGGCGAGATTGTCGTTGCACTTATCGAGGATGAGGCAACGGTAAAAAGGTTCTATAAGGAAAAGGGGCATTTTCGACTTCAACCCGAAAATGACGCATACGAGCCGATTATAGTTGACGAGGTTGCAATTTTGGGCAAGGTAAGTATGGTTATACGCACATACTGATTAAGTGTCCCTTGACAGAGCGATTTTGTTTTATTTTATGGAGGTTGTTGTGATGAGCGAATGTAGTCACGATTGTTCAAGCTGTTCAAGTAATTGTGGCGACAGAGAAAAGCCGCAGAGCTTTCTCAAGCCGATGAACGAACATTCAAATATTAAAAAGGTTATCGGAATTGTGTCCGGTAAGGGTGGTGTAGGTAAGAGCCTTGTAAGCTGTCTGCTTGCGTCAAAGTGCCGTAAGGCAGGATTAAAGGTCGGCATTCTTGATGCCGATGTTACGGGTCCGTCAGTTCCTAAGAGCTTTGGTATTACATCAAGGGCTATGCAGGATGAAACGGGTTTGCTTCCTACCGTTACAGCCACAGGAATTAAAATGATGAGCATTAATTTGCTCTTGGAGGATGTTAATTCTCCCGTTGTTTGGAGAGGTCCGGTAATCAGCGGAGTTATTCAGCAGTTTTGGACTGATGTTAATTGGGGCGAGCTTGACTATTTGTTCGTTGATATGCCACCGGGAACAGGCGATGTTGCACTCACCGTATTTCAGTCACTTCCAGTTGACGGCATTGTCATTGTGTCAACCCCTCAGGATTTGGTTAAAATGATTGTAAACAAGGCGTTCAATATGGCGAAAATGATGGATGTGCCTGTTCTCGGTCTTGTTGAAAATATGAGCTATTATGAATGTCCCGATTGCGGAAAAAGAGTAAGCATTTTTGGCAAAAGTCAAATTGACGAAACCGCAAAGGAGTTTGGTGTGCCTGTTTTGGCAAAATTGCCTATCGACCCCGAAAACGCAAGACTTGTTGACGAGGGCAAGGCAGAGGAAATTGAGGCTAAGGAGCTTGACGATTTCGTTCAGGCGTTGCTGTAAAGGAGAACAAAATGCCGAAAAGAGAGAATTATATTTCGTGGGATGAGTATTTTATGGGTATATCTCTGCTCTCTTCAATGAGAAGTAAAGACCCCAGCACGCAGGTGGGTGCTTGCATAGTAAGCGACGATAATAAAATTATGTCGGTGGGCTATAACGGCTTTCCCCGTGGTTGCAGTGACGACGAGTTTCCGTGGGAACGCAGCGCCGAAAACGCAAACGAAACAAAGTATCCGTTCGTCTGCCACGCAGAACTTAACGCTATATTAAATGCAGGCGGTCATAATCTCAGCGGTTCGAGAATTTTTGTTGCGCTCTTTCCGTGTAACGAATGTGCAAAGGCTATTATTCAAAGCGGAATTAAGGAGGTCGTTTATATCTCCGACAAGTATTCCGACACCGACGGCACAAGAGCAAGTAAGCGTATGCTTAATTCTGCCGGAGTTAAGCTTACTAAGTTTAAGTCCGACAGTAAGCAAATTACAATTTCGTTTAACGAGGAAGATGTTTAATGAAGACAGATATTTATGATTTCGACAAAACGATAGTTCCGTTCGACAGCGGTTCGCTTTTCGTATTCTACTGTATGATTCATTATCCGTGGTGCATTCTTTTGGAGGTGCCTGTGCTTTTGGTTACGGGTCCTCTTATGCTTTTGGGTATAATCAGCTTTACTCAGTTTAAGAAAAACTGCTATTGTTTTATTCCGCTTATTCCTCTTGAAAAGGCGGTAAAGAAATTTTGGGATAGATATATATCAAAGGTGAATCCTTGGTTTTACGATAGAAAAAGGCACAGTGTTGTCATAAGTGCAAGCCCCGATTTTCTTTTGAATGAGGTTGCAAAACGGCTTAATTTTGACGAGCTTATTGCCACTAAGCATAGCAGAAAAACAGGTGCGATTATCGGCAAAAACTGCCGAGGTGAGGAAAAAATAAAGAGGCTTTACGCCGTGCATAAGCCTGAGGAACTGGAAGTTGTTGATGTTTACTCGGACTCCTATAAGCACGATAAGTATATCTTTTCTCTTGCAAACGGAACCTGCTATCATATCGAAAAAGGCGAGAGGGTGCCGTTCGATTATGATGATTTTTATAATAAAGGAAAGAAAAAATAAGTAATGAAAAGAAATTTAGGATATGCTCTTTTGGTGCTTGTGCTGACAGTTGCGGGTGTATTTTGCTCGTATCTCATAGCCGATAAGGTTGCACGAACAAATTTGTCTGCACAGACCACCGCTTCAAAGGTTGCCGAAACCGAAAAGCCCGGAGAGAGGGTTCTCATAGTCGAGGATAAGGAAAAGGACTATCATTTTTATCAGCAGGATAATAAGGTTGTTATGACACATTCCGATAAGGAATACACCTTTGAAAATTGGGGCGACAATATTATGCTTGAGCCTGCAAAACTGATAATCAGGGATGTAGACGGCGATGATGAGGATGAAATTGTGGTTCAGGTTGCAGCCTTTAAGTTTGAAAATGAAATATACCATAGCGTTTATGTTCTTAATCAGTACATTAACGGCTTGGACGAGGTTGCGTATAAAGTAAATGCCATTACCCCGACCAGCGCCATTAATATTTTTGATTCAAAGGTTAAAATGGAGCTTACTCAGGATAAGAATTGTCCTAAAAATTCCGTTTTTTCAGCAAGCCATATTTACGATACTATCGAATATGACAGAGAAACGGGACTTCCGAAAAAGTATTATTATATGTTTAAGTCGCTTTCCGACGGAAAGGGAGGCTATCTAAAGCCGACCGGTTGGACTAAGGGCAGAGCAGACTGTACCATTGATGATAAAAACGAAGAAAATATTTTCGCTGTTGCCACCTTCCCCATTATCGTGTCTTACGGTGATTCGGTTACTCAAAATGCGGGCTTCTTTAAGCTCGGCATTTATGTAAACAGCGACGGTCAAACCGATATTTTGGGCAGCTCGGCATCCTTTAGAGCGTATAAGGAGTACGGCTTATATAAGTATAATTTTGACGGTAAGGAGTGGTCATCAACGGTGAATAACAGTAATAAGACCGTTCCGTCCGATAAAACGATAGATTTTATTCAGATGACGGCATCATTTACAGACGCTGTTACAACTGTTGATTTTTCTGCTAAAGGAAACGGCGACCTTAATTCGCTGTCTGCCGTTACAGCAACCGAAAGCTATATCGAGTTTACGGCAAAAAAAGGTTGCACCTTCGATAAAAAGGCTGTGGACGCTCAGCAGTATTCCTTGCCTTTGAGTATTGACAGCCAAACTGAAAATAATAATTATGACATTTCGTATACCGCTTCTGTTTCAAAAAACAGTCAGGGCGATGAGGTGTTGAGAATTAACTTTGATAAGCAATACAGTCAAGACAAAACAGGAAAATTGACTGTAAACTTTGGAGTGAAATAATTTGGATAATAAAAAAAGTGTAGCAATTACTGCGGATTCAACCTGTGACCTGCCACAGTCCTATGTTACGGAAAATGAAATAACAATAATTCCACTTTCGATTTTGCTCGGTGATAAATCTTATCGTGACGGGATAGATGTCACACCCGAGGATATTTACAGATATGTGGATAAAAACGGCGTGCTTCCAAAAACTTCGGCTGTCACACCTGCCGAATATTATAATGTTTTTAAGAGCCTTACCGACGAGGGAAAAAAGGTTGTTCATATCGGATTTTCATCGGGGCTTTCGTCCTCGTTCCAAAACGCTTGCGTTGCGGCTCAGGAGTTCGACGATGTTTACTGCGTCGATTCAAAGAGCCTCTGTACCGCAATGGGACTTTTGGTGCTGAAGGCTTGCGATTTTCGTGATAAGGGAATGGACGCAAAGCGCATTGCCGATAAGGTGAATAAGCTTGTGCCAAAGGTCAGTGCAACCTTCGTGCTTGAAAATCTTGAGTATCTTCATAAGGGCGGCAGATGCTCCTCTGTCGCAAAGTTCGGTGCAAATGTGCTTGGCATTAAGCCGTCTATTGCCGTTGAAAACCAAAGCGGCAAGCTCGAGGTGGCAAAAAAATACAGGGGCAAAATGGACGCTGTCTATAAGCAGTATGCCTCTGACAGATTAAACGAGATTAAAAAGGTTCAGCCCGACCGTGTGGTTATTGCAAACAGCGGCGGAGTTTCTCCCGATACCTTGGCTTTTGTAAAGGGCTTGATTGAGGGCAAGGATAGGTTTGAAAATATTATTCTTGCCGATGCGGGATGTACGATTTCCTCCCATTGCGGACCTAAAACCTTGGCTATATTTTATATTAAGAGATAATTATGTCGTTAAAATCAGATGTGTTTGAATACTTGTGCGTTCACAGCGACGAGTATGTAAGCGGGGAAACGCTCGCACAAAAATTTAATAAAAGCCGTGCCGCCGTTTGGAAAGCGGTTAAGACGCTTCAAAATGACGGAGTTCGTATTCAGGCTGTTACAAACCGTGGCTATAAGTTGTTGGCTGAAAACGATATTTTTAATGCCGAGGCTGTAAAAAATCGGCTCGACTTTGATTGCAGAGTTGTTTATTTTGATTCCGTCGACAGTACAAACACTCAGGCTAAGCGTATGATTAACGACGGTGCGAATGATGTTTTTCTCGTTGTTGCCGCCGAACAGACCGCAGGCAGAGGCAGACAGGGCAAAAGCTTTTATTCTCCTGCCGATACGGGAATTTATATGTCGCTTGTCGTTCACCCCAATACGCTTATCCAAAATGCTGTCGGCATAACCACCGCCTCTTGCGTGGCAGTATGCAGGGCGATAGAAAAAATTACGGATGTTAAACCCTCTGTAAAATGGGTAAACGATGTGTATGTCGGAGATAAAAAAATCTGCGGTATTTTGACCGAGGCGGTTACCGATTTTGAAACGCAAATCGTCAGCAGCGTTGTTGTCGGTATAGGAGTTAATATTTCCACCGAGGACTTTCCCGACGGTGTAGAAAATGCTTCGTCGCTGAATGTTGATGTAAAGAGAGCAGAGCTTACCGCCGCTGTGGCAAATGAGCTTAACCGTATAATCTATGCCGATTTTTCGGATTATATCGACTATTATCGAGAACACAGTATGCTTATCGGCAAGGATATTTTTTATGTTAAAAACGGAGAAAAGGTCTTTGCAAAGGCGACTGCGATTGATGCCGACGGCGGACTTGAGGTCTTGCTCGAAAACGGAGAAAAAACCGTTCTTCGCTCCGGCGAAATAACAGTCAGAAGAGTATGAACGGTATAAAGATATAATGTTATAAAATATATAAATATATAAGTGAAACTAAAGCAAAAACGACACCCGTTGAAATCGAGTGTCGTTTTTGTTTATTTCTTTGCTTCACGGTATACGCTTACGGTTTTGTAGTTTTGCTTTCCGTTTGCGTATCTCGTTAAAATGTATTTGTTTCCGCTTTGGTGAATGTTTACGGAAATGTTGCCGACATTAACCTTTTCCTTAGCGTATGCCGTACAGGTAAGCTTGCCTTTGCTACATACCATTTTTAACAGCATATCGTGACCGATTGTGTTTTTGAATTTGAAATCCAAAATATTCCATTGCACCGTTGCGTCTCCGCCCATAGGCACATAGGAAATCGGCAGGGAATGGCTTGTCCTCTCGACTATTTCCGTGTTTGTTCTCAGAATGCACTCAAAAAGAGTTGAGCTTACTTGGCACGCTCCTCCGCCTAAACCTTGCACAAATTCGTCGTTTACGATAACCTTTGCCGAGGCGTATCCGCCCACAACCGTTCGCTTTCCGACGGTTTGATTAAAGGAAAAAACGCCGTCGCACGGAACAACTATGTAGTTGATTGCATTCGCTGCCGCTGCAAGGTTTGTTTCTCTGTCCGTGTCGGAGGTTTGGTAGTATGTTGTGTATGTAGCAATCTCGTAAGGGTATTCGTTAGGGTCGCCCTTGCTCAGTCCGGGGTAAACCTTGCGGGTTTCCTCCTCATAAAAGGTTGCGTCCATATCCTCTGCCGTTGTGCTTTCTTTCGTTGTTTGCGATACTGTTTCGCTTTTGCTCTCAGGCTCGGGAGCGTTCTCCCTTGCACTGCACGAGGCTAAGCATATCGCAAAAATACACACGGCACAGAAAATTACTGCTTTACTTCTCATTTATAATTCCTGTTTTAACCGAATGGGTTATTTTTGATTTTTGTACGGCTTGTGTTCTGCAACCCAGCCTTCTTTGTTCACCTGCTTTGCTCTTGCGATAGACAGAGCTTCATCGGGAATGTTGTCCGTGATTGTTGAGCCTGCCGCAATGTATGCCAGTTCGCCCACCTCAACAGGTGCAATGAGGTTTGTGTTACAGCCGATAAATGCACCGTCGCCGATTTTGCATCTCGTCTTGTTCTTTCCGTCATAGTTGCAGGTAACCGTGCCGCAACCGAAGTTTACATTTGCTCCCACATCGCTGTCGCCTATGTAGGTCAGATGTGCCGATTTTGTGCCTTCGCCGACAATGCTGTTTTTAACTTCAACAAAGTTTCCGATATGCACACCCTTTTTAAGTACGCTGTTTGCTCTTACTTTTACAAACGGACCGCAATCCACCCCGTCCTCAACGGTGCTGTCGGTTATCTTGCAGTTGTCGAGTATAACATTGTTGCCTACTGTCGAATTGTCGATGTATGTGTTAGGGCCGATTACGCAACCGTCGCCGATTACGGTGTTTCCGATAATGATTGTGTTAGGCAAAATTCTTGTCGAATTGCCGATTTTAACATCCTTGCCAATCATAACGCCGTCGGTGCAAGGAATGTCAACGCCGTTAATCATATGCCCGTTGTTGATTCTCTCACGCATAAGAGTGTTTAATATGTTGAGCTGTCGTCTGTCGTTTGCTCCGAGAGTAACATCGGCATTTTCAACCACATATGCGCCTGCGTTCTTGCCTGCCGAAATCAAAATTTCAACGCTGTCGGTAATGTAATATTCGTTTTGAGCGTTGTTGTTTGTAATGTTGTCTAATGCATAAAGCAGGTCGCTTCCGTTAAACCAATAGAAGCCTGCGTTTGATTCGTTGATCTTCTTCTCCTCATCGGTTGCGTCCTTATGCTCTATGATTCTTTCGAGCTTGCCGTTTTCGTCACGCTTGATGTGACCGATTCCGTCGGTGTCGTCTACAAGTGCAGAGATAAGAGTAATGGAGTTGTTGTTCTCCTTGTGGTAATTGAATGCCTTTGTAAGTGTGTCGGCGTCAATCATAGGGCCGTCGCCGTTTAATACAACAATGTCGTCGTCTCTGTGTCTTTCAATGAAATCTCTCGCCTGCATTACAGCGTGTCCCGTACCGAGTTGAGGCTCTTGTAATGCCGTTTCAATGCTCGGGTCTACCGACGCTACATATTGCTCAACGATTTCGTGTTTGTAGCCGGTGATTACGCAAATGTCCTGCGCACCCATTTTCTTTACCGTGTTAATTACATGATTAATCATAGGCTCAAAAAGAACCTCGCACATAACCTTAGGCTGTTCGGACTTCATTCTTGTACCCTTACCGCCTGCCATAATTATTGCACACTTCATAATTTTTCTCCTTAAATTAACGCCTCCCGTATAATTTCGGGAGGATTGAAATTTTATACAAATTCGCCTGCCTTGCGAGTGCTGTTTTCTCCGTCGGGAGAATTGCATAGATTTAGCAATTATACAAACATTATGCACCAAAACAACAAAAATTTCAACATATTTCAAAAATATTTATCGTACCTAAAAAAATGTTTGTATTTTGCTATATATTATGTTATAATCAGTACGGATTATTCTGTGCTTTCGACATTCGCAGAGTAAAACATAAAATTATGTATATTATTTTTAGGAGGTAACTCAAATGTCAAACAAATGGGTTTACATGTTTGAAGAAGGCGACATGACCATGCGTAACTTGCTTGGCGGTAAGGGTGCAAACCTTGCAGAAATGACCAAAATCGGTCTTCCTGTACCACAGGGCTTCACCGTAACCACCGAGGCTTGTACTCAGTACTATGAGGACGGTCGTAAGATTAACGACGAAATCATGGAACAGGTTATGCAGGGCGTTGCAAAGATGGAGGAAATCAACGGTAAAAAATTCGGAGATAAGGAAAATCCTCTCCTTGTATCTGTTCGTTCGGGTGCCAGAGCTTCTATGCCGGGTATGATGGACACAATCCTTAACCTTGGTCTTAACGACGAGGTTGTTGCTACTATGATTGCAGGTAACGATGACCCTGCTTTCGAGCGTTTCGTATATGACTCATACAGAAGATTCATCCAGATGTTCTCTGATGTAGTTATGGAAGTTGGTAAGAAGTATTTCGAGCAGCTTATCGACAAGATGAAGGAAGAAAAGGGCGTTCAGTTCGACATTGAATTGACTGCTGCTGACCTCAAGGAGCTTGCTTCTCAGTTTAAGGCTGAGTATAAGAATCAGCTCGGTTCAGACTTCCCTTCAGACCCTGTTGAGCAGCTCAAGCTTGCTATCGAGGCTGTATTCCGTTCATGGGACAACCCTCGTGCAAACGTATATCGTCGTGATAACGACATTCCTTATTCATGGGGTACTGCAGTAAATGTAATGCCTATGGTATTCGGTAACCTTAATAACGAGTCAGGTACAGGCGTTGCCTTCACTCGTGACCCTGCAACAGGTGAGAACAAGCTTATGGGTGAGTTCCTCATCAACGCACAGGGCGAGGACGTAGTTGCCGGTGTTCGTACACCAATGCCAATCGCTCAGATGGAGCAGGAATTCCCTGAGGCATATGCTCAGTTCCTTGAGGTTTGCGAAACTCTTGAGAACCACTATCACGATATGCAGGATATGGAATTCACTGTTGAAAATAAGAAGCTCTATATGCTTCAGTGCCGTAACGGTAAGAGAACAGCTCAGGCTGCGCTCAAGATCGCTTGCGACCTCGTAGACGAGGGACATAAGACTCCTGCCGAGGCAGTTGCTATGATCGACCCTCGTAACCTTGATACTCTTCTTCACCCACAGTTCGACGCTAAGGCACTCAAGGCTGCTACTCCGTTGGGCAAGGGTCTCGGTGCTTCTCCGGGTGCTGCTTGCGGTAAGGTTGTATTTACTGCTGAAGACGCTGAGAAGTGGAACGAGATGGGCGAGAAGGTTATCCTTGTTCGTCTTGAGACTTCACCTGAGGACATCACAGGTATGAAGGCTGCTCAGGGTATTCTTACAGTTCGTGGCGGTATGACTTCTCACGCTGCCGTTGTTGCTCGTGGTATGGGTACTTGCTGTGTATCCGGTTGCGGCGACATCGTTATGGACGAAGAAAATAAGAAGTTCACACTCGCAGGTAAGGTATTCAACGAGGGTGATTACATTTCTATCGACGGTTCAACAGGTAATATCTATGAGGGTATTATCGAGACTGTTGATGCTCAGATTGCCGGTGAGTTCGGTAGAATTATGGCTTGGGCTGATGAGTTCAGAAAGCTCAAGGTTCGTACAAACGCTGATACTCCTGCTGACGCTAAGAAGGCAAGAGAGCTTGGCGCTGAGGGTATCGGTCTTTGCCGTACAGAGCATATGTTCTTTGAAGAGGACAGAATCGCTGCATTCAGAGAGATGATTTGCTCCGATACTGTTGAAGAGAGAGAAGCTGCTCTTGAGAAGATTCTTCCTTACCAGCAGAATGACTTTGAGGCTCTTTATGAAGCGCTCGAGGGTTGCCCTGTAACTATCAGATTCCTTGACCCACCTCTCCACGAGTTCGTACCTACCGAGGAAGCAGACATCGAAAAGCTTGCTAAGGCACAGGGTAAGAGCGTTGAGACTATCAAGGCTATCATTTCTTCACTTCACGAGTTCAACCCAATGATGGGTCACCGTGGTCTTCGTCTTGCTGTTACATATCCTGAAATCGCTAAGATGCAGACTAAGGCTGTTATTCGTGCAGCTATCAATGTTTCTAAGGCTCACGCTGACTGGAATGTATGTCCTGAGATTATGATTCCTCTCGCTTGTGATGCTAAGGAGCTTAAATATGTTAAGGATATCGTTGTAGCTACTGCTGATGCAGAAATCGCTGCTGCAGGCGTTGAGATGAAGTACGAAGTTGGTACTATGATTGAGATTCCTCGTGCTGCTCTTACAGCTGCTGACATCGCTAAGGAGGCAGAGTTCTTCTGTTTCGGTACTAACGACCTTACTCAGATGACTTACGGCTTCAGCCGTGATGACGCAGGTAAGTTCCTTAACGCTTACTATGATAAGAAGATCTTTGAGAGCGATCCGTTTGCAAGACTTGACACAACAGGTGTTGGTCAGCTTATGGAAATGGCTGTTAATAACGGTAAGGCTACCCGTCCTTCACTTCACTGCGGTATCTGCGGTGAGCATGGTGGTGACCCGACATCCGTTGAGTTCTGCCATAAGATTGGTCTTGATTATGTATCATGTTCACCATTCCGTGTTCCGATTGCTCGTCTCGCTGCTGCTCAGGCTGCTATCGCAGAGATGTAATCGTTTCTCGTAACAGAATAATATACAAAAATAAAGAGGGTAGCTTCGGCTATCCTCTTTTTGTCTTTGTGGATTGCTTTCGTTCGTTTATATAATATGTTTTATATTATTATATATAATATATAAATTATAATATATGCAGAAAGTGTGGGGTTATTACAAAATTAATGAAATAAAAGTTTTGCGAAATTCAATATGTGGACACGAAATCCCTTGATTTATTGAATATATACCATATATAGAACAAGGGCGTACCAAAGCACCGTAAAAGTTACAATTTGTAACAACCTTTCCTTGAAAGTTTGTAACAACCGTCTAAATATTTGATTTAGTACACTAAATCGCAAAAGTTTACAACCACAACATATAGTGCCAAAACTCGATTTGAACATATTAACAAGCGACCGTTTTGTATATTTTGCACAATTTCATCTTAATTTAACATTTGACTCATTGTTTATAAGTGCTATAATAGGCACCGTTTTGAGGCAATACTTATAGGGAGGAATAAATTTCATTGTATATTCCTAAGCCCATTAAGAAAAGGAGATAAGATATAAGATGACTAACCAATATACTACGGGAAAAAGACTTGTTAAGCCTATCCTGTCGGTAGTAGCTGCGCTTGTGCTTCTTATAACACTGTTTGTAAACACAGCATTTGCCGATTCGGCAGATAAATATGATGTAACCGTAATTGACGGTACTAACACTATTTCGGTTACTACAACCGAGGTTGAGCCTATCGAGATACTTAAATCGGCGGGCATCATTCTTTCATCAAATGATAAGCTTGATATTTCGCAGTTCGTATCCGAGCAGGGCGGAGTAATCACTATCGACAGATATAATTTGATTTATTTGTCGCTTTCAGGCGTAATCACCGAGTACGGTGTTTATTCCGACACAGTTGGCGAGGCTCTTGAGGAGCTTGGCTATTCGGTAGGCGAAAATGACAGCGTAAGCTGTTCACTTACCGACCCTATCCAAAACGGTATGGTAATCAGCATTGATTCAGCCATTACCGTTAATCTCACCGTTGACGGTGAAACAAAGGACTATGCGTTGCTTTCGGGCGATGTCCAGGGACTTTTGGATTTGGCAGGCGTTACTCTTTCGTCAGACGATTATACAGAGCCTGCACTTGACACTCAGCTTACAGACGGTATGAGCGTAAGCGTTTATCGTGTTGAGTATACCGAAAAGACAGAAACAGAGACTGTTAAGTACAGCACCGTAAGAGTTGATGACTCGGATATGGAAATCGGCAGCGAAAAGGTACAGGTTGCCGGTGTAAACGGTCAGGACGAGGTTACCTATAAGGTTAAGCTTGTAAACGGTGTTGAGCAGTCAAAAAGCGAAATCAGCCGTAAGACAATCAAAAAGAGCGTTGACGAGGAAGTAAGAGTAGGCACAAAGCTTACAGAAACTCATTCTTCGGTTGAGTCTAACGGCGTAACAACCTGGAACGGATACAGCGTAGGCGATACCGTAAGCGGCAGATATTCTCATTATTGCGCTTGCTCGGTATGTAACGGTAACTCAAGAGGCGTTACAACCTCAGGCAAGAGAATCCAAAACGGTATGCAAAATCCGTACTATGTTGCTTGTAACTGGTTGCCGCTTGGTACGGTGATTGATGTTGACGGTCAGCTTTATACAGTAGTTGACAGAGGCGGCTCAAGCCTTTCGAGAAAGGGCAGAATTGATATATTCACCCCTGAGGGACATTCAATGTGCTATTCTCTCGGTGTAGGCAGCTGCACAATCACTATCGTTAGATTAGGCTGGTAATAATTTAATATCGACAGTTAAACGACTTGGCTAAACTATTTAGTTTCCGAGTCGTTTTTTGTATATTATCGCTCCGCCGTGGAATACTATCCTCGGTGGTTTTATGTATTATACCTTTGATGATGAGGCGACAACCGCAGAGCTTTGCGACACCGGCGAAAACCGTCTCACCTATGGCTATATTCCCTCTTGCGAGCTTCAGTCTTCGGCAAAGCATTTTTCCCTGCCTGCTCAGTCGCTCGTTTTGCTTGCTTCACCGTCGCATATTAATGAGTTGTATTCCTATGACGATTGTATTTTCACCGTTGTTAATAATTTTCGTGACAGCCTTGCAATTTATGTTAAAAGAAATCTCTTGCTTGTTGTTGCACTTAATGACAGCACCCACATTGCCCGTGACAGCTTCATTTCCCTTACTCCTCCCGAAGAGCCGTCATTGGCACGGCTTATCTGCATTTTGGCAGACGATTTGATTTTGGGGGACAGCAGGTATCTCTCTACGGTGCGTGAAACGGTTAAGGATATGGAAAAACAGCTCATATCCTCAAGCGAAACTAAGGATTTTAATATCCGCCTTTTTCGCCAAAAAGAGTCGCTTTCGGTTCTTTACGATTACTGCGATAATTTGCTTGATTTCATTTGCACCGTTCAGGAAAATAAGCAGGACTTGTTTGACGAGACGGAGAGCAAATCCTTTTCTACCGTTTTCGACAGGGTTACTCGGTTTAAGGAGAGCGTTCAAATGGTGCAGGAAAGTATTGAACATCTGCGTGACGCATATCAGTCGAGCCTCGATTTAAGGCTTAATCAAACTATGAAGGTCTTTACCGTCGTCACCGTGATGTTTTCGCCCCTCTCGTTTATCACGGGTTGGTACGGTATGAATTTTAAGTTTATGCCCGAGCTTGCTTCTCCTTACGGCTATCTCGGCGTGTGCGTTCTCGTCTTTTTCGTTGCCGTCGGATTACTGCTTTGGTTTAAGCATAAGAAATGGATATAAAGCATAGAATTTTATGGTGATTCTATGAAAAAAATCAGCAAGACCGATACCGTAATCGGCTATTCCTGCACCTCGCACATTCACTTGATAGGCTCAGGCGAATGTGTTGTTGACGGCTTGAAGCGTGTGCTTGAATATACATCGGATTATATAAAAATCGACCTCGGCAAATTTTGCGTCGGAATAAGCGGCTGCTGTCTGCGTATTAATGAATTCTCGCCGGAGGGTGCAATCATTAAGGGCGATATTCTGTCTGTGGAGTATTTTTCAAATAGATAGACTGCTCAGATTGTTGATAGGAAGCGTAAAAATCAGATTCACCGACGGCTTTGCCGAGGACTTTATAAATGCCTGCCGAGAAACGGATGTAAATATCAGAAATATAGTATCAACCGACGACGGCTTGATTGCCGAATGTCCGCCTAACGAATATGCTTTGATTGCACGGATAGCACGGCAAAACGGAGGCAAGGTGCGTGCCGTTAAGAAAAACGGTCTTGTCTTTGTGCTTGCCAAGCTTAGGTGTCGTATGGGGCTTGCAGTCGGTCTTGTTTTGAGCGTTTGCGTGTTTTCGCTCCTCTCGGGCTTTATTTGGGATGTTCGTGTTGTCGGCAACGAAACGCTTGAAGCGTCGCAAATAACCGATTTCCTTGCCTCACAGGGACTTTACGCAGGCGCACATTGGAACAGCGTTGATAAAAGAGTGTGCGAGGGACTTGTTATGGCGAGCTTTGACGAGGTCGGTTGGGTGCATATTAATCGTTTCGGCACGGTCGCACAGGTAGAAATTAATGAGGCAGAGCCTAAACCCGATGTAACAGATAATACCGTGGTCGCTAATTTGAAAGCGGTTAAGGACGGAACGATTGTGTCTGCCGTTGTTTATGACGGCTGGCAGGAGGCTTTTAACGGCGACAGCGTTGTAAAGGGAGATATTCTCGTCAGCGGTGTGTACGAAAGCGAGCATGCGCAGGAGAATTTGTTTGCACGAGCAGACGGCTTGTTTATTGCCCAAACCGTTACTCCCGTTTCGCATACCGTGGCACGAGAGCAGAAAAGAAAGCAGATTACATCGGTCAGAGAGTATAAGGCGCTGTCGTTTTTCGGAATATATGTTCCTCTCTATCTTGGCAAAACTCCAAAAAATAATGTTGATGTAAGCGAAAGCCGTACCTATCTTAAAATAAATAATCGCCCCGTTCCGATAGGCGTTATCACAAAAAACATTACCTCTTATACATATTATTCCTACACTATGAACGATGACGAGCTTTGCGAAATGCTAAAGTCGCAGGTGCAGGAAAAAACAGAGTCGCTGTTTGACGAGGGCAGTATCATTTCGTCGGATATTTCTTATTCGCTTGAGGCGGATAAGGCTGTTGCCACGGGCGAGATTACGGCTTTGGAGGATATAGGGGAATGTGTCGAATTTTACGACAGAAAAAATTTGGATAATGAATAATTTTTTATTGAACATTAATTTGACTTGTGCTAAAATTAATTTGACGAACAGGCTGTAAAGGAGGCTTTTTATGCAAATGACTTTTCGCTGGTTTGGCAAGGAAAAGGATACCGTTTCCCTTGAACAAATCAAGCAGATACCGAATGTGGTCGGAGTTGTTCCTGCTCTGCACGATTTGCCTGCGGGCGAGGCTTGGACTATGGACAGGGTTCAGGCTATGTATGACGAGATTACCGCATCGGGACTTACTATGGAGTGTATCGAGAGCGTTAATGTCCACGAGGATATTAAAATCGGTCTTCCTTCAAGAGATAAATATATCGAGAATTATAAAACTTCTATTCGCAATCTGTCTAAGGTCGGCGTTAAGGTTATATGTTATAACTTTATGCCCGTGTTCGACTGGACAAGAACAGACCTTTATATGCCGCTTTCCGACGGCTCGACCTGCCTTTGCTATGACGGTAAGCAGGTAGAGGGTAAGTCGCCCGAGGATATGTTCAGAGAGATTGACGATAATTCTAACGGTTACGCTATGCCCGGTTGGGAAACCGAGAGAATGGGCGAGATTAAGGAGCTGTTTGAAAAATATAAGGGCGTCACAGCAGAGGATTTGTGGAATAACCTTAAATATTTTCTTGAGGCAATTATGCCCACTTGCGAGGAATGTGATGTCAAAATGGCTATCCACCCCGATGACCCGCCGTGGAGCATTTTCGGCTTGCCCCGTATAATTACGGATAAGGCGGCTGTTGAGCGACTTCTTGCTATGGTGCCGTCAAAGTATAACGGCTTGACCCTTTGCACAGGCTCACTCGGTGCAAGCCCCGATAACGATATGGTCGAGATTATTAAGGCGGCAAGCGACAGGATTTACTTTGCTCATCTTCGCAATGTGCAGATTAATAATCAGTGGTTTAACGAAACTGCCCACGAGAGTAACGCAGGCAGTCTTGATATGTACGAGATTGTAAAGGCACTTCAAGAGGTCGGCTTTGACGGCTATGTTCGTCCCGACCACGGCAGAATGATTTGGGGCGAGGTTGCAAGACCGGGCTACGGACTTTATGACAGAGCGCTCGGTGCGTGCTATCTTAACGGTATTTGGGAAGCAGTAGAAAAAAGCAGAAAGAACTAATCACCTCCCCTCACACCTCATTGGCTCCCCTATCAGGAGAGCTGTCGGAACTTGTTTCCGACTGAGGGGTTTACGCCCAAGATTTAGAACACCGTCGGCACCAAACGCCGACTGAGGGGTTCGCTCTGCGACAATAGAATATTACGGCTCCCCTAATAGGGGAGCTGTCAACACACTGTGTTGACTGAGGGGTTTACCTAACTATAACAAAATACTAAATGTTGACCGTGGGTTATGTTCTCGAATAAAAGGACAAACCCCACACCACTTTTGGAGGAATTATAATGATACATGAAAACTTAAAAGGCAGAGTGGCTGTCGTAACAGGCGGCGGCGGAGTTCTCTGCGGACAGTTTGCAAAAACATTGGCAAAGCAGGGCTGTAAGGTAGCCGTGCTTGATTTGAATGAGGCGGCGGCTCAAAAGTGCGCCGATGAAATTATCTCTGACGGCGGCGAGGCGATTGCTGTCGGCTGTAATGTTCTCGATACCGAGTCAATGCAAAAGGCTCGTGATGTGATTGCTCAAAGGCTCGGTACTTGCGATATTCTCCTTAACGGAGCAGGCGGTAATAATCCTAAGGGAACTACCACAAAGGACACTCTCGAAAAAATCGACCTTCTCCAAAAAGACGAGAATGTTAAGACCTTTTTCGACCTTGACCCTGATGGAATTTCTTTTGTATTTAATCTTAACTTCTTAGGCACTCTTATTCCTACGCAGATTTTTGCAAAGGATATGGTGGAAAAGGAGCATGCCTGCATCGTTATGATTACTTCGATGAACGCATACCGTCCGCTTACCCGTATTCCCGCTTACTCTGCGGCAAAGGCTGCGGTAAAGAACTTTACCGAATGGATGGCTGTTCATTTTGCCCCTATGGGAATCAGAGTAAACGCTATCGCTCCCGGCTTCTTTTCCACTAAGCAGAACGCAGCGCTTCTTTGGAACGAGGACGGCACACCGACCGAGCGTACAGGCAAAATCCTTGCCGCAACCCCGATGGACAGATTCGGCGAGCCTGCCGAGCTTGACGGCACTCTCCTTTTCCTCTGCGACGAGGCGTACAGCGGATTTATCACAGGTGTAAATATTCCCGTTGACGGTGGATTTAACGCATATTCGGGCGTATAAAATCGGTGCAAAACGCATCGTCACTGTTTAGGTGTTTATCAGCCATAGATTGCATTTGCAGTCTGTGGCTTTTTTCGTACCTGTTATAATAAATTATTAACAAAAATATCTGCTCCGCTTGGTGCAATTTTACCAAAAAATCATTTGTTTTTTGTTTGTTTTAATAGTGAATACAGAGATATTGCGACAAAATAATTGAATGTGTAATAATTTTGTAATATAATCTATGGGATAAAATTTGCATGATAAAGGAGTAGACTGATATATGAAGAAAATTTCGATTCGATTTGTGTCAATTATACTTTCACTCATACTTGTTATTTCGTCATTGCCGCTGACTGTATTGAGCGTAAGCGCAGCGGACGGTGACACCGCAACGACAAATCTTACCGCCTCGGATGTTGCATATTGCGGCACAGGCGTAGGCTTTGACAGCAGTAAAAACTGCGTTCGCTTTCCCGAGCAGGGCTATACCGCTATCAAGCATTGCGAGTTTACCTTTACGGGTACTGTAAGCGACGGCAAGGCTGTCGGTACATTCAGCTCCGATGCCCTCGGATATACAAAATATCTTAATACTTCATCGAAAGCTAAGCAACCGTTAAAAACAACAGCCGATACGTTCACTGTTGCCTTCAATACGGGAATAAACGGTACGGCTTCTCTTTATTCTATTGATAGTAATAACAAAATAAATTACCTTTTCTTCCGTGACGAGGAATGGAAGCCCGGTGAGTATTATAAGTTCGACAGAGGAGGATTGTCCGGTACTCAAACAGCATTTTCACTTTTCGTTAGGGACAGCGGAAATACCACTTCGGGAATTAACGGCTATAAGAGAGTTCAAAGCATAGATGAAATTAAATCCGGCGAAAAATATTTAATCGCACACCCGGGCAAGTACAACAAAACTACCTCAAATGCAGCCGATGGCTCTGCTTGGTATGTTCTTCACCCTTCAAAGAGCGATGAAGACTATGTTAATGTTGCTAAGGTTTATAACACTATCCTGAGCGCAACGGCTAAAAGACTTCAAAACGGCAGCTTCGAGTATAATGCCGACGGTAGCCAATATACCCAAACATCAGGCTATCAGCAACACTCTCATAAAATTCAGGCTTGGAATACCACAGCCGAGGAAAATAAGGTAGAACTTTTTGATAAGAACAGTAAGGCACATATGGCGGTAAGCGATAATGCAAAGAATTACATTCCCGACGGAAAATATGCAGCCGAGCTTAATGCAGACGAACCCGGTTCTCTTTATCAGGTTGTAAATACTCTGCCAAGCAGTACATACCTTTGGGGACTTGACCACAGAGGCCGTATGGGTACGGATACTATGGCTTTGGTTATCGGTCCGAGCCAGGAAGTAAGACCGAGCAAAAACAGCGGTTCAACCACCTCCGAAACAACTGCTACTATCAAGAAGGACTTTGGCAAAGACCAGTTTATGCAGATGGTAGAGTGGGCAAAATCACAGGGAAATATCGAGCTTCTCAGCGATTACAGCAACACTTCGGGTAATTCCGGCAGAAATACAACTGCCAAAAAGCTTCAGAATATCACCGTGTATTCTAAGCCTTTCGGACTGAACGGCTCGTTTAAGTCGAGCGATGAGCTTTCTCCGTTCAGCCTTGTTCCCACAGATGAGCATACAGAGGAATGGCATATTTGGATTATGATTTCCGGAAGCGGTGATTGGTCGTCTTACGGCTCAAACGATAAGGAAATCAGCACGGGACAAACTATTGTAAACAGCTACGGAAATATCGACTCCTCCGTAATGACAAGTGAGGAGCTAAAGCAGTTCTTTTACAGAGTTCCTGCCGGTCAGTCAGAGTCTATGTTTGCGTTCGTTCCTATCGACACGGCACACCAGCATACAAGCGGTAATGGAAATACCACCTGCGGTAACTTGCTCGATAAGGTAAATTTCGAGGTGTTTAACTCGTTTACGGCAAGCTCAACAGACCACGGCTCAGGCTCGGTAACAGATACCGACAACGGCTCAAGCGATAAGCAGAATATTACAAAGATTAATCCTATTTCTGTTTATACTAAGGATAATTCAACCCAAAATCTCGTTGCGGCAATCAAAAAAGAGGATATTGAAAAAGAAGGTGTAACCTTTGCAGGTATCTACCTCACCACTCAGGACGCAAAAGGCGAAAGCGTTACCGTTTTTAAGCCTCTTAAAAATTGCGAGATTGACGAAAACGATTTGACTTGGAAACCAAATTCTGAAAACGAAAAGCTCGAAACCGCTACGGTTACGCTTCCAAACGGTCAGCAGGTTCTTGTTTCCAGATTGCAAACAGATAAAGGATATGCATACGACATCCCTGCCGATATGTGGCTCAAACGCACCGACAAAACGGGCAATGTCGCATATGTTATGCAGTTAAAGAATGTGTCCTCGTCTATGGACTCTCACTTTATCTTCCTCAAAAGTCCTACCGTAACCTATGACGCAAACAGCACAAAGGATTTTGAGTACGAAATCAGTGAGACCGATAAAACAAATGTTTATGACTTTAAGCCTCAAACGATTGGTGACGGAGTAAAATATATCGACCCTGTATCGTCCCATAACCCTGTTGCACCTGATAGCGGTTGGAAGTTTACGGGCTGGAAGTTGTTTGATGCCGACGGAGTTGTAAAGGATAATAACGGCAACGATATGATTTTAAGCGGTACTAACGCTATCGCTTGTAATGTAAAACAGCCGAACGGTAAGCCGTCCAAGCGTACATTCATTGTTGTTGACGGCAAAACTGTTGAAGAAGCGTTTGATAACGGTATGGATATTACCGACAGCGATAAGACTATCGGCAAGAAGTGGGCGCTCAAGCCTGGTGTCACCTCTGTTTACGAAAAGGAGTCCGAGGCTCTTACATTGGTTGCTCAGTGGAGATTTAAGAATACCTTTATCCCCGAGTATCAGGATAAGGTTACTAATCCGTTTACTCAGGGCGAGACAGGCGGTACAATCGAACTTAAAAATACCGACAGCGAAAATTATTCCGCAGACCCAAACGGCACAAAGTCATATTTTGCAGAAATTGAGGAGCAGGTTGTTGCAACCGCTAAGGCAAATCATCTTTACACCTTTATCGGCTGGTACGACAGCAAGGGCAATGTAGTTACCACAAATCCCGAGCTTATCGTAAATCAGATTAAGGGCGAAATCGGCGAGTATCACGCTCGTTTCCAAAAGACAGGCGTAGCCGTAAACTTCTACTATTTAGAGTATAACGAAAGCACAAAATCTTACGATTATAAGGTTTACGACGGCGGTAAGTATACCCAGTATCTTGATAAAAACGAAAGAGCAACGAAGCCGACAGGCGACAGCAAAAATGTAAAAACTTGGTTTACCTCACCTACAAAGCTCGGTGCTGATACAGCATTTGATTTTAACCAACCTATTCCTAAGAGCATAGACCTTTATGCCGCCCCGACATTTACATTTAATTATTATAATTATTTCCAATTTATAGAGCCGTGGAAAATGTTTGCATATTCCACTCTTAAATATGACGGAAATTATATTGATATGAAAAATGACCCTGATGTAACCGATTATAAGGTTTATATCCTAAAGGCTGATTCTGTTGACGAGGCTATGCCAAAGGCAAGCGATATTAAGAGTAATCCCGAAACAAAGGTTGTGTCAAAGAATGACTCGGCAATATTGTTCAACAGCACCACAAAGACAGGCAATAGCTTTAATAGAGTAGGCGCTCAATATAATAATCTCTCTATTTACGATATGAGAAAGCCTGTTTGGGTAACCTTTGACTTTACATACAGAGGCATTACATATACAGCCAACGTAAAGAACAGAAGCCTTTATAATAATATTCAGGATTATAAAAAATCAACCCAAAGCGATAAGTATTATACACAGTATAAGCAGGAGCAGGATGAAATGCTTACGGCTATTACCAATATGTATGATGCAACCGTAGATTATAATATTGATAAGGTATTTGATTATAAGAAATCATCAAAGCTTACTCAAGATGTAAAGACCGGAATTGCAAATGCGTATACAGATTACAAATTTACCTCGTCCACTACTATTAGAAATATCGAGCCGTGGGGCTTTAAGTATTCGTTTGGTGTTGACGGAAGTGCAATCGGTAACTTCTCCGATTATGGTGTGGCTGTTTTGTCAAATTATGAGAAGGCACCTGAAAGCATTGCTGATCTTTTGGATAACGAAAATACGGTCGTGTATTCAAAATCTACGGATAATATTTATTCCGATGTCAACAATACCGCTAACGCCGTTGCTTATCATACTGAGGGTATTAAAATTTTGGATTATGATAAAAATACATACTCTGTATTTTTTGTAAAGGACGCAGACGGTAAGTATCATTGTTCAAGTATAGTGTCTAACAGTTATAAGGCTATTGCCGGTCAGGACACATCCGAAATGAAAGAAATCAGTAAGGCGATTATTGATTACGCCGAAAAGATTAACGCATATTGGAAAAAGATTGATAATAAGTAAGGAGGGAGAAATGTTATGAGCAAGAAAGCAGAATTTGAATTACCACAGCTTGATGTTGTAATGTTTCTCACTGACGCTTCGGTTTTGACCACAACAATCAGCGGTGGAGGTTGGGAGACCGAGGACGATTGGATCGACCCGGAAGATAACATTTTCTGATAATTAATAAAACTAAAACGCTTGACTGAATTTATTGTTTCAGCCAAGCGTTTTTATATGCCTCGATTTATGTTAATTTTTTGTTATCGAAAACAATAATGCCGCAGGCGAACCCACGGCATTATTTATTATTCTGTTGTTTGAATCAGTTTTATGTAGTGGTCGATTATGTCGGCTGCGTTTTCTATGCCCACCTTTGATGAATTGATGATAAGGTCATAGTAGCGTGAATCGCCCCATTTTTCCTTACAATAGTAGTTGTGGTATTGCTTTCTCTGCTTATTTACCTTTTCTACCATTGCCTCGCCCTCAACCTCTGTTATGCGATACATTTTAGAGATTCTTGTAGCCTCGTAAACCAAATCGCCTGTTACAAAGATTGAAACCATATTTTCGTTGTCTTTGAGGATTGATGTAGCGCATCTGCCGACTACAACAAAACTTTCGCCCGAATTTGCTTTTTCACGCAGAAAGTCAAATTGCATCTGGCTTATTGTTTCTTCGGGAGAATTGGTGAAACCGTTTACGGTTCTGGAGAATAATCTGTTTCTCGGAATTTCGTCATATTTCTTTAGCTCATCTAAATCCATATTCTTTTCCTGAGCGATTAACTCAATCAGCTCCTTGTCATAAAGAGGTATGTTGTACTTCTTTGCAAGAATTTCGCCGATTTTGTGACCGCCCGAGCCGTATTCACGACCGATTGCAATGATTCTTTGCTGCTTCATATTCGTTCCTCCTTAAAAATTAAAAATATCTTACCTTAATTATAAGCATTGCTATGCCTAAAACTATTGCGGTTGCAGGAATTGCGGTCTTGCAGTATTTGCCCCAGCTTACAGGGTGTCCTGCTTTTGCCGCAACGGATGTTCCTACTACATTTGCGCTTGCACCGATTGGTGTAGCCGAGCCGCCGATGTCTGTACCGATGGACAGTGAGTATGCCAAAACGCCTAAGTCCGCACCCGGTGTTGTAGCCGCAAGGCTCTTGATAACAGGCACCATTGTTGCCGCAAAAGGAATGTTGTCTACTACCGCACTTGCGATTGCACTTATCCACATAATGATGAATACCATTGCTAAGAAGTTGCCCTTGCAGAGCTTTTCGATGAACGATGCGATTACTTCAAGCACACCTGTTTGCTCAAGTCCGCCTACTACTATGAATAAGCCGATGAAGAATAACAGCGTCTTGGAGTCAACTCTTTTTAGGATGTATCCAATGTGCTTTGGCGATGTCAGTAATGTTATCAAAGCGATAAATACTCCGATGAATGCCACAGTCAATCCTGTTTGTGCGTGTGTGATAAGAAGCACAACAGCGATTAAGAATATGATTGTGGATATGATGAAATCACGCTTGTTTTCAATAGCGTCTTTAGGGTTGGGATAGGTTGCCGTTCCTGCATTGTCGGCGCTTGCACTAAGCTCTTTTTTGAATGCGAGCGAGAAAAATACAATCATCACTACCAAACCTGCACCTGCGATAAGTCCTGTGTTAGAAAGGAAATCGCCAAAGCTGTATCCCAAAGCAGTACCTATAATGATGTTTGGCGGGTCTCCGCACATTGTAGCCGAGCCGCCGAGATTTGCACAGAAAATTTCGCTCAGTATCATCGGCACGGGGTCGAATTTCAAAAGTTGCGAAAGCTCAACGGTAACTGCCGCAAGGAATAAAATAACCGTAATGCTGTCGATAAACATTGAAAGTACCGCACTCATAATCATAAATGTTATGAGTATCGGCATTACCCTGTACTTTACAGCCTTTGCTATGGTAAGGCACAGCCAACGGAAAAATCCCGCTTTTGCCATTCCCTCAACCATTACCATCATTCCGGCGATAAATATTATTGTCGCCCAGTTAATACCGCTGGATTCTTCTACCGCATTTCCGCTAACATGCCAAAATTCTGCGGTAAAAATGCTTTTGATGTTAAGCGTTTGCATTATTGCCTCCGGCGATTTCATACATATGCCGAAAACAATTACGATTGTTGCCAGACCACAACCGAGAGTAACCCATTGCCTTGGTATTTTGTCCATAATAATCAGCGCAAACATAAGTATAAAAATTACGATTGCAAAAACTTTTGCCGTCACCATTTTTGTTCTCCTCCTTATGGTGAAAGTTTCATTCGTCGGTGTCTCGTCTCCTAACCACCTTCCATCATAATATTATAGCACAACCTTCTTCCAATATAAAGAGAAAATATAATAGATTTTTTCAGACTGTTGATAAAACTCCCGAAATATACGATAATAATAAAATTAACCGATTGACACATTCCGCACAGGGAAGCAATCGGTTAAAACTTTTTGAATTTTTGCGTTTGGATTAAAGTCGGTTTGGTGTTTTGGCGGTTACAAATCCAAAATTTCAATATTGTGCAATTGTGCATTAACACATCCGTGTATTGGAGCGTGTAGCGTTTTGTGTTTGTTCCCTATAATTATCGGGCTTTGTGACTGTCAGCGATTTAGATGTTTTTCGATAAATGTTTCCACCTTGCCCCAATAAAGCTCGGGGTCAACAGAGGACGAAAGAGCGTGACCCGCACCCTTGACGGTCAGTATTTCCTTTTCGCAGTTTGCCGCCGAATACAATTCGTTCAGCATACTGTAAGGTACAAGCTCATCGTCTGAGCCGTGAATGAACAGAGTCGGAATGTGGCTCTTTTTTACCTGCTCAACTGCGCTTGCCTGCTTAAAATCATAGCCGTCACGAAGTTTTGAGAGCAAAGAAGCGGCGTTGAGTACGGGAAACCACGGAATGTGCATAACCTCTGCTTCTTGCTTAAATTCGTTCCATTCCGATGTGTAACCGCAGTCTGCAATTATGGCTTTTACATTTTCGGGCAAAGCCTCGCCCGATGCCATAAGCACCGTCGATGCGCCCATTGATACACCGTGCAAAATTATCTGCGCCTCAGGCTCCGACGACAGAATGTATTTTATCCATTCAATAATGTCGTACCGTTCGGGCCAACCCATTCCTATTTTTGTTCCCTCGCTGTCACCGTGCGAACGAGCGTCTACTGCCAAAACATTGTATCCCAAAGAATGAAATTTGTTTACAAAGCCTGCCATATGCTTCGCCTTGCTTGTGTATCCGTGACAAACAAGGACATATTTTGTGCCGTCGTTTTTGAATAATTTTCCGTGCAAACGAATAGCATCGGACATAATGTAAACATCTTCGCCGTGTTCGGCATACCATTTTTTCATTTCGGGCGTACCCGTTAATCCGCTGTATTTTGCACTTGCGTCTTCTTCACTGCCGTTCGTGTTCGTGGCTTTTTGAACCAGGTTGTTCAGCTTGCTCATATGTATCGGTGATTTTGTGTTTATCGAAAAATCGTAGAAAATCTCCGCCGATATTGCAGTAAGGGCTGTAAATCCGGCGATTGCGCCAAAAAGCGCACCTGCATATTTCTTGCTCATAAAAATCACTCCTGCTTTTTTCAAATTATACCATATTTCCAAATCCCGTTTCAACCCCGCTTGAAGTTTTTGATTGTAATCGGTAAATTAAACATAATACTTTGCCTGAGCGTTCCAAAGCTCAAAATATTTGCCGTCGGCAGAAAGAAGCTCTTTATGTGTTCCGTTTTCGACAAGCCTTGATTTGTCAAAGACGGCGACTTTGTCACAGAACACACAGCTTGATAATCTGTGCGAAATATAAATTGCAGTCTTATTTTCAACAAAGGAATTAAAACGGCTGTATATTTCATTTTCTGCAATAGGGTCGAGCGCGGCTGTCGGCTCGTCAAGCACCACAACCGGCGCATCCTTATAAAGCGCCCTTGCAAGCGCAAGCTTTTGTGCCTCTCCTCCGGAAATTTCAACACCGCTTTTATCCAAATCTTTATAGAGATATGTGTTTTCTTTTTTAGGCATTTTTCTTGTTCTGTCGGCAATGTTTGCACTTTCAAGGCAGGAGTACAGCTTGTTGTTATCGAGCGTTGAACCTGCACAAATATTGTCTTTGAGTGAAACGGAAAAAATCTTGAAATCTTGAAACACAACGGAATAAAGATTTATAATGCTTTCCTTTGTATACTCCTTTATGTTGACCCCGTTTATCAAAATTTCGCCGTCAGTTACATCATAAAGACGGCACATCAGCTTGATAAATGTTGTTTTGCCACTTCCGTTACGACCTACAACGGCTAAATGCTCACCGTTTTTTATACTGAGATTGACATTTTGCAAAGCATAATTTTTCGTACCCGGGTACTTGAACGATACATTTTTGAATTCAATATTAAATCCGTTTGACAAATCGAGTGTTTTATTTCCGTAGGTCATTTCGTTTTCGGTATTAACAATTTCAAAATAGTAATTAACAAGCGGTACCATTTCGGCAGTTTTGCCAAAGGTTACAGTCATTTTCATTATTCCGCCGATTATCTGCATAAACGCTCCGCAGTAAAGCACAAGAGAGCCGATGCCGAATAAGCCGTACAATCCCTTTACACCTATGAAAAGGTAAATGCCAAATCCGACAAGAGCGCCTAAAATCGCAACAAATGAACTTTGCCTTGCCGTGTTTGCCGAGGCTTTTTTCAGGATTTTTTCGCCGTCGGTCAAAAGCTTGTCCGTTGCGGTGTGCTTGATTAAATCCTGTTCCTTGTAAATTCTGATTTCTTTGCCCGTGTTATAGTCGGAAAACATATTCAGAAAATAGTAAAAAATTCTGTCAAGTCGTGAATATTCGTCGCTCGCCTTAAACCAAGCCTTGTTCATTTTGACGGCTACCACAAGGATAATTACAGCCATAACTGCGATTGCACCGAAAATCGTAAGGATAAATGCAGGTCGTTCAAAAAAGGAATTGCCTGTTTTCATAAAACCGATTTTTAACAGGGGCGTAATAATGACAACAGAAATAATCAGCGTAAGCGCACCCGAGATGAAATCACGCATCATCCAGACAAGCTGAACAAATGACGAAAAAACTCTGTCTTGCGCTTCTGAATGCTTATGCACAAGCTCCTTGAATTTGCTGTTTTCCAATTTTTGATATTCAATATCTAAGAGCTTTGACGAAATTCGTTGAAGCTCCTTGTTATACATCAGCGAACGGTAGACAAACTGCATATCGCCGAGATAATAGTTTACAAAAAACAAAACAGCATTTATTCCGACAGCCAAACCGATATAAACAGCGAGAGTTTTTATATCTGCTGCATTGCCGAGCAGGTCTATAATTTTTGATGTAAACCAAATATTTACAAACGGCATAATCGCCGTAACAACAGCAACGGTAACGGCAGTCGGAATGACTCGTTTTTCAAGGCGGTGCATTTCACGAAACGCTGCAAATACTGTCTTTAGATTTTTCATACGGCCTCGCCTCCGTTCTCTTTATAGTAGTAGCTTTGAACTTGATACATTTTGTAATACGAGCCTTTGAGTGCCATAAGCTCTTCGTGAGTTCCGCTTTCGGCAATTTTGCCGTTTTTGATAAATAAAATTCTGTCGCAAAAGCGGGTGGATGAAAGACGGTGAGAAATAAAAAATGATATTTTCCCGCTTGTCATCTCGTTATATTTGAGGTACAGCTCGTTTTCTGCAATCGGGTCAAGTGCGGCTGTCGGCTCGTCCAAAATCAGAACGGGTGCGTTTTTGTATATAGCCTTTGCAAGAAGCAGCTTTTGCTTTTCACCGCCGGAAAAATCAACTGCCTCCTTATACACATCCTTTATCATATATGATTTTTCTTTGTCGGGCAGGGTGTTTATCTTGTCCGCTATTCCTGCTTTTTCAAATGCGGAGTACAAACGCTCGTTGTCGTAATCGGAAGTTGTGCAGACATTTTCCGCAATGGTCATAGGCATAAAATAATAGTCCTGAAAAACTGCGGAGAACAAATTAAAATAACTGTCGGAAGAAAAATCACGACTGCTTTTTCCGTTAATCAAAATATCGCCCAAGGTCGGATAATACAGACCGCAAAGCAGTTTAACTGCCGTGGTTTTGCCTGCTCCGTTTTCGCCGACGATAGCTATGTTTTCGCCCTTGTTTACCTTGAAAGACATATCGTTTATTGTACTGTTTTCGGCAGACGGATAGGTGAAAGAAACATTCTTGAATTCGATTGAATCAATGCCGGTGAAATCAACATCGGGTTTGTTCTCGCTCTCGTCCTTGCTTTCGATAAACTCACGAAAAGCGGCACAGTCATTACAGCAACGCTCAAGGTTTGAATACTGGTAAACGGCGTTCATTATCCAATTTGAAAAGCCGGTAATAATGCCGAAATAAAAAATAAAATCGGAAACGGAAAGCCTGCTCTTACACACAAGATATGTAAGATAAGCGTATGCAACCAACTCACGCAAGAGATTAAGAAGCGCTCTTGTTGCGCCGACCTTGATGTTTTGGTGCATAAATTTTTGATTGACTTGCTCTAAATCGTAAATGATTTTCGCAACGGCACTCGTAAAATAATCGCCCAAGCCGTAAAGTCTGATGTCTTTTGCGGCTGAAAAATCACGGCATAGATTATAATAATAATCAAAGCGAACAAATATTTTGCTTCTCTCGTCCTTTGTCTTCTTTTCTTTTTTATTTAAGAATTTCAAAAGAAAGAACTCGCAAACGCAGGTGGCGAGAATAACCAAAATCATAATAATATTGATTTTGTAAATCAACATCAGCGAAGCAATAACGCCCACAATACAAACGCAAAACTGATTGATTGAATCGAGAAAATCGGCAGAGCCGGAATAATAACTGCGGTAGAATTCCATAGCTCTCTTGTTTTCCTCTCTGCCCTTAGGACTTTCGATATTTGTATAATCGGTGCTTAGATTTTTTTCAAACGCAAGCACGGCATAGCGCATACGGATAATGCGTGCGCTTCCGTTTAACAGCTCCTGCATAAACGGTGCAAGCCAGGTGGTCAGCACAACAAGCACGCTCAGCAATCCCACAACCAGCGTAAGCCTGCCGACCGTTGCACCCTCGTTAATGCAGTCAATCATTGCCTTTGGTATATATGCGGTAACTATCGGTTGAAACACGAGTGCAGGAACTCTGATGAAAAAGTATATAAGACTTTTTCCGTCCCAAGCTATCCAATTTTTAAGCATATATTTTAGATTTTCTTTCATTTTTTCTCCCTCCTTCAAGTGTTGCCGATGACCTGATTTTAAGGCACACGCTTCAATGTCACAAGACTAAGCGTTATGTTGTAAAATGTGCCGATGTGGTAAATGAAAAGCTCCTGTACGATTATGATACAAGAGCTTTACTTCTGTGTTCGGAATGGGTACAGGTTATCTCAAATTTTATCAGCAACAACTGATTATGCTTTCATTTTACATCAGCAAAGTGCAAATGTCAACAATTATTTGGGATATATCCCACTCGATACATCCCAAACTCATTTACAATTAGTTATTACAGATAAAAAAGGTGGTAGCTATGAGAATAAAGCAAGCAGTTGCACAACGCATTATAAATTTATGTAATGAGAGAAATATAGCAGTAAATGCACTCGGTAATTTAAGCGGAGTTAATCCGTCAACAATTTATAGTATGCTTAACACAAAAAGTCAAAATCCGGGTGTTGTTTCTTTGCAAAAAATCTGTGACGGTCTTGAAATTTCAATTCGGGATTTTTTCAACGACGAGTTGTTTGATAATATCGAGCAAGAGATTATTTGAACAGCTTTTCTTAAATTTCTTGTTGTTAAAACAAAACATATTTTTTGTCAATAAAACCGAACTTATGCTAAAGCGACAAAACAATAAGATTTTGTGTTATAGTTTAATTTTGAGTAAAAAAACACGGTTTGCCTACTTAAAGACAGACCGTGATTTTGTATTTAACGGCATATGGCATTTGGTCAAATGTTTTTTATTGACATACTAATATAAATATGATACTCTAATAATGACAACGGGGTCTGCAAGGGGCGCGCCACATAAGGAATAAATGCTTAAAATCATTTACTTCCTTATGCAATATGCCTCGGGGCAGATCCCTATTTTGTTTATGGGGGTAATCAAAATGAAAAACTTAGGCTACTACAACGGTAAATATGACGAAATCGAGAATATGCAAATCCCGATGCTCGACAGAGTTTGCTGGTTTGGTGACGGCGTTTATGACGCTACTTATGCGCATAATCATATCGTTTTTGATATGGACGCACACCTTACAAGATTTTATAATTCGGCAAAACTTCTGGGTATGAATATTCCGATAGAGCGTGACGAGCTTGACAAATTGCTCAGAGAACTGGTCAAAAAAGTTGACGACGGCGACCAATTTGTTTATATGCAGGTTACTCGTGGTAACGGACTTCGTGGGCATATTTATCCGGAAGATATGCAGGGAAATTTATGGATTACACTTACACCTTGTCATGTTGCTGATACATATAAACCGGTTGATGTTATCACATACGAGGACAAGAGATTTTATTATTGTAATTGCAAAACGCTCAATCTTATTCCGTCCTGTCTTGCGGCAACCGCAGCCGACAGAGCAGGCTGTCAGGAAGCGATTTTCCACAGAGGAGATATTGTTACCGAGTGTGCGCATTCTAATGTTTCTATCTTTAAGGACGGCAAGGTTATCACTCATCAGCTTGACGATATGGTACTTCCCGGAACTGCAAGAATAAGACTTCTCGCCTTTGCAAAGAAGCTGGGATATGAAGTTGAAGAAAGAGATTACACTTTAGACGAATTGATGTCCGCTGACGAAATCGTTGTTCATTCAACAGGTTCTTTCTGCATTCCGGTAAAAACGGTTGACGGTAAGAGCGTAGGCGGAAAAGCTCCCGAAATGTTGAAAAAAATCCAAGACGCATTAGTAAGCGATTTTGAGGAGCAATGCAAGGTATGATGAATAAAACAGAGCTGACTAAACTCAATGTCGGATACAATCTTGATTGGCTTATGAACCTTGACCCGAGAGGTTACGGCGTTTGCAGAATTCTTTACGACGGGGCAAGCAAATATACAGGCAAGCCCTTGTCGCTCAACGGCGCCGAGGGACTTGTGAAAAATATTAAAAAGGGCGAAAAAGTCTTTATTTTAACAGGATTTATTCTTCTCCCATGGAACGAGGCTGAGACAGACGGAATTATTTCGTCTACTGTTTTTGCCCGCTTTGTCATCAGAGCTTTTGGCGCAAAGCCGGTTATGATAGTGCCTGAGCAATGCGAAAAAGCTATTAAGGCTATGAGCGAGGTTTTAGGAGTTAATATTACCTATGATATTGACAACATACCCGACAACACCATTTGCGTTATTTCTTTTACTAAGGACAAAAATAAAGAAAACGAGGAAACGGCGGAAATTCTTTCTCACGGTTTGCCTTGTGCCATTATTTCAAACGAGGCTCCGGGCAGAAACAAAAACGGTTATTACCACAATGCAGTGGGCGTAAACACAACCGATGTTGAGGCAAAGTATGATGTGCTTTTCAAGGAGTGCCAAAACAGAGGGGTTTACAATCTTTCTATCGGCGACCTCGGAAATGAACTTGGTATGGGTACTATTGAGGAGCATATAAGAAAATATGTTCCTTATGCCGAAAAGGGCGGTTGCAAGGCAGGTACAGGATTTGGAATTTTGGCAGATACTGCCGCCGACAACATTATTACTGCGACCGTAAGCGATTGGGGTATGAATGCGCTCATGGCTTGTACGGCTTTCCTTTTAGATGATGTGAATCTTTTTCATACAGAAAAGGAAGAATCGGCAGTTATGGACGCTGCGGCAAAAGCCGGTATGCTCGATATGTACGGAGAAGCAAGACCTTATATTGACGGTATCGGCAAAAACATTGTTTTGCCCATTATTTCACTTATGCGTGGATTGATTGAATACCCTCACACGGTTGAGGACAAAACTGACAAATGGTTTGAAACAACAATAAAAAAAGGTTATTTCAAATGATATATTCATTTTTGCAAAACGGCGACGGCGCCGTTACTATACAGTTTGAAAACGAAATAAGCGAAGAGGTGAACCGTCGTGTTACCGGTCTTTGCAACAGAATAGAGGCAAAGGGTATTAACGGAGTTATCGAGCTTGTACCGACCTTTGCCTCATTGACTGTTTTTTACGACTGCACAGTCATCACTTCAAAAAAGCTGAAAAAGAAAATCAAAGCCCTTATAAACGACGGTGAAAACAGCGTTAAAAGCACGGCTAAGGTTTGGCATATACCCGTGTGCTACGATGACGAGTTCGCATTGGATATGAAAAATGTGTGCGAGCATACTTCTCTTGAAAGAGAGGAAGTTATCAGACTTCATACATCAAAGCCATACTTGATTTATATGTTGGGATTTTTGCCGGGTTTTGCTTATCTCGGCGGTATGGACGAAAGACTTTTTACTCCCCGACTGAAAACACCACGGCTTGAAATATTTGAAGGAGCTGTCGGTATCGGCTCAGAGCAAACGGGAATTTATCCCATTGCGTCCCCCGGCGGTTGGCAGTTGATTGGAAAAACACCCGTAAAAGTGTTTGATAAATCGAAAGAGTCACCTATACTCTATAAAGCCGGTGATTATATTAAATTTTTCAGCATAGACAAGGCAGAGTTTACAGAGATAGAAAAGCAGGTTGTAAGCGGTGCTTACACTCCTACGGTCAGCGAGGTTGAATTATGATAGAAATTATATCGCCGGGTATGCTCTCAACCGTCCAAGACTTAGGCAGATTCGGAGTAATGAAAAACGGCTTTACTCAAAGCGGCGTAATGGACGCCTATTCGACAAAAATTGCAAACAAACTTTGTAAAAACGATATTAACGCACCTGTTATCGAAATGACGATGCTCGGAATAACCGCCAAATTTACGGGCGAGCATATTTTTGCGATTTCGGGCGGAATTTTTGATATTTCATTAAACGGTAATCCTATCAGAACAAACAAAGCATACGTTGCAAAAGACGGTGATGTGTTAAGCATTAAGGGCGCCAAGCAGGGATTAAGATGTTATCTTGCCGTTGCGGGCGGTTTTGATGTTCCTTTGTTTATGGGCAGTGCCTCAACAAATCTCAAAATAAATGTCGGCGGTTTTAACGGAAGAAAGCTTAAAGCGGGCGACATTCTTAAAATCGGCAAGGCTGATAAAATTAAAAATATAGAAAAGCGTGAGCTTCCGGAAAATACCTATAACAATACCGTAAGAGTAAGGGTGGTATTAGGTCCGCAGGACGATATGTTTTGTGAAAACGATTTGATGTTGTTTTCAAAACAGCAATACACCGTCACCTCCGACCTCGACAGAATGGGAATCAGGCTTTGGGGTATTGCCTTGCGTGGAAAGGAAAAATTGGAAATTATTTCCGACGCAATCACCTTTGGCTCGATACAGATTACAAATTCGGGAATGCCGATTATACTTATGGCAGACCATCAAACAACAGGCGGCTATGCAAAAATAGCGACAGTAATAAGCGCCGATTTGCCAAAGCTTGCTCAGGTTAAGCCGAACGATAAAATCAGCTTTGAAATTATCGATATTGATACTGCCGAAAAAATAGCGATTAAACAGAAAAAATATATAGATAAATTATTTTAGGAGTGGCTATGGACTATTCAAATATGTCGCCTCAAGAGGTTAAAAAGCTCATCAGAACGGGCGAAATAGATTATCAGACATCGGGTATGTGCAACGGCTACGCACAGGCTAATCTTTGCATTTTGCCAAAGGATTATGCGTTTGATTTTTTACTGTTTTGCACAAGAAATCCAAAGCCTTGCCCGATTTTAGAGGTTGGCGATGTCGGCTCAAAGCAGTTCAAAATAATGGCGAGCGAGGGCGATGTCTGCAAGGATTTTCCGAAATACAGAATTTGGAGAAACGGTGTGCTTGAAAAAGAGGTCACGGACATAACGGACTATTGGCAGGACGATTTCGTGTATTTTCTCATAGGCTGTTCCTTTAGTTTTGAAAGTGAACTTTTGGAGGCTGATATTCCGGTAAGACACATTGAGGAAAACAAAAATGTGCCTATGTTTAATACGAATATCGAGCTTCAGCCGTCGGGTAAATTCCACGGTAATATGGTCGTATCAATGCGACCTATTCCGAATGATTTGGTGGTTAAAGCGGTTAATGTTACCGCCGCTATGCCGAGAGTTCACGGAGCGCCGATACAAATAGGAAACCCTAAGGCGATAGGAATAAAGGATGTTACAAAGCCGGACTACGGTGACAGCGTAACAATTAATGAGGGAGAAGTGCCGGTATTTTGGGCTTGCGGCGTTACTCCGCAAAATGCAGTAATGCAGACAAAGCCGGAAATTGCCATAACACATTCGCCCGGACATATGTTTATAACCGATGTAAAAAATATCGACTTAAAGTATTAGGTGATAATATGTATAAAATTAATTTGAATTGTGATTTGGGCGAGGGCGCAGCTTTTGACGAAAAAATCATTCCGCTGATTAACAGCGCAAATATAGCTTGCGGTTTTCACGCAGGCAATCGGGATATGATGCAGGCTACGGTTAAACTGTGCATAGATAACAAGGTCGGAATCGGCGCACATCCGGGTTATCCCGACAAGGAAAATTTCGGCAGAACAAATCTTGATGTAACGCCTAAGCAGGTTTATGATTACACATTGGCTCAATTAGAGGCTTTGGGCGGAATTGTCGCAGGTAAGGACAAAATAGTTCATATTAAACCGCACGGCGCAATGTATAACCAAGCCGCTAAAAACAAAGACCTTGCAGATGCGATTGTCGATGCAATTATTGACTACAACAAAGATTTAATTTTGTTGGCTCTTTCAGGCTCTCAAATGATTGACTCGGCAAGAGCAAAGGGTGTAAAATATGCAAGCGAGGTTTTCGCCGACAGAGCATACGAGGCTGACGGCTCGCTGAGAGCGAGGTCACTTGAAAACTCGATGATAACGGATGAGGACTTGGCTGTTGAAAGAGTAATCAAAATGGTGAAAACCGGAAAGGTTACAGCTTATACGGGCGAAGAAATCGACATTGAGGCTCACTCGGTTTGTGTTCACGGCGACAGCGAAAAAGCGTTTGTATTCGTCCAAAAGCTAAATGAGGCTTTCAGTAAAAACGGTATAGAAACAGTAGGTTTAATCGAGGCGATAAAATAATGAACCACCGTACTTATTTGGAAATTGATTTGAACAAATTGGAGCATAATTTTAACTGCGTACGCAACAAATTGCCCGACGATGTTAAGATACTCGGCGTAATCAAAGCAAACGCATACGGTCACGGAGCTGTTGAGATAGGTGAATTTCTTGACGACAAGTGTGACTTTTTCGGAGTTGCGTGTATCGAAGAGGCAGTTGAACTGAAAAAAGCAGGAATCAAAACACCGATACTTATTTTGGGCAGAGTTTTTCCTTTTGATATTGAAACTGCCGTTAAATATGATGTGAGAATTCCGATTTTTTCATACGAGGACGCAGTTGCTCTTTCAAACGAGGCGGTTAAGCAGGGAAAAAATGTGCCGTTTCATTTTTGCATTGATACCGGAATGAGCAGAATAGGCTTTCAGGTCAACGAGGAAAGTGCCGATATTTGCAAAAGCATAACCGAACTGCCGAATATATTTGCCGAGGGTCTGTTTTCCCACTTTGCGACTGCCGACGAAAAAGATTTGTCCAAGACTGTCGAACAAAGAAATCAGTATAAGAAATTTTGCAAAATGCTAAGCGACAGAAAAATTGAAATTCCTATAAAGCACCTTAATAACAGCGCAGGAATTATGAATTTTGACGAGCATTTTGATATGTGCAGAATGGGAATTATCACATACGGCCTTTATCCGTCCGACGAAGTTGACAAGGGTATACTTGACCTTGAGCCGATAATGAGCTGGCACACAAAAATTGCGTATATTAAAGACCTTGAGCCGAATCGAGAAATATCCTACGGCGGTACATTCAAAACCGACAGAGTAACTAAGGTTGCCACCGTTCCTGTCGGATACGCAGACGGCTTTCCCAGGTGCTTGTCAAATAAAGGCAAGGTCATTATAAACGGCAAATATGCAAAAATACTCGGCAGAGTTTGTATGGACCAATTTATGGTTGATGTCAGCGATATTGAATGTAATGTAAATGATGAGGTTGTTTTGTTCGGCACGCAAAAAAATGCTCATATCTCTTTGGAAGAACTCTCAAACAGCGCATATTCATTTAATTACGAGTTGCCTTGCAGAATACCTCTGCGTGTAAATAGGGTTTATGTTTATAACGGTCAAACAGTTAAGGATGTCGGCCTTGTATAAAATGTTTTAATATAATTTTAAGCAAAGAAACCCGGTAAGTAATAAACGGCTTATTTTAATGTTATCATTGATTGTTGAAATAAAAACGCCTATATGTTACTATAAAAATAAAAAGACATAAACCTCTTGACTGCAGGAGCAATTATGAAAAGAAATAATGAAATAAGATTTATTTTCAAATTGATAATTTTGCTTGCTTCGTTTGCCAATTCACCGCTTTTGGGTTTTGTAAGTTTGATGTTGCTCAACGGAACGGGCTTGTTCAAAGATGTAAATTCGTCAATAGGTCAGGCACTTATGATGGGCTTTTTGCCGACAGTCAATATAATTGAGGCAATTTTGGCTCTGTTTTTCTGCCCTGTTGAGAACAGCGAAAATAAAATCAAGCAAAAACTCGGCAGGCATTTCAATTTATCTGTTCTCAGCGGAATAATGACAACATTTAATCTTATTAATTTTGGACTTTGGGTAGTAATGACCATAGGAATTATAAAGCTTTTTGATGATTTCGGTTAATCAAAGCTGTTTTGTAAAAAATCAATTTCATTTTTTGAAGCATAACGAAAAAGGGCTTGAAGTAAAACACTTCAAGTCCTTTGATTTGGTACAGTCAAAACTATAAATATTTGAAAAAATCAAAAATCTCTCGGAATATTATTCTTGCTTAGAACCGCAAATTCGTATGAAAAATTGCAAACCTTATACCGAGGTGTCGAAAAAAACTCTAAATCCGCATTGTTATTCAAATTACCATTAAATAATAATTTGTCTCCGAATAAAACAGGATTTACATCAGTTTTGTCATACTCTTTAATGTAAAAGCAAGAGTAGAAGCATTGTGCAAAAAAGCCGAGGTTGTCGGAGGAATTATTCCAACAACGCCAAGCACAATTAATGCAGTGTTAAACGATATAATAGAACGATAATTCGACCTGATTCTTGCCATCAAAAGATTGCTTATTTCTTTAAGTGTTACAAGAGAATTCAAATCATCACTTGAAACGGTTATATCCGCAATTTCTCTTGCTATTGCGGCACCTGAACTTATTGCTATTCCGACATCTGCTTTACTCAATGCAGGAGAATCATTTATGCCGTCGCCCACCATAATAACAGAATTGCCGTCAGCTTGCATTTTTTCAATAAACATAGCTTTGTCCTCGGGCATAACTTCCGCATGGTATTCATCGATTCCCAATTTTTCTGCAACAGCCTTTGCCGTGCGGTCACTGTCACCGGTCATCATAACAATTTTATCTATGCCGTTTGCCCTCAAATCGTCAAGCGTTTGCTTAACATTATCTTTTATAGGGTCCTCAATGCAAATCACGGCAACAAGTGTGCGGTTGATTGCCATATAAAGGTGTGAATATTCGTTTGGTATTGTATTGAATTTGTCTTGTTCATCTTGCGGCACGGTGCAGTTTTCGTCCTCAAAAACGAAATGATAACTGCCTATAACAACCTTTTCGTCGCCGACAAGGCTCGAAATTCCATGAGCTACAATATATTCAACCTTTGAATGCTGTTCTTCGTGGTCAAGACCTCTCGCCTTAGCTTCGTTAACAACGGCATTTGCAACCGAGTGTGGGAAGTGTTCCTCAAGGCAAGCTGCAAGTCTGAGCATTTCAGCCTTGTCATTGTTGCCGAATGTGATAATATCTGCAACTTTCGGGTGTGCGTTTGTCAGCGTTCCGGTTTTGTCAAAGACAATAACATTTGCCTTTGAGAGCGCTTCAAGGTATTTTCCGCCTTTAACGGTTGCGTTATAATTACTGCATTCGTTGATAGCAGACAAAACCGCAACGGGCATTGTAAGCTTTAATGCACAGGAATAATCCACCATAAGAATAGACAACGCCCTTGTTACATTTCGTGTAATTGCATATGTAAATATCGTGCCGAACAAACTAAACGGTACAAGCCTGTCCGCAAGGTTTGATGCTTTGCTTTCAAGTGATGATTTCAGTTTTTCCGAATCTTCAATCATTTTTACAATTCTGTCGTATTTGCCCTGACCGTTAATCTGCGTAACTTTTATAATACACTCGCCGCTTTCAACAACCGTGCCGGCATACACACGAGAACCCACCGTTTTATTCACGGCAACACTTTCGCCCGTAATAGCTGATTGATTAACCGTTACACCGCCGTCGATAACCTCACCGTCAAGCGGTATCATATTGCTTGTGCGCAGAACAATTTTGTCGCCTACATTAACCTTGTTTGTAGGAACTAAAACCTCTTCATCATTTTTATTCTTTAACCACACTTTTTCAATTCCGAGCGACATTGTATTTGCAAGGTCATTGACAGATTTTTTGTGGGTCCACTCTTCAAGAATTTCACCGATTTTGAGTAAAAACATAACGCTTGAAGCCGTTTCAAAATCACCTCTTATAAGCGAAACCGTAATTGCAACAGCATCAAGAACCGAAACACTCAGCTGTCCTTTGGCAAGCGACTTCAATGCTTTTAATATATATTTTATAGATTTAATATAAGCAAGTGCAATTCTTAAATATAAAGGATAAAATATTTTTCTGAAATAGCGCAAAGTGATTGTCATAATAAGCTTTTCTTCATATTCACGCTGAACAAGCCTTGCTGTGCCGACAATTTCAATGTTTTTCACTTCATCATTTTCAAAGCTGAAGTGAGCAAGAATTTCAATCAGTTCGCTCCTGTCAAAAGAATAATAAATAATCAAGTCGCCGGTTCTTTCATAAACTGTAACATCATCAATTCCGCTGATTGATTTCAAGTAAGCATCTGCCTTATCCGCTTCTTCAATTGTCATATTTTCTTTGCAAAAATGCACTCTCATTCTGTTTTTTGTTTCGTGCAAGATTTGACATTTCATAATATTTACCTCAAATTGCTAAAAGGCTGCCAATTGGGGCACACTGCATAAGGACGTAATTGGTTTAAGCTTTCTGAATTTTGCCCATTGCACTATTAAAAAATCCCGTTAATACGCAAGTATTGACGGGGTTTTGTTAATGCACACTGAACAAAATCAGTTTGCTTAAACTGCTTTGCACTCAAAAAGCCAAAGAAACAGATGAAAGACAAGGCATAATTTACAGGGCAGGCTTGCCGCCTTCACTGTAAATTTAACGCAGTATTTCGCTGTTTATTTGATTTTTTGAGCATTTATTCTTTATGTAGTGCGCCCCTTCGACAGCCTTTTGATAATTTATGCGTTTGCAACAGCTGCGTTTTCAATTACGCTCTGTTCTGCTTTTTCCTGTGCTTCGGCTGCTTTTTTCTCGTTAATTTCTTTAGCCTCTGCCAAAATATCGTTTGCGTTTTCTTTAACCTCTGTTACTGCTTTCATCACAGAGTCTTTAACTCTCAAACCAAAAGCCGCAGTGTGAGCATATGCTTTTTTTGCATCCTTGCTTCCCAAAGCCTTAACTCCTGCCGTGCCAAACAGTACGCCGCCTGCAAATGCCGCCAATTCACTAATCATAATAAAATCTCCTCTCAATTTCGATTTTGGTTTATTATATTTACAAGGTTAGCATTGCCTAACCCAATTCTTAATGTTTATTATATTCAAAAAATTATTGATGTCAACAATTTTTGATGCTTTTTGGCAAAAATTCACAAAATATATTATTTTTTTGAAAATTTCAAACTATAACGCTTGACAGCGCAATATAACGGTGTTATACTAAATGCGATATAACAGTGTTATATGAGGTGTAAAAATGTCAAACGAAGAATCGACAACCTTAAAAAATATATTGTCGGCAGGCAAAGCAGAATTTTTGGAAAAAGACTTTAACTCGGCTTCGCTTCGTAATATTGTAAAAACCGCAGGTGTAACAACAGGTGCATTTTATGGTTATTTTTCAGGTAAGGAAGCGCTTTTTGCTGCTCTTGTTGAAAAACACGCAAAAGCTATAATGAACATATTTATGTCTGCGCAGGAGGATTTTGAAAAACTGCCTGAAGAAGAAAAAGCAAATCATATGGGAGTTGAAAGCCGAACAAGCCTTAGCAAAATTGTTGATTACGTTTACGAACATTTTGACGAGTTTAAGCTGATAATTTGCAAAAGTGAAGGCACATCATATGAAAATTTTATTCATAATATGGTGGAAATTGAAGTTGAAAAAACCTATCAATTCATAGATGCTTTGCGCTCGCAGGGCAAGGATGTTCCAAACATAGAAAAAGCGGTTTGCCATATGATTGTCAGCGGTATGTTTTCGGGCATATTTGAGCTTATTGAACACGATATGAAAAAAGAAAACGCTAAAAAATATGTAAGCGAATTCCAGGACTTTTATATCGCAGGTTGGTCAAAAATTTTAGGGCTTTAAGTCCTTTAATTTTTAGACATGAGTTAGCAATGACTAACTGAATACTTATATAGGAGGAATTAAATTGAAAGAAAAAAGGAGTCAAAAGGAGTCAAACTTTTCAAGACTGATGGACTATGCCGAAAATTATAGGTATTTCACTTATATATCTTTGGTACTCAGTGCAGTCAGCAGTGCGCTTGCACTCCTTCCGTTTTATTATATATGGAAGATAATTAAAGAAGTGCTTGAGGTTATGCCAAATTTTGAAAACGGTACAAGTATTGTGAAAAACGGTGTGAATGCGGTTGTTTTTGCAGTGTTGTCTATGATAATTTACATTGCGTCATTGATGTGTTCACACACAAGTGCATTTAGAGTTCAGGCAAATATGCGAAAACAAATGATGCATAAAATTATACAATTACCTCTTGGGGAAATTGAAAAATTCGGAAGCGGAAAGCTACGCAAAATTGTAAATGATTGCTCGGCTGCAACCGAAACTTATCTTGCTCATCAACTTCCCGATATGGTTGGCTCGGTTGTAACGCCTGTAGGATTATTGATTTTTTTATTTGTTTTTGATTGGAGATTCGGATTAATTTCCCTCATTCCCATTGTTTTGTCATTTTTAATTATGATGGCGTTTATGACAGGCAAAACCCTCCGTCAAAAAATGGAGGAATATCAAAACGCCCTTGACAATATGTCAAACGAGGCAGTTGAATATGTCAGAGGTATTCCTGTGGTAAAGGCATTCGGTCAAAGTGTATTCAGCTTCAGAAAATTTAAAAAATCCATTGATTCCTACAGCCAATGGACAATCGCCTATACAAAAAATCTACGCTTGCCAATGGCAATGTTCACTATGCTGATTAACGGCATTTTTGCGTTCATTATTTTTGGCGGCTTGATTTTTGCAAAAGGCGAAATAACAAATGAGTTGATACTTAATATTTTGTTTTATGTAATTATCACTCCGATTTTAACAGTAACAATGACAAAAATAATGTTTCAAAGCGAAAACAAAATGATTGTTGCTGATGCATTTAAAAGAATTGACAGCGTTATGAACATTTCACCTTTGGAGGCAACGAAATGTCAAAAACCGACAGATGCATCTGTTCAACTTAAAAATGTAAGTTACAGCTATGACGGAGAAATTAAGGCAATTGACGATGTTTCGCTTGATATTAAATCAGGTCAGATAGTTGCATTTGTCGGTCCGTCAGGCGGTGGCAAAACAACGCTCGCAAACCTTATTACAAGATTTTTTGACGCAGACAGCGGTGAAGTTCTTGTAGGCGGAGTTAATGTTAAAAACATCGCAAAAGAGGATTTGACAAACGCCGTATCATATGTGTTCCAGGACAGTAAGCTAATCACAGGCAGTATATTTGACAATATTCGCCTTTCAAAGCCGGATGCGGATATGGATGAGGTTATGTCGGCACTCGAAAAGGCTCAATGTATGGATATTATCGAAAAGTTCAGTAGTGGAGTTGATACCGTTATCGGTTCAAACGGTGTTTACCTTTCAGGAGGTGAGGCACAGAGAATAGCCATTGCAAGAGCAATTCTTAAAAATGCACCGATTGTTATTCTTGACGAGGCAACAGCGTTTGCAGACCCCGACAATGAAGTTAAAATTCAAAAGGCTCTCACCGAACTTTCAAAAAGCAAAACCGTTATTATGATTGCTCACCGACTTTCAACGGTTCAAAATGCGGATTGTATATATGTTTTAAAAGACGGCAAGTTGATTGAACAAGGTAAATCAAGAGAACTCTGCAAGCAAAACGGTGTGTTTGCAACAATGCTTGAAAATTATCTCACATCGGTTAAATGGAAGGTGGCAAAGGAGGAACTGAAATGATTGAAAAACTTATGCACAGATATGCACTTTCAAGGCGTGGTGCAAAAGACTTGATAAAGGGTATTATCGCTTGTACCTTGCAAAATATTTCATTTATGCTTCCCGTAAGCCTGTTATATTTATTTGTTAAGGGATTGTTGAACGGAAATGTAAAAAGCAATACGCTTTTATTTGTTGGCGGAGCAATTATATGTTTGCTTATTGTTTTTTGTATAACGCTTTGGCAATATTATTCTACATTTCTTGCGACCTATATTGAAACAGGAACAAGAAGAATCACTCTTGCCGAAAAGTTACGCAAAATTCCGCTTTCCTTTTTCGCAAAAAAAGACTTGGCGGATTTAACAAGTACAATTATGGCAGATTGCACCTATCTTGAAACAGCCTTTTCTCATTTTATTCCGCCGTTTGTCGGTTCAATGATTTCTACGGTAATGGTGGCGATCAGTCTTTTCTTCTTCAATGCCAAAATGGCGATTGCCTCTTTGTGGGTGCTTCCAATTGCACTTATTATTGTTGGCTCATCTTCAAAAGTTCAGCAAAAGCTTTCAAACAAATCAATGAAAGCAAAAATGGATTGTGCAAACGGTATTCAAGAGTGTATCGATACGATAGCAGATTTGAAATCAAACAATGCTGAGGAAAGATACCTTAAAACACTTGATAAAAAAATTGATAATGTAGAAAAAAGAGCTTTAAAAGGCGAATTTGGCACGGCAGTCTTTGTTTCAAGCGCACAAATGGTAATGAAACTCGGTATTGCAACAACCGCTTTGGTCGGATCATCCTTATTAATAAAGGGCGAACTTGATGTTCTTACTTTCTTTGTGTTTCTGCTTCTTGTGTCACGCCTTTATGACCCCATGCAAGCCGCACTAATAAATCTTGCCGCAATTATCAGCACTAAGACAAATGTAGCAAGAATGAATGAAATACTCGACCACGATATTCAGTCCGGTGATACAAAGCTAACAAATGACGGTTATGACATTGAATTTAACAATGTGAACTTTTCTTATAATGATGATGTTAAGGTTTTGACAGGCGTGTCATTTACCGCCAAGCAGGGTGAAATTACAGCACTTGTAGGTCCGTCAGGCGGTGGTAAAACAACAATTTCAAGGCTTGCTGCAAGATTTTGGGACGCTTCAAGCGGAACAATTACTGTTGGCGGTATGGATATTTCACAAATTGAACCCGAAACCCTGTTGAGCCTTTATTCAATTGTTTTCCAGGATGTAACGCTTTTCAATACCTCAATTATTGAAAATATCCGTCTTGGCAAAAAGGATGCGACCGATAAAGAAGTGCTTTATGCAGCAAAACTTGCAAACTGCGATGAATTTGCGAATAAACTTCCTAACGGCTATGATACCGAAATAGGCGAGAACGGCTGTAACCTTTCGGGCGGTGAAAGACAGCGTATTTCTATTGCACGTGCATTTTTGAAAAATGCGCCTATCATTCTCCTTGACGAAGCAACCGCTTCTCTTGATGTTGAAAATGAAACACTCATTCAAACAGCATTATCAAGGCTCATTAAAAACAAAACCGTTCTTGTTATTGCACACAGAATGAGAACAATTGAGAATGCTGATAAAATTATCGTGCTTTCAAACGGTACCGTTACAGAAGCCGGCAATCCAAACGAACTTATGAATAAAAACGGATTGTTTAGGCATATGGTTGAACTTCAAACCGCCTCACAAAATTGGACTATATAAACTTATATGCATAAAATAAATATCCACCCGCATAGCGGGTGGATATTTCAGACTATCGATAAAGTGGCTAAACCGCGCCGTGCTATAAAACGAAATTCCATTCGGGGTCCCCGACAAATTGAAAATTTGGTGGGAAAAAGGAGAAAGGAACGAAGTGTTTATTATGAATTTCTTTAGACGTATCGTAGGGCAGGGGCTTGCTCTTACCGAAATAGAATCAAAAACTACATTGACAGCAAAGTGGCTTGAACGTAATGTTCAAGCCACTTTTGGCGTTTTTCGCCTTTTGTTCGGGGGCAGTATCCACGTACAGCACCCACTCGCAAAATACGAAATTTATCTCACTTTCTCGAAGTCTCCCAGCGTGTAAAACGTGTTATAACTGCTTTTTCTTATAGCCGCAATCGCAATACGGTCCGCCGGAAGCAAGGGTGTATTCACGCACAAAATTGGTGGTGCCGCCTGCTTCGCTCATGGTGTAGTCCAGATGGCACAGGGCGGGAGTCAGGTCGTATAGCCCCAGTTCTTTCATCAGCACGCAGATGCCGCATTTTGTAAAGCGGCCTTCGTATCCGCTGCCGTCGGGATATTCGTAAAACTCCATGTTCCACGAATATGGGTTTCGGTCGGCGGCCTTCAGTGCGGCGGTCGCCTTCATGCCGGCAATATCTTTTTCGGTAAATTTACTCTTTCCGCTATTGTGACAGAACCATTTCATGGGCTTTGTCATCATGGATTTTGCGTAGTAATCTGTCAGTCTGTCCACCTTTGGGCGCTCCGGCATGGAAAGAATAAACGCACCGAGCATCGTGCAGTTGACGATGTTCATCTTGAAGCGATCCTCTTTTTCAAATTCCGGCAGGTCTGAGATAATTGCTTTGTATTTTGGTTTTGCATTTTTTGCGATACCTTTTGCTGTATCGGAATCATAACCAAACACAGCCGTCAGCTGCTTTTGGAATGAGCCTGCAAATAATAACCACATGCCGAATGGCATTCCAAAATAAGTCACTTTTTGTCCCTCCAATCGCATATCACGCGGGTCATGCGGCGGTCAATGTC
>UQAZ01000010.1 GCA_900539165.1 uncultured Oscillospiraceae bacterium
GTCAGCTTAAATGATATTATGACCGACAGTCCGAAAAGTGCGGACACGGCAATCGAGGAAAAGTCCGAATACAAATCGGCACCTCAGTCTGAGCCTGTGCAGGACATAAGCTTTCGCTTAGTCGGAGAAATATTTAAGACATATATAATTATTGAAATGGACGGCGCAGTGTATATGATTGATAAGCACGCCGCACACGAAAGAATGAATTTTGAACAGCTCAAGGCATCGACCGAGATTTCTTCTCAGGTGCTTATATCACCGATTGCCGTCAGACTTTCGGGAGACGAATATAACGCTGTTGTAAATAATATTGAGCTTTATTCAAAATGCGGTTTCGCCATTGAGGATTTCGGCTCGTCAACCGTTCTTGTTCGTGAGTGTCCTTCTATACTTGACGGAGAGGATGTAAAGGGCTTGATTGAGGAAACCGCCTCTAAGCTTCTTGACGGAAAAACAGATATTACTCCGGATAAGATGGACTGGATTTTTCATTCCGCATCGTGCAGGGCAGCTGTTAAGGCAGGGGATAAGACTTCGCCTTATGAGATGGAGCTGTTTGTAAAAAAACTGCTGTCTAATCCTAATATCAGATATTGCCCACACGGCAGACCAGTTATGATTAAAATGTCCAAGTATGATATAGAAAAGCAGTTTGGCAGGATTCAGTAATGAGTAAGATAAAAATTATTTGTGTAGTGGGTCCTACGGCATCGGGTAAAACCGCATTGTCCGTAGAGCTTGCAAAGGCAATAAACGGCGAAATTATTTCTGCCGATTCTATGCAGGTGTATAAAAATATGCCCATTGCCACAGCTGTCGCAACCGAGGAAGAAAAGCAGGGCGTACCTCATCATCTGACCGAATTTCTTGATGCAGATAAGGCATACAGCGTTGCGGATTTCGTAAAGGACGCAGCCGAGAAAATCAAGGATATATCCGACAGAGGTAAGGTGCCTGTCATTGCGGGCGGAACGGGACTTTTTGTTGACAGTCTGGCTAACGGCGTTACCTTTGGAGAGGTTGGCGTAATTCAGGAGATTAGGGACAGGCTTCAAGCGCTTGATAACGAAATGCTCTATAATCGGCTTAAAATGCTTGACCCTCAGGCGGCAGAAGATATACACCCAAATAACAGAAAAAGGGTTATTCGTGCTTTGGAGCTTTGTCTTGCAGGCACTACCAAAACAGAGCAAAATGAAAAATCACTTCTTGCAGGCTCGCCTTATGACGCTTTGTATATAGGAATTTCATACAGCAATCGTCAGGTGCTTTACGACCGTATAAATCGCAGGGTTGACATTATGCTTGAAAACGGACTTGAGGCAGAGGCAAGAAATATGCTTAATCAAACGGGCAAAACAGCCTGTCAGGCAATCGGTCATAAAGAGCTTACGCCTTATATCAACGGTGAAATATCTTATGATACGGCTGTCGAGAATTTGAAAAGAGCAACAAGAAGATATGCTAAGCGACAGCTTACATGGTTTAGAAGAAATGAAAATATTAATTGGCTGATTGCGGACAAAATGACAGGTGATGAGCTTGTCGGCGAGGCAGTAAATTTAGCTAAGGATTTTATTCGGGAATGATTTTATGAAAAAGCAAGCCGAAAAATTGAATAAAAGCAATTTGGCTATCATTGCGGTGATACTTGTGATTGCTATGATTGTCGGCTATGAGCTTTATGCCGTTACACATATTCAGCTTAAAACTCAGACGGCTGTTTTATCTACCGTCTATGATAAAATCAATGCCGACGCACTTATTATAAGAGACGAGCAAGCTGTTCCTGCTTCATCAAGCGGTGTAACCGTTGCTTGTTATGAAAACGGCGATAAGGCAAAGGTTAAGGCGAATATAGGAATGGTGTTTTCCAATGACGAAAAGGCAGCCGAGTATGCACGATATATGGATTATCGCACCCAACTTTCGTATTATGAAAATCTGCAATCACAGACAATCGGACAGTCCTCGGATTTGATGACAGTTAATAAGGAGATAGAGCAGAAGGTTATTTCTTATGCCGACGCTCTTTCAAACGGAGGATATACCGAGGCACAGCAGAGCCTTAACAGCTCGTTGGTTAAAAAGAAGCTTGTAATCGGCGAGGAGGTAGACCTTCAAAGCCATATCAGCAGTCTTTCTGCCGAGGCTTCAAAGTATCAAGGTTCAACTCCGGACAGCTATATCACTACCGATACATCGGGTGTATTTTACAGCTATACCGACGGCTATGAAAAGTTGGTAGATTACGATAAGGTGTGCGACAGCACCGTTGACGAATTTAATGAGCGTATGAGCCTGATTCAGTCGGGCGAGCAAAAGAATTCAACTCAGAATTTGGGTAAGCTTGTCACGGGCTATGATTGGTATATTCAAACCGTCATACCGTCAGACAAGGTTAAGAATATGAAAAACGGCTCAAGAGTTGAAATTGTCCTTAACGACAATCATAACCTTAATCTTAAAGCAACTGTTGTATCGGGAGCAGAACCGCAGCCGGGCGAGGAGCAAACGCTTCTTGTGCTTAAATGTAATGTGCTTAACGAAAGCATAGCAAAGCTCAGAAGCACAAAAATTGAAATCAGAACCGAAACCTATGAGGGAATTAAAGTTCCTAATCAGGCTATACATATCGTTGACGGCAAAAAGGGTGTTTATGTTTTGATAGCCAGCCAGGTTAAGTTTAGAGAAGCAACCGTTTTGTATAACACCGACGATTATTCTATTGTTGAATACGACTCGGAAAATGATAATGCCATTCATATTTATGATAAGATAATTACACAGGGAAAGGATCTTCAAAATGGAAAGGTTTATACTTGATGAGAATAGGGTTAAAAGAACTATCGAGAATTATCAGCGAATAAAAAACGATGTTGCCGAAACCGCAGCTAAAGCGGGCAGGAACGAAAACGATGTACGCCTTATGTGCGTTACAAAGACAGTAGAGCCGGAATATATCAATCCCGTTCTTGATTTGGGTGCAGACCTTATAGGCGAAAATAAGGTGCAGGAGTATTGCTCCAAGCTTGAAACGCTGCATCTTGACGGAGTAGAAAAGCACATTATAGGACACCTTCAAACTAATAAGGTAAAGTATATTGCAGGCAAGGTTGATATGATAGAGTCTGTTGATTCAATTAAGCTTGCAAAGGAAATAGAAAAGCAGTTTTCTAAAGCAGACAGCACGGCAAATGTTCTTATTGAGGTGAATATAGGCAATGAGGAGTCTAAAAGCGGCTGTGATATTGCAGTGCTTGACGACTTAATTTATGAGATTGCACAGATGCCTCATATTAAGATTAAGGGGCTTATGACCATACCTCCTATTTGTGACGAAAAAGAGGTTAGAGGTTATTTTGCAAGGATGCACGATAAGTTCTTAGAGATTAAGGAAAAGGGCATTGAAAATGTTAGTATGGATATTCTCTCTATGGGAATGAGTGCTGATTATGAGCAGGCCATTCTCGAGGGTTCAAATATTGTAAGAGTCGGCTCCGCTATCTTCGGAGCAAGGCATTATAACTAAACGAAGGGGAATGAAAAGATGGGATTTTTTGATAAGATAAAAGACATTATGACAGACGATGCGGACGATTTTGACGAGTATTATGATAACTCCGAGGGCTTTGTTAAGCCGCCACGACGCAGAGAAAGAGAGGAGCGAGATATTGCACCTGTCGAGAGAGAGGAAAGAGCAGAGCATACCTCTCGCCGTCAAAAGAGTGACAAGGTTGTAAACATTCACACCACTGCCCAGCTTCAGGTTGTTCTTGTTAAGCCTGAGGGATTCGAGGAGGCTGCCGCTATTGCGGATAACCTTAACGAGAGAAGAACCGTTGTTCTTAACCTTGAGAGTGCAAACCGTGAAATAGCCAGACGACTTCTTGACTTCCTTTCGGGTGTTGCATATGCAAATAACGGACAAATTAAGCGAGTTGCAAATTCCACATATATCATTACACCTTATAATGTTGATGTTATGGGCGATTTGATTGACGAGCTTGAAAATAACGGAATGTTTTCAAAATAAAAGCGGAGGATATGGAATATTATGATTAGTTCTAAGGAGCTTAGACAAAAGGATTTAGAAATCACTCAAAACGGCTATAATATAGCTGAGGTAGACGCACTTATGGCTGAGAGTGCCGCTACTATCGACGCTTACGAGAAGCAAAGCGGAGACCTTTATCATAAGCTTGAAGTTTTGGCAGGCAAGATAGAGGAGTACAGACAAGAGGAGGACGCAATAAAAACTGCTCTTGTTACTGCTCAGAAGATGGCTGATAAGATTACTAAGGAGTCAAACGAAAGCTCGGCTCTCCTTATTTCAAAGAGTGAGGAATCGGCTAAGAAAACAGTTGCGGACGCTAAGGCTGAATCGGATAAGATTATCAGCAGTGCAAGAGAGTATTCAACAAATCTCATTGCGCAAAAGCAGGCAGAGGCTGACGAGATAATTCAAAAGGCACAGGATAAGGCTAACGAAGCCATCTCTTCCGCAAAGATTGTTGCTCAGGATATTTTGGAGCAGGCAAAGCAAATCAGCGATGATTTAATTGCTAAGTCAAAGGCAGAAAAAGAAGCGTATGAAATCCTTTCTGAAACAATAAAGAATGACGCTAAGGAGTTTATTGAAAAGGTAAAGGCTCTTTATAATGTAGAACTTGATGCACTCAACAGCGCAAAGCTTGACGCAGATGAAACACCTGTCGTTGAGGAGGAAAAGACTATTTCCGAAATCGACGCTGAGGTTACGGATTTAGTAAATGAGATAGAGGAGTTTACATCATCAATTCCGGCTCCTCAGCCTCAGGAAGAATCTCAGGAAGAGTCTCAGGAAATTGCCGACGAGGAAGAAGTCGAGCAAGCAGAGCAGGAAGAGACAGAACCTGCTTTGGAGGCTGATGACGAAGACGATACGGAGTCGGAGAGCGAATTTGACCTTAACGAGATTGAATATGAAGAAATCACCGACGATGACGAAGACGAAGAGTATACAGTATCCGAGGAGGATTACGCTCCGATAATCGAAGAGGACGATGACGACGAGCCTGCCGACCCGATGGAGGCTGTTGAGGCATTCTCTCAAAATCAAATTACACCGCTTAAATCAGACTCTGTGGTTCCTGAAATCAGCGAGGAGCCTGATATGGAAAACGACCTGTTTGATAACTCGGGGGAGCTTCCGTTTGAGGCTTACTTCAATGTAAATCAGCAGGATGTTCATAACGACAAGAGCCAAACAATTTCTCTTGTTCCGCCTGAGGACGATGATGACGAACCGCAGTCAAAGTTTAAGGGATTTTTCAAAAAGAAGAAATAATTATAACAAACATATAAGGAGTATAAATTAATGGATTATAACAAGACACTTAATTTGCCAAAGACAGACTTTCCTATGAGAGCGTCACTCCCACAAAGAGAGCCTGAATTCCTCAAAAAGTGGAATGAAAACGACCAGTATAAGAAGCTTATGAAGCATAACGAGGGCAAGCCTTTGTTCGTGCTTCACGACGGACCTCCGTACGCTAACGGTGATATTCATATCGGTCACGCACTTAATAAGACCTTGAAGGACTTTATTGTCAGATATAAGAATATGACCGGCTTTAGCTCTCCGTTCATTCCGGGTTGGGATACCCACGGCTTGCCGACAGAGCTTGCGGCTCGCAAGAAGGCAGGTATCTCCGCAGAAACGAATATTTCCGATTTGGAGCTTCGTAAGATTTGTCGTGATACTGCCCTCGGCTTTGTTGACCTTCAAAGAGAAAGCTTTAAGAGAATGGGAATTATTGCTGAATGGGATAATCCGTATATCACATTGCAAAAGGAGTTTGAGCAGGAGCAGATTAAGGTGTTTGCTTCTATGGCTTCTAAGGGATATATCTATAAGGGCTTGAAGCCTGTATATTGGTGTGCCGATTGTAATACTGCTCTTGCAGAGGCAGAGATTGAGTACGCAGAGGATCCGTGTCATTCAATTTATGTTAAGTTCAAGGTTACAGACGATATGGGCAAGCTTCAGGCACTCGGCGCAAAGCTTGATAAAACATATTTTGTTATCTGGACAACAACAACTTGGACACTTCCTGCAAATGTTGCTATTTGCGTAGGTCCTAATTATGAATACAGCTTGCTTAAAGCAAACGGTGAGTATTATGTAATGGCTACCGACCTTGCACCTGTTGCAATGGCTGACGCAGGTATTACCGATTACGAAACTGTCGGTATTATCAGAGGCGACGAGCTTGAATATATGAAAACTGCTCATCCGTTCATTGACAGAACTTCACTTGTTATCGTGGGCGATCATGTAACACTTGAAAGCGGTACCGGATGCGTTCATACTGCTCCGGGACACGGTGTTGACGACTTTATCGTTTGCAAAAAGTATAAGGAGATTCCTATTGTTGTTCCTGTTGACGATAAGGGCGTTCTTACCGAGGAGGCAGGTCAGTTTGCAGGTCTTACAACCGAGCAGGCTAATAAGCCTATCGCAGAACATCTTGAAAAGATAGGCGCACTCTTTGCACTTAAAAAGATTAAGCACCAATATCCTCATTGCTGGAGATGTCATAAGCCTGTTATCTTCCGTGCCACATCTCAGTGGTTCTGCTCGGTAGACGACTTTAAGGACGCTGCCGTTAAGGCTGCCGAGGATGTAAAATGGTATCCTGAGTGGGGTAAGGACAGATTGCAGTCAATGGTACTTGAGCGTGCCGATTGGTGTATCTCCCGTCAGAGAAAATGGGGCGTTCCTATCCCTGTTGTATATTGTAAGGATTGCGGTAAGGAAATCATTGACGAGGATGTTATGAATAAGGTTTCTGACATTTTCGGCAAGGAAGGCTCAGACGCTTGGTATGCACACGATGCAGAATATTTCCTTCCTGAAGGCTTTAAGTGTCCTCATTGCGGTAAGGCAAACGGCTTCAATAAGGAAAGCGACATTATGGATGTATGGTTTGATTCGGGCTCATCACACGCTGCTGTTTGTAAGAACAGACCGTACCTCAAGTGGCCGGCAGATGTTTATCTTGAGGGTGCAGACCAATACAGAGGTTGGTTCCAGTCTTCGCTTCTTACTTCTGTTGCAGGCGGCAATGCAGCACCGTATAAGCAGATTATTACTCACGGTTGGACAGTTGACGGTGAGGGCAGAAAAATGTCTAAATCACTCGGCAACGGTATCGCTCCGCAGGAGATTATCAGCAAGTACGGCGCAGATATACTCAGACTTTGGGTTGCTTCTGCCGACTATCATGCAGACATTCGTATCAGCCCTGAAATTTTGAAGCAGATTTCCGATAACTATCGTAAGATTAGAAATACAGCAAGATACTGTCTCGGAAACCTTTATGATTTTGACCCTGATAAGGATATGGTTTCAAATGACGAGCTTGAAGAACTTGATAAGTACGCTTTGATGAAGCTTGACCGTGTTATTGATGTTGCAAGAAAGGGTTATGACGAGTACGAGTATCATACCACAGCTCACGCACTTCATAATTTCTGCGTTGTTGATATGTCAAACTTCTACTTTGATGTTCTTAAAGACAGACTTTATACTACTGCTCCCGATTCTAAGAGCAGAAGAGCTGCTCAGACCGTATTGTATAAGGTTCTTGATGCTCTTACTCTTATTCTTACTCCGATTCTTGCATTTACCTGTGACGAGATTTGGACAGAGATGAAGCACGATAAGTCAAGAAATCCGCAGGGACCTCTTTTCAACGATATTCCTGAGGCTGACTTTATCGAAATCGATGATGAATTTATCAGCAAGTGGGACAGAATTCACGAAATCAGAACCGATGTTCAAAAGGCACTCGAGCTTGCAAGAAATGAAAAGGTAATCGGTAAGCCGCTTGAGGCAAAGGTTATTCTTCACGCTCAGGGCGAACTTGCAGACTTCTTAAAGGCTGAACTTGAGGCACTTCCTGAAATTTTTATTACATCTGCTGTTGAGCTTGCAGACGGCGAAGGCAGCGTAAAGGGCGAGGTTAAGGGTCTGAGCATTACAGTCGCTAAGGCAGACGGCGAAAAGTGCGAGCGTTGCTGGAAGTTCTCCGACACAGTCGGCAGTGACAGCGAACATCCTACACTTTGCGCACACTGTGCCGCTACAATGAAAGAATTGCAATAAATTAAAAGGCTCAAGGGATTTTTCTCTTGAGCCTGTAAGGATTTTAGTATGAAGCATACAAAAAAGCATATTTCGTGTTCGGTTATGATTTTTCTCATAATCGCATTTGACCAAATAACTAAATATTTTGCTTCGTTAAATTTGAAAAATGCAGATGCAGTCGGCTTTATACCGGGACTTGTTCAGTTTAGATATGCAGAAAATACAGGTATGGCATTTTCTATGCTCAGCGGAGCAAGGTGGGTTTTTATCTTGGTTACGGTGATTGCCTGCATTTTGGTGCTTTACTATCTGTTTTCCGACAGATGCAAGAGCCTTTGGCTCTATTGGAGCTTGGGGGTTATCGTTTCGGGCGGTATCGGTAATTTAATTGACAGAATTAAATTTGGCTATGTTGTCGATTTTATCGAGCCTACATTTGTTGATTTTGCGGTGTTTAACATTGCCGATTGTGCCGTTACCTGCGGTGCGGTGTCGCTTATTGCGTATCTTGTTTATGATATGATTAGGGATTCTAAACAGTCAAAGGAGAACGGCAATGGCTGAACAGCACGGTTTCGTATGTGAGGAAAACGGCGTCAGAATTGATAAACTCTTAGTTGATAATCTTGGCGATTTGTCACGAAGTGCCGTGCAAAAAATTATTGATTCGCAGGGCGTAACCGTTAATTCTGCTGTCGTTTCAAAGAATTATAAGTGTAAGGCGGGCGACGAAATATCGGTAGTTATTCCCGATGCAAAGCCTCTTGAGGCAAAGGCAGAGAATATTCCGCTTGATATAGTTTTTGAGGACGATTATCTCTTGGTGGTGAATAAACCTAAGGGTATGGTTGTGCATCCTGCAAACGGCAATCCTGACGGCACTCTCGTCAATGCGCTTCTCTATCATTGCAAGGACAGTTTAAGCGGTATTAATGGGGTTATTCGCCCCGGTATTGTTCATAGAATCGATAAGGATACCTCAGGACTGTTAATCGTTGCAAAGACGGATAAGGCACATATCGGGCTTGCCGAGCAGATTAAGGAGCATAGCTTCTCCCGTGCTTACGAAACGGTTGTTTACGGTAACATTAAGGATGATGAGTTTACGGTTAATCAACCTATCGGCAGGAATCCGATTGACAGAAAGAAAATGGCTGTCACTATGAAAAACAGTAAGCCTGCCGTTACTCATTTTCAGGTTATCAAACGCTATGGCAATTTTACTCATTTGCGGTGTATTTTAGAAACGGGCAGAACTCATCAAATCAGAGTTCACACAGCGTATATCGGGCATCCTGTTGCCGGTGATGCGGTTTACGGGCCACGCAAGGTGATTACTCGCCTTAACGGACAATGCCTGCACGCTAAGCATATCGGCTTTGTCCATCCGATAAGCGGTGAGTATTTAGAGTTTGAAAGTGAGCTTCCGAAATATTTTAAGGATTTTTTGGATTGCTTGGAAAACGGCAGAATTTAGCTTAAAATTCAATGCCGTTTTGATTATATCTTATAAATCGAATAAAATAAAAATGACTCCGAATTTTTACATTCAGAGTCATTATTTTTATGCCTTATTATACATTGATTTCAACATCAATGCCAAGCAAATCCTTGTTTTCGTCAAGAATAGGCTTGATAACATCGTTAAGAAAATCTGCTGTCTGCTCAGGCGCTCTGCCGACAAAGTTAGCAGGCTTGAGTATAGAGAGAATTTCCTCTTTTGTTGTCATAAATGCAGGGTCATTTGCAATTCGGTCTACAAGGTCGTTCTTTCCGCCCTCAACCTTAACTACTGCACCGGCAGCCATTGAGTGCTGACGGATTTTTTCGTGAAGCTCCTGTCTGTCTCCGCCTTTTTTAACAGCGTCCATCATAATGTTCTCTGTCGCCATAAACGGAAGCTCGCTCATAAGTCTTGCCTCAATCACCTTTGGATAAACAACCAAGCCGCTTGTTACATTGATGTATAAGTCTAAAATGCCGTCGATTGCAAGGAACGCTTCGGCAACGCTAACCCTCTTGTTTGCGCTGTCGTCAAGTGTTCTCTCAAACCACTGCGCGGATGCTGTCCATGCAGGGTTGAGCGCATCAATCATAACATATCTTGAAAGAGAGGCAATTCTCTCACTTCTCATCGGGTTACGCTTGTAAGCCATGGCGGAAGAACCGATTTGCTTTTTCTCAAACGGTTCTTCAATTTCCTTGAGGTTTTGAAGAAGTCTGAGGTCGTTGGAGAATTTGCAGCAGCTCTGTGCAATCAGCGCAAGACAGTTACAAACAATGGTGTCGAGCTTTCTTGCATAGGTTTGTCCGCTTACAGGGAAACAGGATTTGAAGCCCATTTTCTCTGCAATCTTTCTGTCAAGCTCCTTGCATTTTTCATGGTCGCCGTCGAACAGCTCAAGAAAACTTGCCTGTGTGCCGGTTGTACCCTTTGAGCCGAGGAGCATAAGGGTGTCAAGCACATGGTCAACTTCATTGAGGTCCATCACCAAATCCATAAGCCAAAGAGAAGCTCTCTTGCCTACGGTTGTAGGCTGTGCTGGCTGAAAATGTGTGAATCCGAGGCAAGGCATATCCTTGTACTCGTCTGCAAATTTAGCAACGCTTGCGATAGCATTTACAAGCTTCTTTTTAACGAGTCGGAGCGCCTCACGCATAGTGATAACATCTGTGTTGTCGCCTACATAGCAGGAGGTTGCACCGAGGTGAATAATGCCCTTTGCCTTTGGACATTGCTCACCGTATGCGTGAACGTGGCTCATTACATCGTGACGAAATTGCTTTTCGTAAGCTTCTGCAACTTCATAGTTGATGTCATCGGCGTGTGCCTTTAATTCGTCGATTTGCTCCTGTGTTACATTTAAGCCCAGCTCATGCTCTGCCTCTGCAAGTGCAATCCAAAGCTTTCTCCATGTCTTAAACTTGAAGTCGGGAGAATAAATGTATTGCATTTCCTTGCTGGCATAGCGAGCGTTAAACGGGGAGTTATAGGTATTATAAGCCATTAGTTAAGTCCTACTCTTTTCATCATTTCTTCGTATGCTTCTTCTACACCGCCGAGGTCACGACGGAATCTGTCCTTGTCGAGCTTTTCGTGGGTCTTAATATCCCAGAAACGGCAGGTGTCAGGGCTGATTTCGTCAGCAAGAACGATTGTGCCGTCAGCAGTCTTGCCAAATTCAAGCTTGAAGTCGATAAGTTCAACACCGATTGAAGCGAAATATTCTTTGAGTACATCATTTACCTTGAATGCAAGTTCCTTGATTCTCTCAACTTCCTCTTTGGTAGCAAAGCCGCAAGATACAGCGTGGTAGCCGTTGATAAGCGGGTCGCCGAGGTCGTCGTCCTTGTAAGAAAATTCGATAGACGGGCATACAAAATCCATACCCTCTTCGAGACCTAATCTCTTGCAGATTGAGCCTGCTGCTCTGTTACGAATAATAACCTCAAGAGGTACGATTGTAACCTTCTTTACTGCTGTTTCTCTGTCTGAAAGCTCTTCAACGAAGTGTGTCGGAACGCCGTGTTTTTCAAGGATTTGCATAAGATAATTGCTCATCTTGTTGTTTACAACACCCTTGCCTGCGATAGTACCCTTTTTGATACCGTTGAAAGCAGTTGCGTCGTCCTTGTAGTCAACGATAACAATGTTCTCGTCATCAGTTGCCCAAACCTTTTTAGCCTTTCCCTCGTAAAGTTGCTCTGTCTTTGTCATTAGTTAATCCTCCCGATTATATTATTACTTTTTATAAACTGATTTGATTCTCTCAACTGCCTCAACAGTCTTGTCTGCATTACCGAATGCGGTCAGTCTGAAGTAGCCCTCACCTGCCGGTCCGAAGCCTGAACCCGGTGTGCCTACAACCTGACATTTTTCGAGAAGCTCGTCAAAGAATTCCCAGCTTGTGTAGCCCTGCGGAACTCTGAGCCAAATGTACGGTGAGTTTACGCCGCCGTAACATTCAAAGCCTGCTTCTTTAAGACCCTCGTAGATAACCTTTGCATTCTTTTGGTAGTAAGCAAGTGTTTCTTTAATCTGCTTTTTTCCTTCTTCTGAGTAAACTGCTTCTGCAGCTCTTTGTGTGATGTATGATACACCGTTGAACTTTGTTGCCTGGCGTCTTGCCCAAAGAGGATTGAGAGATGTACCCTCAAATACAAGCTCCTTAGGAACTACTGTGTAGCCACATCTCATACCTGTGAAGCCTGCTGTCTTTGAGAATGAACGAAGCTCGATAGCACACTTCTTTGCACCCTCGATTTCGTAAATTGACTTTGGAATATCCTCATCAACTACAAAGCTTTCGTATGCCGAGTCAAAGAGGATGAGTGAGTTATGCTCAAGTGCATAGTCAACCCACTTCTTGAGCTGCTCCTTTGTTGCAACAACACCTGTCGGGTTGTTAGGGAAGCAGAGATAAATTACATCGGGAACTTCTGACGGAATGTCAGGAGTGAAATCATTTTCTGCGGTGCAAGGCATATAGATGATGTTGTCCCAAAGGTTGTTTTCATCCTTGCTTCCGCTTCTGCCCGACATAATGTTTGTATCAAGATATACAGGGTATACCGGGTCGCAGATAGCAACCTTATTGTCTACTGAAAAGATGTCTCCGATGTTACCGCAGTCGCTTTTAGCACCGTCGGAAAGGAAAATCTCGTCTAAATCAATATCTACACCTCTGTCGGTATAATCGTTCTTTTTGATAGCCTCAAGAATGAAATCATATCCGTACTCAGGTGGATAGCCTCTAAAGGTCTCCTCGTTAGCCATTTCGTCAACTGCCTTGTGCATAGCATCAATAACGGCAGGAGCAAGCGGCCTTGTAACATCGCCGATAGAAAGGCGAATTACATCTGCCTCAGGATGAGCTGCCTGATATTCTCTCTGCTTCTTAGCAACAGTAGAGAAAAGATAGCTTGACTCAATCTTGAGGAAATTGTCATTAATCTTCATCATATTGTTATACCTCCAACAAATTACATATATTATAAGCTAAACAGCTTTATAAATCAACCTCGCCCGTGAACGCATATTCGGCAGGACCCGTCATAATCACGCCGTCGTTTTCGTCACCACTCCATTTGATTTTAAGGTCGCCGCCTCTTAAATGAACGGTAACCTCGTTATCGAGCAGTCCGTTGAGTATTCCGGCAACTACCGTTGCACATGTGCCTGTTCCGCACGCAAGCGTTTCTCCTGCGCCTCTTTCATAAACACGCATTTCCACGGTGCTTCTGTCTATGATTTTTGCAAACTCGGCATTAACCCTGTCAGGGAAAATGTCCGTATAACCCTCTGCGATTTTACCGTATTTTTCTAAATCAAAATCCATAGGATGCTCGTCGATAAACATAACTGCGTGAGGATTTCCCATTGATACGCATGTCATATGAAATTCTCTGTTTGCAAGCACGATTTTTTCGTTTATGCATCTTTCTTTGTCGCAATTAACGGGAATTTTCGCAGATTCCAAAATCGGTTGCCCCATATCAACGGTTGCGCCCGTCGCCACTGAGTTTTCAACCGTTACGGTAATGTGCTTTACCGCACCCATTGATTCAATAGTAAAGCTCTTATCGCTGACATACTTGTGGTCGTAAAGATATTTTGCAACGCATCTTATGCCGTTGCCGCACATAGCTCCTCGTGAACCGTCTGCGTTATACATAACCATTTCATAATCGGCAGCTGTTCCTTTTTTTATTAAAATTAATCCGTCGCCGCCGATTGAAAAGTGCCTGTCGGACAGCTTGATTGCCGCCTCGCTCTCGTTTGGTACATCTTCTTTCATAGCGTCAACATAGATGTAATCGTTTCCTGCGCCGTGCATTTTTGTAAATTTCATATTATCACCATAGCCGAAGTAGTTTAATTGTCTAATATTTCGTTTGCTATTTCTGTTATTTTTTTAGAGCGTCTCATACTTTCCGATTGCAGATATTTGTGTGCCTGCATTTCGGTCATATTGCGAGTGCTTATCAATACGGACTTTGCTTGGGAAATCAGAGCCTTTTCTTCTTGCTTGCGATTTGTGTTTGCGTACGTTGTGGCAACCAGCGTTTCGACCGTTTTCAAAAACACCTCTCTGTCAAGGGGCAGGGGAAGTGTAATAAGGTTTCCGATATAGTCCTCACGACCGTTTGAACTCAGAGCAACCACATCAAAACCGCCGGGCAGTCTGTCTGCCATAGCCGCAGCACTCATATCGCTGAGTACGGCTGCTGTTATTATAATTCCGCTTCTCAGTTCGGAGGCGATACCCAAAACGCTTGCACCCGTTGCGCAGATATGTGACACATATAATCCGTCGTCTTCGAGTACATTACGAAGTTGCATCGCCAATTTCTTTTTGGGATAAGCAACTATAATGCTCTTCATAAATTATCTCCGTTTGCGCAAAATGATTTCAATACTTAATCTATTTATAATATAAATATTAAAAATCATATTTAATTATAACATATATATTCTTGTGCTGGCAATAGGAAATAAGTCATATTTTCTATAAAATTTGAGTCGAGTTGACAAGTCTTTTTGTGAATTTTTATTTTTTGACATTTTTTACAACAAAATGCACATATTTTCTATGTACCAAAAAAATATCTTGTAACAAAGTAACCAAATACCTCTTGAAAAATTGTTATAAAGGTGGTATCATTACTTTATAGTATGGGGTTTTTATACGCTTTTTTGCGTTGAGCCTTGCATAAACACAGTAAAAAAGGAGATTTCTATGGCTAAAATCAAGGAAGAATATCAGCTTCCCGTGTATCTTTTCCATAACGGAACGAACTATAAAGCATATAAGTTTTTTGGCAATCATATGATAGATAAGGACAAGTTTGCTTTTAGAGTTTGGGCGCCGAATGCAACAGCGGTTTCTGTTGTGGGCGATTTTAATTCGTGGGATAAGGGCGCTGACAGTTGTAAGCTGATTGCTCCCGGTATTTGGGAGGCTGTAATAAGCGGAGTAAGCGTGTATGATTGTTATAAATATGCCATTACCTCGCCTACCGGCGTAACCACTCTGAAGGCTGACCCTTATGCAGTGCATCAGGAAACCCGTCCGGGAACAGGCTCTAAGGTTTATGAACTTCATAATTATAAGTGGCAGGATAAAAAATGGCAGGAGCAAAAGAGTAAGGAAAACATTTTGGCTCAGCCCGTTAATATATATGAGGTGCATTTCGGCTCGTGGAAAAGACACGATGACGGAAACTTCCTTACATATCGTGAAATGGCAGATGAGCTTGTACCTTATGTTAAGGATATGGGATATACCCATATTGAGATGCTTCCTATTATGGAATATCCGTACGACGGCTCTTGGGGTTATCAGGTTACGGGCTACTTTGCCGCAACCTCACGCTACGGACTGCCAGAGGATTTAATGTACTTTGTTGATTGTTGTCATAGGGCAGGTATCGGAGTAATTCTCGACTGGGTTCCTGCTCATTTTCCTAAGGATGCGTTCGGTCTTTATGAATTCGACGGCACCTGCTGTTATGAGTACAGCGATATGAAAAAGGGAGAGCATAAGGAATGGGGAACCCGTGTATTTGATTATTCAAAGAATGAGGTTAAGTCGTTTCTTATTTCTTCTGCCGAGTATTGGATTGACGAATTTCACTTTGACGGAATTCGTGTTGATGCGGTTGCGTCTATGCTTTATCTTGATTATTGCAGAAAGGACGGAGAATGGACGCCGAACAAAAACGGCGGCAGAGAAAATCTTGAAGCTGTTGAATTTTTTAAGCAGCTTAACTCTACCATTCTTTCAAATCACCCCGGCAGTATGATGATTGCCGAGGAAAGCACCGCTTGGCCTATGATTACCATGCCGCCTGACCAAGGAGGCTTGGGCTTTAACTTTAAGTGGAATATGGGTTGGATGAACGATATGCTTCGTTACACATCTATGGACCCGCTTTTCAGAAAGGGCAATCACAGCTGTATTACATTCAGCTTCTTCTATGCGTTTAGCGAAAACTTTATTTTGCCTATTTCGCACGATGAGGTTGTTCACGGAAAGGCAAGCTTGCTTAATAAAATGCCGGGCGAATATGATATGAAATTCGACGGAATGAGGCTGTTCCTTGCATATATGATGGCTCATCCGGGCAAAAAGCTTCTCTTTATGGGAAGCGAGTTCGGTCAGTTTATCGAATGGAATTATAAGCAGGGACTTGATTGGCTTTTGCTTGATTACGATAAGCACAGACAGCTTCAAGGCTTTACAAGAGAACTTAATAATTTCTACAAAAATCACAGCGAGCTTTGGGAAATTGATTATAGCTGGGAGGGTTTCCAATGGATTTCGTCCGAGGATAACTGCAACAGCGTAATTGCATTCAGGAGAATTAACAGTAAGGGCGATGAAATAATTGCCGTGTTTAATTGGACACCTAATAATTTTGATTCGTACAGAATCGGAGTGCCTGAAAAAGGCTCGTATAAGGTATTGCTTGATACCTCTTTGGAAAAATACGGAGGAAATAAGAGCAAGAAGAATAACGCATTTAGGACTAAGGCTCACGCTATTCACGGCTATGAGCAATGTATAGATTTGAAGCTTCACGGTTTGTCTGCCGTATTCCTGCAAAAAACGGACTCGGCAAAAAAGGAAAAAACCCCTGTGTCTAAGCCTGACAAAAAGGCTGTCGCAGAGCCTGCACCCGTAAAGGAAAAGACAGCCGAAAAAAAGCCACTTGTAAAATCAAAGTCTAAGGGGACAACCAAGGTTGCCTCAAAGGGCAAATAATAAATCGGAGGAAAACTAATATGTCAAAAACAGAAGTAGTTGCAATGCTCCTTGCCGGAGGTCAGGGCAGTCGCTTGGGCGTTCTGACAAAGAGTATAGCAAAACCCGCAGTTCCTTACGGCGGTAATTATCGTATTATCGACTTTCCGCTTTCAAACTGCGTAAACAGCGGCATTTATACGGTTGGTGTGCTTACTCAGTATCAACCGCTTGTGCTTAATGATTATCTCGGCAACGGTCATCCGTGGGATTTGGACAGACTTAACGGCGGCGTTCATGTTCTGTCACCGTATGAGGCAATCGGCGGAGCAGAGTGGTATAAGGGTACCGCTAACGCTATTTATCAAAATATTGCATTTATCGAAAAGTACGACCCAAAATATGTAGTTGTTCTTTCAGGCGACCATATTTATAAAATGAATTACGCCAATATGATTGACTTTCATAAAAAGAATAATGCCGATTGTACTATTGCGGTTCTTGAAGTACCGTGGGAGGAGGCTTCACGCTTCGGCATCCTTGCAACCGACGAGAACGAAAAGATTTATGAGTTCGCAGAAAAGCCAAAAGAGCCAAAGTCAAATAAGGCTTCAATGGGCGTTTATGTTTTTTCTTGGGATAAGCTTAAAAAGTATCTTATTGAGGACGAGGCTAATCCTGATTCTGCAAACGATTTCGGTAAAAACATTATTCCTAATATGCTTAACGATGGTCAGCGTATGTTCGCTTTCCCGTTCAAGGGTTATTGGAAGGATGTAGGTACTATTGATTCGCTGTGGGAGGCAAATTTGGATATTATTAATCCTAATGTTGACCTCGATTTGAGTGATAAGTCTTGGAGAATTTACAGCCGTACTCCCGATGCTCCTCCGCATTACATAGGCGAAAATGCAGTTGTTGAAAATTCATCAATCAGCGAGGGTTGTGATATTGACGGTCTTGTTGATTATTCCGTTGTTTCCTCAGATGTTACGGTCGAGGAGGGTGCAGAGGTTCGCTTCTCCGTTATTATGCCGGGTGCAGTGATTAAAAAGGGCGCTAAGGTTTATTATTCAATCATTGCCGAAAATGCGGTGATTGAGGAGGACGCTCAGGTGGGCGAAATACCTGAGAATATGGAAAATTCGGCTGATTGGGGCGTTGCGGTCGTAGGCTCAAGCGCAACAATCACAAAGGGTAAAAAAATCCCTGCCAAGGAAATGATAGCATCGGGAGAGGAGGTATAACTATGAACGGAAAAAATGTTCTCGGAATGATTTTTGCTAATATTCACGAGGAGGCTCTTGATACACTTACCAATAAAAGAACAATGGGTTCGGTTCCGTTTTGTTCGAGATACCGCCTCATAGACTTTCCGCTTTCAAATATGGTGGAAAGCTCAATCGCTAAGGTCGGAGTTGTAACTAACGCTAACTTTAATTCGCTTATGGACCATGTCGGAACAGGTAAGCCGTGGGATTTGTCACGCAAAACCGACGGACTCTATATTCTCCCTCCGTACGCAATGAACAGCGTTACAATGTGGGGTAACAGGATTGACGCTATATACGGCAATCTGGGATTTCTTAATAATTCAAATCAGGAATATGTCCTTATGACAGATTGCTACAATGTGATGAATATTGATTTTAACGCATTGTTTGATTTTCACGAAAACTCAAATGCCGACATTACGGTTGTGGGCGTAAAGTCAACCGTTCCTACCAATATTAAAAATGTTCTCATTTTTGACAAGGTTGAGGCAGACGGCAGAATTTCTCAGGCGTCTATTGACTCGACAGAGGGTGAGGCGTTCTATTCTACAAACATTGTTCTTATCAGAAAAACACTTCTTGAGGCTCTTGTGTCGGCTTCTCATTCAAAAAATGAGGTGTCCTTCCAGCGTAATGTTTTGCTTGAAAGCATTAAGACTAAGAATGTTTATGCCTTTGATGCAACAGATTGCTTTGTAGGCACTATTGACAGCATTAAGAGTTATTACGATATTTCTATGAGCTTGCTCAAGAGAGAGAATAAGAAAAGATTGTTCTGCTCCGACAGACCTGTTTATACTAAAGAAAGAGACGATATGCCTACCCTTTACGGTATGGATGCGGTTGTTAAAAATTCGCTCGTCGCTGACGGTTGTGAGATTAACGGAAGCGTTGAAAATTGTATTCTCTTTAAGGGTGCAAGGGTAGAAAAGGGCGCAGTTGTAAGAAATTCTATTCTTATGCAGGATACTGTTGTCGGAGAAAATTCAAAGATTAATTATATAATTGCAGATAAAAATTGTATCATCAAGGCTGATGTTGAGCTTTCGGGCGCAGCTAATTATCCTGTAAGCCTTGCCAAAAACACAAGAATTTAGGAGGTATAGCAGATGAAGGTTTTATATGTTGCCTCCGAAGCACTACCGTTTATGGCTTCGGGTGGCTTGGGAGATGTTGCAGGCTCACTGCCTGTTGCGCTTCGTAAGCGTCTTATAGGCTGTCGTGTTGTAATGCCGCTTTATGATTCCATTAAGCAGGAGTATAAGGACCAGATGAAATTTATCACCTCTATTTCCGTTCCTGTTTCCTGGAGAAGGCAGTATTGCGGAATATTTGAGGCAAAATATAACGGCGTAATTTATTATTTTCTTGATAATCAGTATTACTTTAAGCGTGACGGAATTTACGGTCATTATGATGATGCCGAGAGATTTGCTTTCTTTGCAAGAGCAGTGCTTGAGATTATTCCTCATATTGATTGGAAGCCGGATATTATTCATTGCAATGATTGGCAGTCGGCTCTTACTCCGCTTTACTATTCTTGCTATTATGCAAATCAGATGGGTTACGAGAATATAAAAACCGTTTTCACTATTCATAATATTCAGTATCAGGGCAAGTATGGCGACGAGCTGCTTAATGATGTTTTGGGTATCGCACCTGAATATAATAATTTGATTATGTATGACGGACTTGTAAACTTTATGAAAGCGGGTATCGAGTGTGCGAATAAGGTTACTACCGTTTCGCCTACCTATGCTAAGGAAATTCTTGACCCGTGGTACTCCTACGGACTTGACCCGATTCTTAATCAGCGTAGCTGGAAGCTTTGCGGTATATTAAACGGTATTGATACCGATAATTATAATCCTGCAACAGACAAGGCTATTGCTCAAAATTATGATGAGTCCGATTATAAAAAAGGCAAGGCAGCATGCAAAAAGGCACTTCAGGAGCAGATGGGACTTGCTGTAAGAGACGATGTGCCGCTTATCGGTATTGTTTCTCGCCTTGTAGGACATAAAGGACTTGACCTCATTAAAGAGGTTATGGAAAAGAGCCTTTGGGAGAGAGATGTTCAGTATGTAGTTCTCGGCTCGGGCGAATGGCAGTATGAGACATTCTTTAGAGAACTCCACGATAAGTATCCCGATAAGGTAGGGGTAACTATCGGCTTTGTTCCGGAGCTTGCCCGTAAGATTTATGCAGGTGCTGATTTATTCCTTATGCCGAGTAAGAGCGAGCCTTGCGGTCTTTCTCAAATGGTTGCGTTGCGTTACGGCACACTTCCTATTGTCCGTGAAACAGGCGGATTAAAGGATAGTATCACCGACTGCGGCGATGGTCAGGGTAACGGATTTACATTTAAGACCTATAATGCGTATGATATGCTTGGAGCTATCTATCGTGGCGTTGAGGCTTATAATGATAAAAAGGGCTGGCAGGTGCTTGTTAAGCGTGTGCTTGAGTGCGATATGTCTTGGGGCAAATCTGCAAACGAATATATCAGAATGTATAAATCGTTGCTCAAAGACTGAATTTAATATGTAGATAAAACAAAAATCGGCGAAGAGCGTTTGACTCTCCGTCGATTTTCTGTTTTTGAAAGGAGTTAATTAAACCTATGAAATCTTTTATTTAACATCAATCCGCCAAAGGTAAATACCGTACCCAATATGATTTGAGGAATGGTGTTGCTTGTGATTTGTTCTGCCTCAAACGGTGTAAGATTCATATACAGTATAAAGTTGTCCGGACTTTTGCTGAACAAAAACGCAATAATCGTATATATTATCAGCGTCATCAGCGAAAGGGAAGTTGACTTTGTTAAGAACACAAGTAAATATGTTGCTCCGAAATAAAGAAAGCAAATTCCCAACAGCCTTATCAGCTCTAAAAGCATAGCTTGTGTAAAGTATATGTAAATGCCGAAATGAATTGCTACCGTCAGAAAAAACAGTACAAACGGAATTAAAAAGTCAAGGAGTTTTATTTTGTTATTCCCGATATACAATAGCTCGTTGCCCTTGCCCTCGACATTTTCTTTGAGTATAAACAAGCCCCACATTATTGACGAAACAGGTATAATCAGCATACCCAGCATTATTATGTATGACAGGTATTCGTCGGGATGTTTTCTCGATAACATATAGCTTGCCAAAGGCAAAAGCAAATGCACAAAGATTAACGGGGCAATGAGCAAAAGCCTTAATGACTTCAGCTCAAAGCCGATTCTCTTACAAAGAGCTTTCAAGGTTGTGTATCGCATAAATATATGCGTCCTCAACGGTCGGCTTAGGCTGTGCGTAGTCAAGCTTGGTGTTTGACAGTATGCGGGAATAATTCAAACCGTCATTCAAGAAATTCTTTTCTAAGTGATAGCCTGTTTTTACATTGATAAGCTCATCCTCGGGGAGAATGTAAACCTTGTCCTTAGCCATATTTGCAATTTTCTGAGTAGCGTCGTTCATCAGGATTTTTCCCGACTTCATTATGATGATTTTGTTGCAGAGTGTTTCTACATCCTCAACGATATGGGTGGAAATCAGAACCGTCTTGTTTTTTGAAAATTGTGCTATTGAGGTTTTCAGTCTCAATCTTTCCTCGGGGTCAAGTCCAACCGTCGGCTCGTCTAAAATGATGATTTTTGGGTCTCCCATAAATGCCTGTGCAAGTCCCAAACGCCTTACCATACCGCCCGAAAGGTCGGAGCATTTTTTGTTTATTTCATCGGATAGATTTACTATTTTCAACACTCTTTCAATGTTCTGCTCAATATCGTTCTTTTCTATGCCTTTCAGAGAAGCGAACATTTCAAGTACCTCTTTTACGGTAAGCTCCTTGAAAAGTCCGAAGTTTTGGGGTAAATATCCGATTGATGCATAGTATTCTTTGCACACGGTTGCGTCGGTGCCGTTATATGTTATTTCGCCTTTTTTGATTGGATAAAGTCCTGTTATTTTTCTTATGAGGGTTGTTTTTCCCGAGCCGTTCGGTCCGAGAAGTCCGTATATGCCCTCATCTAATTCCATACTTATGTTGTTAAGTACCGACTTTTTGCCAAAACTTTTTGATACATTTTTTATCTCTAACACCAGTATTGCCTCCTTTATTAATAAGGTGCGGTAAGTTCATCAGCGTGGTCTTCGCCGACATTTCTTGCAAGGTCTAAAGCACTTTTGCACCCTGATGTATTCATTGCATTTCTGAACTTTGACATGAATGATTCATCATCCTTGTACTGAATTATTTTCTTTGCAAGGACTGTGTTCAGGTCATCGCTGTCGTCCGGTAATGTGCTTGGGTCCTGTTGAGTGAGCTTGTACAGCTCGCTGTCCTTGTCGTAATATTTAAGGAATGCAAAGTAGTAATCGTTCTTGATTTTCGGATCGCCTTTTTCCTCAAAAAATTTCTCTTGCTGATCATAGTATATTGTCGGAATGTTTGGGGCTAAGACTTGGTCAGAGGCTGTAAAAATACGGTCGTCTGCGGAACTTCCTAAGCCGCTTGTCAATATTACAGTCTTGCCTTTGTACTTAGGCTTTGCGTCAATCAGCATTTTCAGCTGAGTTTCATAATCCTTAACGCCGTCAATATCATATGGATTTTCATAGTACGGATATATCATACGAATGCCGTCTGTGTTAATTTCCTTGTAGAAACCGCTTAATAATGTTAAGCTGTCCGATGTACCCTCAAAGGTGTTCTTTCCCGTGCTTTCAAGATTTGAAAACATCTTTTTGCCGCAGTCAACCTTTACGCTCATAGGTACGCTTGTACTTAGCTTTGTGCGTATGCTTCCCTGGTCTGCAACGGAATATACATATCTGAAACCGTTAATCGGATAGTATGCAAAGCCGCCAAGCAGTTCGCAGCTCTGCGAATTGCTGTAAAATACCTGACTGAAACCCTTGTACTTAAAGTTGAATGACTCGGTCGGTGCATCTGTGTGTATTGTTATGTAGTCACCGTCTCTGTCGTATTTCAATTTCTCGCCGTTTGAGTTTGTAACGCTTTTCAATTTGTAGCCATAGTACAGGGTGAAATGATATTCCGTCAGATTCGGGTTGTCAACCTTAACGGTGACATCTCCGCTAAGCAAATTTTTGATTTTGAAATTCATATCGTAGCTCGTGATTTCAAAATTCGGCTCTTCGTTCTTTTGGATTACAAAGTTTTCGGGGTCTTGGAATACATAATGTTCGCTGTCGGAACCGAGGGAATTGGTGTCGAGTGAAATTGAAGAGTAGGGCATAAGAGTGCCTGCACCCGATAGTACAAATACGGTAAGGCATATAGTTGCCGCTATTTGCTTTGCTCGCTTTATTCTGAATGAAAATACCGTAAACATTGCGATAATCGCAAATAAACTTATCCAAAATATAATTATGCTCAGCGATTTGATATTTGCGTTTATGCCGGAGGCAGCGGTCTCATATGATGTGTTTTTGAAAATTTCAAATATTCTCCACAGCGGATATATACTCTCGTCGGATCTGTTGTATATCTCTCCGGTTAAACGGCTTGTCATCGTGGAAAAGACAAACGAACAGATTATTAAAATAAGGTATGCCGCAGCCGTCTTTTTTATCGTCGAGCATAAAAGACCGATCAGTATGGCTATAATATTCGCTAAGAAGAAATATAAAATTGATATTTTTGCACTGTATAAAAAGTAAGCACCGTCTGCGTTAGGGTCTTTGAACGAAAATATTATCGACAATAAAAATGAGACAGCGCAGGTAATTAACGCAAGGGTGAGCATAACAGAAAATTGATTAAGAATAAATCCGTTTTTGCCCGTAGCCGTTACGCTCGCACATTCCAGAAATTCGTTTTTTCTCGCCTGTGAAAAATAGTAGTGCGATGTGAATAAAAACATTATAAATATTATTGCGGCGAATTTTATGTTCGCTTCGGTAAAACCGGCAGCTCTTATGATTTTTACATCACTCAGTACAAAAAGTCGCCCGGGAACCATTGTATTAAAGAACATTCTGTATAAGCTCGTCAAGAACATAGAGGCATTTACCGCTATGTATATGATTATACAGAACTTTGTCCGTACGAACTCCAAGAAGTTCAGCTTAAATGTTTTCATTGTTTTTTCTCCTTGATTTTTGTGTTTTTGTTGAATTTTGTGGCATTTTGCATAAAAATATTTCATTTATACATTATCATATTGTTTAAGTTTTGTAAATAGAAATTATTGTATTGTTATTAAAGTCTTGCAGCCTCCCTTGATAATGGAGGCGTTAGATTTATTCGTTGCGGAAAGCAGTTCCTTATAGGATCCCTTATCAAGGGAACCGGCAGCCGTTAGGCTGACTGAGGGATTTACCTAACACATTGATGTTTCTTGACTCTGACATAGGCAGTCTTGTTCCTGTTTTACTGCTTGTCCAAGTTTTAACGGTTTCATAGCCGTTGTTTTTTTCGCCTCCCTTCATTACTCTATATCCCTAAAAGAGTGCATTTTGTGACAAAAAAATAAAAAAAGCCGAAATTTCGGCTTTTTCAACAAATAACTACTTTGCGTTTTGTAAGATTTCCACAAGTTCATTCTCGCTAATATTTCCTGAAATAATATAGATATACTCCCCGTCATTATATAAGTAGTCCTTTATGTTATTTTCTGAACGCCATAAAATTACATCTCTTCCGTTTACTTTCACAGTTTCGTTAGTTGTTCTTTCGGTGTCATAAGTGATGTTTGCATTTAGTATCCATTTATCAACTATAAAGAATTCGTTGCCTTTTTCATATTTGTAGGTGAAAGCATTAATACTTGTAGATTTTTCGGTTAGTTCAAATCCCTCGGGTATGTAATTTACATTAAGCGACTTAACATTTTTGCCTTCTGATTCTTCCGTAATATTATAAGTTGCACAGCCTTTTCCTTTTGACATTTTATATCTACTTGCCAAAGGCTTTGCTGTTACAAAAACGGTTATTGCAAGAGATAGTATAATTGCTGCAATGAGTATGAATTTAAGCGTTTTCTTTGACAACTTCGGCTTGTATTTAATTAAACTGTCGCTGAGCAGGGGCTTCATTTTTTCGTTATGTTTTTTGCTGAAGATATGCTCGGGTATTTCTTTTTCAAAAGTATCTACCCATCTTTCGCACGAAAGCAAGCAAGCGGTTTCTAAATTATTCATCTTATTGTTTCTCTTATATTACATCCGTGTTACTCTGACTGAGGCTGTCCTTTAATTTCTTTTTTGCCCTTTGTATTCTTTTTCTTACATAAGTGTCGTTTACACCGTAGATGTCTGCGATTTCAACGCTCTTGTAGCCGTATACATATTTAAGATACAAAAGGATTTTGTCCTGCTCGCACAGAATTTTATCAATCATAACCGAAATTTCAACGCTGTCAAATTCGTTGAAAGTATCGCCGTCGGAGTCGTTTTCGATTTCCTGATTAAATTCTGCGGTGCTTTCGTTTATTGATTTGTTGTATATATCTATTGCAAATCCCGACACTATTGTACTGAGATAGCACTTCGTACTTTTGGAGTCTACTTCTCCTATTCTGTCGAAATGCTTTGCCGCATAGAAAAATGTATCCTGCACACATTCCTCGGCGTCCTCTATACAGTTTGTCTTTTTTATTGCTATCCAATACATCAGATTTTTATATGTATCATACAGGCAGGTGAATTTTTCCTTATCCTCCTGAGTGTCAAGCAGGGTTAAAAACATATTCAGCATAACGCTTCTCCTCAAACTGAGCCTTGATTATTTTGTCAAGGCACGGTAATATTTTTGTAGATTTTTAATACTTTGCCAATACTGTTATGAGAGTGGCTTTTTTATAAAATGTTATTCGATATTTTGCGCAATATCAACAAGTTCGTCTTTGCTTATATTGCCGCATACAATATAAACGTATTCACTGTTATTAAATAATAATCCTCCAATATTAATTTCGGGTTGATAATAAACGGCGTCCAAACTTCCTATTTTTATTTTTTCACTACCGTACTTTTCGGTGTTGATAGAGGTGGTGCCGCCTAATTGAAGTTTTTCGACATAAAAAAATTCGTCGTTTTTTTCATATCTATACATAAACGTATAATCGTTCTCATCAATTTCTGTTTTTTCAAAGTCTTTAGGTATGTAATTGATTGTGAGGGATTTAACTTTTTTCGTTTTCTTTTTTGGAGCAAGAACTTCATATTCCGAATGGTCGGAATATTTATTAAATGAATATTTTTCAAAGGCTGGCTTTGCTGTTACAAAAACGGTTATTGCGAGAGACATTATAATCGCCGCAATGAGTATGAATTTAAGCGTTTTCTTTGACAGCTTCGGCTTGTATTTGATTAAATTGTTGCTGAGCAGGGGCTTCATTTTTTCGTTATGTTCCTTGCTGAATGTATGCTCGGGTATTTCTTTTTCAAAAGTATCCGCCCATCTTTCGCACGAAAGCAAGCAAGCATTTTCTAAATTATTCATCTTATCGTTTCTCTTATATTATAGTTGTGTCACTTTGATTGAACCCTGATTATTTTGTCAAGGCACGGTAATATTTTTGCAGATTTTTATTACTTTGTCAATACTGTTATGAGAGTGGCTTTTTTTACTTGAAAAAAAGTGGAATATGGTATATAATATTTACTCGGTATTATAATTATAAACATATATAATAGATTTACGGAGATTTATATGCTGGAATTTGAAGAACTTAATCAGAGATTAATGCAGTACGAGAAGCCTATTGAAAATCTTAAAGAGGCGCTCGATATAGATAACCTTGTTAAAGAGGTTGCCGAACTTGAAAAGCAGAGCAGCGCTCCGGATTTTTGGGACGATATGCAACAGAGCCAAAAGACTATGCAGAAAATCGGCTCTCTAAAGGCAAAGATAGCTTCATACGAAAGCCTTAAAGGTGATTTTGAGGACGCACAGGTTATGATTGAACTTGCCGACGAAGAAAACGACGAAAGTTTAATCGAAGACTGCACAAAATCTGTTGATGACATTGAGAAAAAAATTGAATCACTTACCCTTTCCACTTTACTAAACGGTGAGTTCGATGACAATAATGCAATTTTGACATTTCATGCCGGAGCAGGTGGAACAGAGGCTCAGGACTGGGCAGAGATGCTTTTCAGAATGTATAACCGCTGGGGCGAGAGAAAAGGCTACAAGGTTTCGACTCTTGATTATCTTGAGGGTGATGTTGCCGGAATTAAGAGCGCTACTATTTTGGTAGAGGGCGAAAACGCTTACGGTTATTTACACGGCGAAATGGGTATTCACAGACTTGTTCGTGTATCTCCGTTTGACTCGTCGGGTCGCCGCCATACATCGTTTGCATCTGTTGAGGTTATGCCGGAAATTGATGACGATGTTGATGTCGAAATTCGTGAAGAGGATATTAAGATGGACGTTTATCGTGCCTCGGGTGCAGGCGGACAAAAGGTAAATAAAACATCATCTGCCGTTCGTCTTACCCATATTCCTACGGGTATCGTTGTTTCGTGTCAGATAGAGCGTTCTCAGCACCAAAACAGAGAAGTCGCTATGCGTATGCTTAAATCAAAACTTGTGGAAATCAAGGAGAGAGAAAACCTCGAAAAGATTGAGGATATTAAAGGCGACCAAAAAGAAATCGCATGGGGCAGTCAGATTCGCTCCTATGTATTTATGCCGTACACAATGGTTAAGGACCACAGAACTAATTACGAAATGGGCAACATAACCGCTGTTATGGACGGAGATTTGGACGGATTCATTAACGCTTACCTTAAAATGAAAAGCCTTGAATCAAACAAAAACTAAAATTTAACATTAGTATTTTTCCTCCCGAGACAGAAAATAGTCTTGGGAGGTTTTGTTATGAAAAAAATAAAAATAATACTGCCGTTAGTCGCTTTGCTTTGCTTTTTTACAGCTTGCACATCCGAACAAAACGGCAAAAATGATACAACTGCCATCGAAACGCAAACACAGTCCACTTCAAACGCTGTGGAAAACACCGCACCTACTGCAAAAGCGGTTGCGGGAATTGACGAGCTTAGTACTCAAAAGGTCGTTTGGGGTCCGGGAAATATAACCGAGCATAAGCAACCAACCGACCCCGTACAGCTTCAAAAAAGATTTGAGGGACTTAATGCCACATGGCTTTTGAAGGATGAAAAGAGCGTTTGTCTTACCTTTGACGAGGGGTATGAAAACGGCTATACTCCTCAGATTTTGGACACGTTGAAGGAAAAGAACGCAAGGGCAATATTCTTTGTGACCTATGATTTTGCAAAGGATAATCCTGACCTTATCCGCAGAATGATTGACGAGGGGCATATTGTAGGCAACCACTCCTACCGTCATTATACAATGGACGAGGTGAGCGAGGAGGTTGCAAGGCAAGAAGTGACCTATATTCACGATTATATGGAGAAAGAGTATGGGTATACTATGTGTTATTTCCGCTTTCCAAAGGGCGAATTTTCCGAGCAGTCGCTGGGTATTGTAAACAGTCTTGGATATAATTCTGTTTTTTGGAGCTTTGCGTATGCTGATTGGGACCCTGAAAAGCAGCCTGACGAAACAGAAGCCTTTAGAAAAATCTGTGAGTCAACTCACCCGGGCGAGATTTTGCTTCTTCACGCCGTGAGTAAAACAAATGCTGATATTTTAGGCAAGGTTATAGATGATATTCGTCAGCAGGGATACACCTTTACTGTGGATATTTAACGGAATTAACGCAAATTTTATTTTTATATAATTTATACAAAAAAGATATTGCTAACCCGTATATAATATGTTATAATTTTACAGAAATCGTGTGCAATCGGGCGGTGTTTTTGCACTGCTCGATTGGCAAATAATATTTCACAGAGGGGTAACAATGGGTATAAACAAGGAGAAAATCATTCAGACGGTTGCTTCCGTCAAGGAGCATTGGAATACGCCTCCCGAGGGCAGATATGTTCCGTATAAGGAAATACTTGCATACAGTGCGGGCGGTATAGGTGTAAAATCTGTTATTTTCACTATCTATTACATAGGTCTTTCCGCAACAAGCTTGCTTGCAGGCTCGGCGTTGGGATTAAAGAACGGCGACCTTGTTAAGTTGAACATTATTGCAACGGTTATCGGCTTATTTTTAGGTCCGCTGAGGGGCTATATAATCGACAACACCAGAAGCAGTAAGGGTAAATTTCGACCGTATCTGCTTTATACGGGCATTCCGTCGGGTGTTTTGATTACGATTTTTGCCTTTTTGCCGTTTGAGACTATGTCTTATAATCAGAAGCTTTGGGCATTATTCGTTACATATATGCTGCTCCAGCTTTGCTATCCGTTTTATGACCAGGCATATGCAACGCTTGTTCAGGTAATGAGTCCTAACTCAACGGAGCGTGCGGATATTATCACCGTTTCTACCTTTATTTATTCACTTTCGCCGAGCATAATGGGCTTTGTAGTGCCTATTATCGCAGGACATACAGGCGGTCTTGAGCATATTGGCGCATATAGAGTTATTATGCCGATTTTCGGTATCGGCGGTGCGTTGATAGGTATTCTCAGCTATACGGGTACTAAAGAGAGGATTATCGTATCAAAGGACTATACTCCGAAAGTGCCGTTTTTGAAGGGTGTTGCGGCAGGAATTGCAAATAAATATCAATGGGCGCGTTCGCTCACCTCTTGGTTTATTTTGCTTACCGCAGGCGCAGGCAATATCACGACTTGGTATTTCTATTACGGAATTAAAGATGCGCTTAATCTTACCACCGAACAGCAGGGCGTTATGAACGGTACGCTTATGACGGTGTTCGGTGCGGCTGCCACTCCGGCTATGTTTCTTGCACCGTTCCTTATTCGTAAAATCGGCAAGAGAAATTACTACATTATGTATATAGTTGCAAATATCTTTTGTTTGGTGGGAATGTATTTCTTCATTGAGCATATTTGGGTGCTTTATGTATTTGTTTGGCTCAGAGGATTTTTTAACACCTTTACTCTTATTGCCGACGGCGCTATGAATGCCGATGTTTTGGACTATCAGCAGTACAAAACGGGTGAAAGATTAGAGGGACTTATGGGACAGTTTGTGGGCATTGTAGGCACGTTTATTTCTATGGGCGTTACCTATCTGCTTCAAACCGTTGTTATGCAAAACTACTTTGGTCTGAGTGATAATTATGACGATTTGTATAAGCTCTCATTCCGTGAGCCTCTTTCAAAGGGTATGATAGTGATTGCTCTTATGGGTTATGTGCTTGCGCTTGTTCCGTTTGTCTTGATGTATACGCTTACGGAGCAGGAACACGATTCGCATATCAAGGTGCTTAAAATCCGTGCCGCATTGGAGGATTACGCAACCGATTCGCTGTCTGACGGTGAACTTGAGGAGGCAAAGCAGATTTATACTGACTCAATCGAAAGGCTTGCCGAATGTAAAACGGCAGTTGAAAATGCTGTCGGCAAGGAGAAAAAGAAGCTGCAATCTGAAATTGCGGCTCTCCAAATTGTTGTTGACGAAAGGGAACGCTTTAATCAACCGAAGATGGCGGCAAAGGTTAAAAAGGCGCAGGAGCTTCTTTCACACAGCGTCGAGGAGCTTTACGGTATAAGCGAGCCTACTATGGACAAATATAACGAGGCTAACGCATTGCCCGAGGATACTAAGGAGCAGGCACAGCTTAAATCGGCAAGACTTAAAGAAGCGTCAAAGGAGCTTGATTTGTTTCACAAAAAGGCTTACGATTATATTCAGGCTCGCAAGCTTATGAAGCAGGTTGAATATTATTCGCATTGGGACGAAATGTTCTCGCTTCAAACCGTATAATTGAATATGCCAAAATAAAAAATACGGACGGTTGGGGCGTACTGCATAAGGAAGAATTGGTTTAAGCATTTATTCCTTATGTAGTACGCCCCTTTGAATTGCTATTGACAGTAACTCGGTGCTGTCCGTTCTTATTTTTTGTATTATTTGACAAAATTATAAATTTTTCAAATAAGATGTTGAGATTGCTCGCTTAATAATATATAATAAATAATTAATCAAAGATTTTTAATGAAAGCGAGAACAGTTATGCTTTTTTCAAGAGATATAGGCATTGATTTGGGTACCTCTAACACACGAGTTGCCGACAAAAAGGGACATATTATTATCAATGAGCCGTCTGTTGTTGCGGTTGATGTTAAATCAAAGCGAGTGCTTGCAACAGGTAACGAGGCAAAGAATATGATTGGCAGAACTCCCGGTTCTATTGTTGCCGTTCGTCCTATGCGTGACGGTGTTATTGCCGACTTTGATATGACTGCCGATATGCTCCACGATTTTATGTATCGTTCATCTACTAAAAATATTTTTACAAAGACAAGAGTTGTTATCAGCGTTCCGTCCGATGTTACCGAGGTTGAACGCAGGGCTGTTGAGGACGCCGTTCGTTCGGCGGGCGCTCAGGAGGTTGAACTTATCGAATCATCTATGGCTGCCGCTTTGGGCGTCGGACTTCCTGTTTATGAGGCAACCGGCTCAATGATTATTGACATCGGCGGCGGTACTTGCGATGTTGCGGTTATTTCGCTTGGCGGAATTGCATGCTGTAACAGCATTAAGGTCGGCGGTGAGGCTATGGACGAGGCTATCGTTTCTTATATGAAAAAGAACCATAATCTTCTCATCGGAGAGAGAACGGCAGAGGATATAAAGCTAAAGCTTGGCTCTGCAAGCGAGTATGACGGCGAGGCGGCAATGGAGGTAAGAGGCAGAAATCTTGCCGACGGTCTTCCGGGAAGCGTAGAAATCACATCGGCAGATGTAAGATATGTGCTTCAAGAGCCTATAAGCGAAATCATTGCCGTAATTAAAGAAACTCTTGAGGTAACCTTGCCGGAGCTTGCCGCAGATATTATTGACAGAGGTATTTACCTTACAGGCGGAGCAAGTCAGCTCAGAGGACTTGCCGAGCTTATCGAAAAGGAAGTGGGAATACCTGTTATCGTTCCCGAAAACTTTAATGATTGCATTGCTTTGGGAACTTCGGTTAAGCTCAGGAGAGCTAAGTAATTTAGATTAGTGGTGACTTTATGAAAAGTATATTTAAGAGCAGACCGTTTAAGCTTGCGGCTGCCATCGTCGGATTTTTACTGCTCGGCGCATTGATTGGGGCGGCAAACGGTCACGGCGAATCGGCACAGTCTGCGATAGTCGGAACGGTGCTTTCTCCGTGCAATTACATAGCGCAGAAAATTTCCGACGGCGTTGATAAAATTGCGGGAAATATCAGCGGAGACGCTCAGTACGAAAAAGAAATATCGGATTTGCAAAATCAGGTGGGCGAGCTTCAAAGCGAGCTTGTGGATTATGAAAATCTGAAAAAGCAAAACGAACTGTATAAAGAATTTCTCGGGCTGAAGGAGGAAAACAAGGACTTCGTTTTTGAAGAGGCTTCTGTTATCGCAAGAGACAGTGCCGATATTTATAAGTCCTTTACCATTTCAAAAGGCTCTGTAAGCGGTATGAAAAAAGGCGATGCCGTTTTGTACGGAAAATACCTTGTCGGTGTGATTGATAAGGTCTATCCTACATACAGCGAGGTGCAAACTATTTTGAATCCTGCATTTAATGTTTCGGCTTATGAGGTTATTTCGGGCGAAATTTCGTATGTTACCTCAACTCCTGCACTTGCAGCCGATAATAAATGCAAGTTTGCAAATCTTGATTCCTCCACCTCGATTACATACGAATCCGTTGTGTGTACCGCAGGTGTGGGCGGTAATATGCCAAAGGGGCTTATTATTGGAACTGTTGACGAAATTGCCGACGAGGCTACTGATATATCGTCGTATGCGGTGATTAAGCCGGGCGTTGACGCAAATAACATAAATACCTGTTTTGTACTAACTGATTTTTAATTATTCGGATTATTGATTTTATGGAACTGACTAAGAAAGAAAAGACAATTAAATATTCGATTTATTGCGGAATAATTGCTCTGCTCTCTCTTGTTCAGAGCGTGGGCGTTTCGCATTTTGAAATCGGAAATGCAAGGTGCTTCGTGCTGATACCTGCCACGGTTTTGCTCGCTATGGGCGAGGATGAAATACAGGCGATTTTTATAGGCTTGTTTTCGGGAGTGCTGTGGGACTGCTTTTCGCCTAATCATACTGCGTTTAACGCCGTTTTCTTTACGGTGTGCTGTTATGCGCTGTCGCTGTTGCTTACCCATCTGTTTCGTGAAACATTTTGGGTTCGTGTGGTTGCTGTCGTTTTGACAAGTATGCTTTATACTTTTTTCTATTGGCTCATTTTTGTCGGTGCAAAAAAAACAGTCGGTTCTCAGGCACTTATTTCGTTTTATTTTCCGTCCTGCGTTTACACCTGCGTTGTGGGCGTTGTTTTTGATTTTGTGCTTACTCCGATTAAAAGGAAGCTTAATAAGGAATAGAATTTCCGCTTGATAAATTTATGAAAGGAGAGTCGCTGTGGGCAAAAGATATAAAAGTTCAAGAACCGTTGTCGCCGTTGTGCTTGTCTTGGCAGTAATGCTCGGCTTCGGTGCGGACCTGTATAACATTCAGGTAAAAAATAACGATTACTATATTGCCCAAAGCAGTGCAGTGAAAACATATACCGTGCCTCTTGAGGCGGCTCGTGGGGATATTGTAGACAGAAACGGTAATGTCCTCGTTACTAACAGAAAAGGCAACAGCATTGTTTTGAATGCCGCTTATTATCCGTCTGCAAAGGATAATGATGAGAGAAATGAAATTATTTTAAGACTTATTGATTTGTTTAATAAAAACGGCGAGGAGTTTGTGCATAATCTCCCGCTTAAATTTGATTCGTCGGGAAATGTGGTTTTTTATGACGAGAACGACGACAAAAAATATGAGACTGACATTAAGAATATGAAAAGCAAGGATATGCTTAATGTTCAGCCTTATGCCACCGCACAAAACTGTTTTGATGCAATGGTTGAAAAGTATGGCTTGGAAAGCTTTGATAAAAAGACAGCTTTGGAAATAGGCAGTGTCAGATATGAGCTTACACGACTTCTTTTCTCCGTGTCTAATCCTGTAACGATTGCCGATGATGTATCGGATGAAACGGTTGCGGAAATTAAGGAAAACAATTCGCTCTATCTCGGTGCAGATGTAAGAGTTGTGGCATACAGAACATATGCCGATTCCTCTCTTGCTTCGCATATTATAGGCACTGTGCGTAAAATTAATGCAGACGAGTATAAAAAGCTCAAGGATAGCGGTTACGGAATAAATGACGAAATCGGCGAGTCGGGCATTGAGGCGGCTTGTGAGAGCGAACTGAGAGGGGTCAGCGGAGAGGCTACCGTTACAATCGACGCTGAGGGTAATGTCAGCCAAACCGTTACAAAAGAGCCTATACAGGGCGATACCATAGTCTTGACCATTGATAAGGATATGCAAAAAATTGCCGAGGAAAACTTGGAGGAAATTTGTCTTGCAACCTCGTCTGAGGCTACCGGTGCGGTTGTTGTTGAGGATATTCACGACGGAAGTATTCTTGCCGCCGCAAACTATCCAACCTATGACCTGCTTGATTATTATGAAGATTATGATTCGCTGAGTAAGAACAGCAAGAAACCTCTTTATAACAGATTTGCAATGAGTGCATATGCTCCCGGTTCAACCTTTAAGCCGCTTATGTCGGTTGCGGCGTTGGAGGAAGGTTTTATCACACCCGAGACAAGATTTACATGCAGTGCCTCGTACAGAGTGGGTGAGATGACATTCGGTGATCTTGACGCTCACGGAAGTATTAATGTTCAGCAGGCACTTGAGCATTCGTGTAATGTTTTCTACTATAACTGTGCAAGTCTTATGGGCATTGATGTAATGAACCAGTACGGCAGACTTTTCGGCTTGGGACAGAAAACAGGAGTGGAAATTCCCGAAGCAAGCGGCATATTGGCAGGACCGGAATACAGAAAGAAATTTGATATGACATGGAATCCCGGCGATACCGTTCAGGCGGCTATCGGACAGTCGGAAAATCTTGTCACTCCGCTTCAGTTGGCTAATTATTGTGCAACTATTGCAAACGGCGGCACAAGATATAAAACCCATTTTGTTAAATCGACTATTTCAAAATCAACGGGTGCGGTTACTCAAACAAATGTTACCGTTACCGAAAAGACGGGCGTAAGCGAATCCACCTTTAATACAGTTAAGGGCGGTATGAGAAGGGTAGGTATAAACCTTTTCCAAAATCAACTTCAGGTAAAAACACCTGTTGCATGTAAGACGGGTACATCTCAGGTATATGTAAACGGAGTTAAGAAAAATAACGGTTTCTTGATTACCTTTGCGCCGTACGATAACCCTGAAATCAGCGTAGCGTCTGCTATCGAAACCGCAGGTACCGGTTCATCGACGGCACAAATTACGGGTGCGGTAATAGATTATTACTACACTCAAAACAGCCTTGAAGAAAAGGCACAGACCGACGAAACGCTTTTAGAGTGATTGGTCTAAAAAATTACTTGTTATATTAAATAAATTATGCTATTATAAATAATGGAATTATAATTTTAGAAGAGGGAGCATTCGTTTTATGAATATAGCACTTATAGCGCATGACGCAAAAAAAGAGCTTTTGGTACAGTTTTGTATAGCTTATTGCGGCATTATCAGCAGACACGATGTGTGTGCGACAGGTACTACGGGTAAGCTGATTAAGGAAGCAACCGGCTTGGACATTAACTGCTTTTTAAGCGGTTCACAGGGTGGCGGACAGCAGATCGCCAGCAGAATTGCGTGCAACGAAATAGACCTGCTTATTTTCTTTAGAGATCCTCTTAACCCTAAGCCGCACGAGCCTAACGATAACGACCTGCTCAGGCTTTGCGATGTGCATAATATCCCGTTTGCAACTAATATTGCAACTGCGGAGGCACTTATCAGAGGCGTTGAAAGAGGCGACTTTGAGTGGCGTGAAATTGTTAATCCACGCTATAATAAAAAAGACTAATAATGACTTGAGGTGGGAGCAATGCTCTCACCTTAGTGCTTGTATATAGGAGGAAATTATGGCTTTAATTACAAAGGCAATTAAGGGTACAAAGGATGTTTTACCCTCAGAGTCTTACAAAAACCAATACATAGAGGCTACCTGCCTCAGCGTTGCCGAAGCTTTTGGCTATAAGGAAATGCGTACACCTGTTTTTGAACATACAGAGCTTTTCCAAAGAGGTGTCGGCGATACTACCGATGTAGTGCAAAAGGAAATGTATACATTTGACGATAAGGGCGGTCGTTCGATTACGCTTCGTCCCGAGGGTACGGCAGGTGCGGCAAGAGCGTTTCTTGAAAACGGACTTTCAAATGAGGCACTGCCGCAAAAGATATGCTATCTTACATCTTGTTACAGATATGAAAAGCCACAGGCGGGCAGACTTCGTGAGTTCCATCAGTTCGGAATTGAATGCTTCGGAGCAACCTCTCCGCTTGCAGACGCAGAAATGATTATGCTTGCAGGTCAGGTGTTTAATGAACTTGGCGTAAAGGATTTGCACCTTGAGCTTAATTCAATAGGCTGTCCTGAGTGTAGGGCAGAATATCATAAGGCACTCAAGGAGTATTTTTCGCAATACACAGACGAGCTTTGCGATACCTGTAATGACAGATTAGAGCGCAATCCTATGCGTATTCTCGACTGTAAAAGTCCTGTTTGCAGTGAAATAGCAAAGGGTGCACCTGTTGTACTTGATTATCTTTGCGATGAGTGCAGAGAGCATTTCCAAAAGGTTAAGTCTTACCTTGACGCCGCAAATATAGAATATATAGTTAATCCTCAAATCGTAAGAGGACTCGATTATTACACTAAGACGGTGTTTGAATTTGTTTCCGACGCTATCGGCTCTCAGGGTACTGTGTGTGGCGGCGGTCGCTATGACGGCTTGCTTGAAGAGCTTGGCGGTCAGCATACTCCGTCGCTCGGCTTTGCCATGGGTCTTGAGAGACTTCAGCTTGTTATGGAGGCACAGGGCTGTGATTTTCCTGAGCCGTCAAGACCTGATTTGTTTATCGTTGCTATGGGCGAAAAGGCAACGCTGAAGGCTGTTGAAATTGCTAAGGATATGCGTGACGAGGGCTTCTCGGTTGTGTACGACCTTAACGGACGCTCCCTCAGAGCGCAGATGAAGTATGCGGACAAGCTCGGCGCTAAGTTCAATGTTGTTATCGGCGATAACGAGGTAGAAAATAAAGTCGTTTCTCTCAAGGATATGGCAACGGGTGAGTCGAGCGAGATTAATCTTGACACCTTTGTAAACGGCTTTTATTCCGTAAGTATGGAAAGTCAGCTCAAGGATTTGGAAATTAACGGCGAGGCTTTCGATTTTAACTCTCTTTTTTCCGGAGGACAGATAAATGAATAATTCAATTAAGGGTATGAAACGTACCGATTATTGCGGTAAATTTAATATGGAAAATGTCGGACAGACCGTAACTGTTTTCGGCTGGGTACAGCGCCAAAGAGATTTGGGTAACCTTATCTTTATTGATTTGCGTGACAGAACAGGCATTATTCAGCTTTCGTTTAACGATAAGACCGATAGAGATGTTTTTGCTCTTGCACAGTCGGCAAGGAGCGAATATGTTGTTGCCGCAACAGGCGTTGTTGCCGAGAGAGAAAGCAAGAATAAGGATATTCCGACAGGCGACATTGAGGTTATCGTAAGCGATTTTCGTATTGTATCAAAGGCTAAGACTCCTCCGTTCGAGATTGAAAAGAGCGAAAAGGTCGGAGATGAAATCACTCTTAAATACAGATACCTTAATCTTCGTAACGAAAAACTCACTAAGAATATTCTCATGCGCCACGAGATTGCAAAAATTGCAAGAGAGTATTTTTACGCTAACGATTTCATCGAAATTGAAACCCCGATGATGATTAAGTCTACTCCCGAGGGTGCAAGAGACTATGTTGTTCCGTCGAGAATTCATAACGGTAAGTTTTATGCGTTGCCACAGTCTCCTCAGATTTATAAGCAGCTTACCATGATTGCAGGCTTTGACAGATATATTCAGCTTGCCCGTTGCTTTAGAGATGAGGATTTGCGTGCAGACAGACAGCCTGAGTTTACTCAGATTGACCTTGAAATGAGTTTTGTTGACTGCGACGATATTATGAATATGGCAGAGGGATTTATATCAAAGTTGATGAAAAAAACCATCAATGTTGATGTCCCCGAGCATTTGCCTCGTATGACTTTTGCCGACGCTATGAATAAGTACGGCTCGGATAAGCCTGATACTCGTTTTGATATGCTTATTCAGGACATTTCCGATTGGGCTGATAATACCGATTTTGTTGTGTTTAAGAGCGCAATCGCAGACGGCGGCTCGGTTAAGGCAATCGTTGCTAAAAATGCCGCTTCTGTTTATACTCGTAAAAAAATTGATAAACTTACAGAGGCTGCAAAGGGAATCGGCGCAAAGGGTCTTGCTTATGTTCGCTGGGCTGATGCAGAGCCGAATTGCTCGTTTTCTAAGTTCCTTAAAGACGGCGAACTCGATGAACTCCTCAGTACACTCGGCGCTCAACAGGGCGATGTTGTGTTTATCGTAAGTGATAAGACCAGAAAGGCTCTCACCGTTATGGGTGTGCTTCGCCTTATGGTTGCTAAGGAACTTGATATTATCCCCGAGGGTAAGTGGAACTTCCTTTGGATTACCGAAATGCCGTTCTTCGAGATGGATGAGGAAACAGGCGAGTGGGTTGCTGCCCACCATCCGTTTACTATGCCTATGGAGGAGAGTATTCAGTATCTTGATACCGATAAATCAAAGGTTAAGGCTCAGGCGTTCGACCTTGTGCTTAACGGAACCGAGCTTTCGTCAGGCTCTATGAGAATTACCGATACACAACTTCAGACTAAGATGTTTGAGCTTCTCGGAATGCAGCAGGAGGAAATAGACGCTAAGTTTGGCTTCCTTGTTGACGCTTATCAGTATGCCGCACCGCCTCACGGTGGTATGGGTATCGGCCTCGACAGACTTGCTATGCTTATCTGCGGCGCTGATTCGTTGCGTGATGTTGTGGCATTCCCTAAGGTTCAAAATGCAAGCGAGCTTATGAGTGGCGCTCCGTCATATATTGACGATGTTCAGCTTTGCGAGCTTGGTATTGATATAAAGGAAACAGAAAAAGATGCAGAATAATTATAATTTCTTTGCTATGGTCAATAGAATGAAGTATATTGACCGCTGGGCGCTTATGCCTAATGCCAATAAGGAAAATATTGCAGAGCATAGCCATAGCGTTGCTGTTATTGCCCACGCTCTTGCACTTATCGGTAATAGGGAATTCGGCAAAAATTATAATCCCGAGCGTGCCGCTTTGCTTGCTCTTTATCACGATACAACCGAGGTTATAACAGGCGATATGCCCACTCCGGTTAAGTATTATAATGACGAGATTAAAAGCGTTTACAAGGACATTGAAAAAACGGCAGGCGATAGACTGTTAAAAATGCTCCCCGATGATTATAAACAGGACTATGTATCCCTTTTTCATAAAAGTGATGAGGATAAGCAACTGTGGAAGCTCATTAAGGCTGCCGATAAAATCAGCGCACTCGTTAAGTGTATTGAGGAAAATCGTATGGGTAATAGGGAATTTGACATTGCCCTTAAATCGCAGGAGCAAAAAATTGCCGATATAGATATGCCCGAGGTTAAGTTCTTTTCCGAGCATTTCCTCAAGGCATATTACCTCACCCTTGATGAACACACAAAGTAAATATTCGATAGCTATTTAAGAGATGGAGTATTAACTTCATCTCTTTTTGTATAAATATGTAGTGTGAAAAACATTCACATCCTTTTTTCGACATTTTTTATTTGAGAGCAATATATTTTAAGCGTTATATTTTCTAAATTACTTAAACAAGTAAATATTTTTGTGATATATCTATATTAGCATTTAACATAACAAAAGCAGCATCGGGGTAGCGATGCTGCTTTCGTTATTGGAAAGGAGTTTTTACTATTTACGCTAATTCGAAGCTAATGCTTTTAAGCTCATAGCCGGTATCAGCAATAGTTTTTTTGAGTAGTTCATCGTCGAGCCTATGCTCGCTGATGATAACGGTTGTACCGTTTATATGTGAAGACTTCACTTTCTTGACATTAAAGGCTTTTCTGACAGCCTCGTTGATGTGACTTTCGCACATAGAACACATCATACCGTCAATTTTAAGCGTAGTCTTTACAAGCTGTTTAGTGCTTGCGCAGGAGGAGTGGCAGGATGAACAGTTGCCTGTGCAACCTCCGCCATTCCTCCTTTGCTTAATTAAGCTTTTAATGATGAGCGTTACCGTCAGTATTAAAATGGCTATTATTATTATATTCAAGAGATTATTTTGGATAAAGCTAATCATTAAATCACTTCCTAATTAATTATTTTACGGAAAGTTTGTTGTTGTCGTACTTGTTCTTTCTGAACAGCATATAAAGGATAGCTGCGATAGTAAGAAGAGCAACAATGAAACCGAATATATTTCCGTTTCCTGCGAACATTGAGCCTACCTGATTAATGATAAGTGCGATTACATAAGCAAATCCGCACTGGTAACCTACGGCAAACCATGTCCACTTTGCGTTGTTCATCTCTCGCTTCATAGCACCGATAGCCGCAAAGCAAGGAGCACAGAGGAGGTTGAATACGAGGAACGAATAGCCTGTTACGCCTGTAAATACGCTTCCGATTGTATCGTAAACGCTTCCGTCTCCGCCGCCGTAGAGAATACCCATTGTACCTACAATGTTTTCCTTGGCAACAAGACCTGTTACAGAAGCAACAACAGCTTGCCAGTTGCCCCAGCCGAGCGGTTTGAATATCCAAGCGATTGCACCGCCGATTGCCGCAAGAATCGAAGAACCGATTTCGTCCTCACCGAGCATTCTGAACTGTCCGTCAACAACGCCGAAGTATGTTGTGAACCATACAAAGATGGTTGAAAGAGTGATGATTGTACCTGCTTTTTTGATGAACGACCAGCCACGCTCCCATGTCGAACGAAGTACGTTTCCGACTGTCGGAAGGTGATATGCGGGAAGTTCCATAACGAACGGAGCAGGGTCGCCCGAGAACATCTTGGTCTTTTTAAGCATAATGCCCGAGATGATGATTGCCGCCATACCGATGAAGTATGTAGAGGTTGAAACAACAGCCGAACCGCCGAAGATAGCACCCGCAATCATTGCGATGAAAGGAATCTTTGCACTGCATGGAATGAATGTAGTTGTCATAATCGTCATTCGTCTGTCTCGCTCGTTTTCGATTGTACGGGAAGCCATGATACCGGGAACGCCGCATCCTGTACCGATAAGCATAGGAATGAAGGATTTACCCGAAAGGCCGAATTTTCTGAAAATACGGTCAAGCACGAATGCAATTCTTGCCATATAGCCGCAACCCTCGAGGAATGCAAGCATAAGGAAGAGAACAAGCATCTGAGGAACGAAACCGAGTACAGCACCGAGACCGGCTACAATACCGTCGAGCACAAGACCCGAAAGCCACTCAGGTGAGTTAGCCTTTTCAAAGAGTTCGCCGAGAAGAACAGGGATACTCTTAACCCAAACGCCGTATGTGCTCGTATCCGGAGCACCGAAGTCCTCTTTGTATGATGTGTTTTTATATTGGTCAACAGCGTTGATGAGGTCTGCTTTTGTTGTGTTCGGATGCTCTGTTGTTTCGAGAGTTTCCTCATCCTCTGTTTCGTATGTAACGGAAGCGTCGTCGGGAGTAGCATTGACAAGGTCGCTCAAAGCGATTGCCGCACCATCTTGGCTGTAATCCTCGTTTTCGAGGTCGATAGCGTCAGCCATATCCTCTGTTCCGTATTGGTCGATAAATGCCTGAAGAATTTGGTCGCTGTCTCCGTACTCTTCGGCAGCCTGCTCATAAGCTGCTGTACCGTTTCCGAAGAGGTGGAAACCGTCACCGAACACGCCGTCATTTACCCAGTCTGTTGCCGGTGCGCCTACCGCAACCATGGCAATGTAGTAAACAAGGAACATAATTACTGCGAAAATTGGCAGACCCAAAAATCTGTTTGTAACAACTTTATCGATTTTATCCGAGGTTGAAAGTTTGCCTTTATTCTTCTTAGTATATACGCTCTTTATGATAGATGCAATATATAAATATCTTTCGTTTGTGATGATTGATTCTGCGTCATCGTCAAGTTCTTTTTCGGCAGCTTCAATATCCTTTTTGATATGAGTGAGAACTTCGCTCGAAATTTTAAGTTGTTCGAGAACCTTGTCGTCGCCTTCAAAAATCTTGATAGCGTACCAACGCTGTTGGTTTTCGGGCATATCGTGGAGAACAGCCTCCTCGATATGAGCCAGCGCATGCTCAACAACGCCGCTGAACTTATGCTGTGGAATTGTCGGAGACTCACTTGCAGCCTTAACTGCGATGTCTGCCGCTTCCTTTATACCTGTGCCTTTGAGTGCTGAAATTTCAACAACGGGGCATGCAAGCTGTCTGGAAAGTTCTTGAGTGTTGATTTTGTCGCCGTTTTTCTTTACGACATCAATCATATTTACCGCTACAACAACCGGAATACCGAGCTCAACAAGTTGCGTCGTGAGATAAAGGTTTCTCTCAAGATTTGTACCGTCTATGATATTAAGCACTGCATCCGGATGCTCGCCGATAAGGTAATTTCTTGCAACTACCTCTTCAAGTGTGTAAGGCGAAAGTGAATAAATACCCGGAAGGTCGGTAATTATTACATCGTCATGTTTTTTTAGTTTACCTTCTTTTTTTTCAACCGTTACGCCCGGCCAGTTGCCGACATATTGGTTAGAGCCTGTCAAGGCATTGAACAGGGTAGTTTTGCCGCAGTTTGGATTTCCGGCAAGAGCAATTTTGATACCCATATTGCTTCTCCTTTCAATTAGACAAATATATTAAATATTTAATTATTCAACTTCGATAAGTTCTGCGTCTGCTTTTCTGATTGAAAGCTCGTAGCCTCTTACGGTTATCTCCAAAGGATCGCCCAGGGGAGCAACCTTGCGTATATTGACCTCAACACCCTTTGTGATACCCATATCCATAATTCTTCTTTTCAGTGCACCGTCGCCGTGAATTTTTTTTATAATCGCACTTTGACCGACTTTGATTTCTTTAAGCGTTTTCATATATTTCCTCCTAAAATTAAATCACTGTTGTTATACAAAAATTTTCATAGCCATCGATGCACCTATTGCAACTCTGGATTCTTTAACATTCACTATCAGATTTCCGTTTGATTCGGTAATAACTTTAACTGTTGAACCGACAACAAATCCTAAATCTGCCAAATGTTTTTTTGTAATTTCGTTGCCTGCTATTCTTTGGATGGTTAAATCCTCGTTGGCAGGCGCCAATTTTAACGGCATCATTTTTTGCCTCCTGATACAGTTTTTTTGTCATAAAACGGTTAGCGTTTGCTAACATATTGTCCTTAAAATAGGTTAGCTCTCGCTAACCTCGTTCGCTTATTAACGGTTAGCTCTCGCTAACCATTACGTATGATACAATATTTTTCTCTTATTGTCAATAGTTTTTTGTACTTTTTTTGCCTGAATGTTGACAATCCTCGCCAAAACCTATATAGTTATTTTATAATGTTAATAAAGGTGAATTTATGAAGTGTAAAAATTGTGGTGCTTCTCTTGCACGGGGAAGCAGGGTATGTATTAACTGCGGTGCGGTGGTTAATGACAGAGAGGGTGTTAATTTCTCCGACATACCGAGAGATAATTATCCTCAGCCAAAGGCACGCACACCGATTTTTAAGAGAGTGATGTTGATTATTCTTGCTCTTGCTGTTATCATCGGAGCAAGCTGTGGCTCATATTTTTTGTTTTATCAAAGGAATATGACCAGGGAAAACCCCGAGCTTTCATTTACGGGCGGACAGGGAATTATAAACGGTGACGAAAGCGTTGCTTTTGTTTCAATAGATAATTCGTCAAAGCTTGAGTTTATTCATTCGGTGAAGCTTTATGAAGGCGCTGTCGAGCAGCTTGATGTTATTACGACTAAGCCTGTGAGTGAGGATTATAAGTATACAAAAAATATCGACGATTCGTTCAGAGCTATATATTTTGATTTAGCGGATTTCAAACTTGCTTCGGGTAAAAACTATACATATACATTCGAGATGACCTTTAGTTTTTATAACGATGATAACCGCTATGTTTATTATCAGACAGTCAATTTCGCTTCGTCAGATAAAGACATCAGCGATGTGATTTTTGACCATACAATCAGCAACATTACTAATGATAATCAGGCTATTTCCGAAAACGAGGACGCTGAGGTAACTAACGATTATATTTATGATAACTATTGGTATTCTCAGCCGTTTAAGGATAAAGATAATCGAACTGCAATAAATTCGCTGAAGTTTGATGATAACGGTACTTGTACCGTAACCTATTATATCTTGGACGATGCCGGCAGATGGTCTGTAACGACTTATAAAGGCAGTTTTGAAATGGATGGCGATAAGGTTAAAGCAAAGCTTGATAACGGCAAATCAGCCGTTTTGGCGCTGAATCCAAAGGCGCGCACGCTCATCCCCGAATCAACTAATAAGACATTGGTAGAAAGAAAGCATAATAGCGTTATAAACGCAGACGAGCTGTGTAAGTGATAAATTAAAAATCCCTCGTGATGTGTATTTGTATCAAGAGGGATTAATTTTTTTGTTGCGCTTTGATATATATAACAGCACCCAGCAAACCGCCGACGGTGTTGTAAGTTAAGTCGCTGATTTGAAATGTGCCACGGCAGGTAATAAGCTGTATTACCTCAATGCTCAGCGAAAGTACAAAAGATAATACTGTGCATTTAATCAGCATATCTTTGTCATTTTTGAATTTGTGCGAAAAGTTTAGCAGAATTAAAAGTATCAGTATGGTGAAGAGTGCAATGTTGCCCACGAAGGGTGATAGGTCAATTTTTAGCGGATTGCATTTTACTATTCCCCAATCCTGCCACACTATTGACAGGGGAGCATATATGGCTGTGCGACAGAGCAGCGTTCTGTAAAGTACCATATAGCAGTAGGTGAGCAGATATATGAAGTATCTGCTCTTTTTTTCGTTTAATGAATTAATATATCCGTCAATTCTGCCGTGTTTTATCATGTATGTTAAAACAGTCAGCATTATTGCCAGCGTAAACCCCTGCGGAAAACTGCACTTAACAGTCCTTATGATGTCGATGATGATTACTTTCATAATTCACCCTTTTTTAATCGCCTTGTTACCTTACTGATTAATGGTTGCACATACAGTTTATATACTGTTATGATTTCATTTTTATTAAGTACAAAATTAATTATTAAATATATCGTAACGGTAATCAGCGTAGTTATCACAGCATAAATAATCCACTGACTTATGCTGTTTATTTGGTCAAATTTTAGACCTCTTGCACACAGGAATATGATTGCAAAAGCAATAATGTTGATTATATATTTATATGCGATTTTCTTTATATCCCAAAAAATAATGTTTTTAGAAAGATAGCGTATGTAATCAATGCTTCTAAACGCCATTGCTGCCAATGTACCTATACCAACACCGACAAGACCGTATTTGTTTACAAGTAATAGTGATATAACTATATTAATTCCGGCTTCTATATAGCTGTTTTTCATTGTTTGCCTAAAGTGACCTGCGGCAAAGATAATGCAAGAATACGAGCATCGTACACAATAAAGATAATCGGCTACCAAAACTATCGCTGCATAAAGCGGTCTGATATAGTTAATGTCCGTAGCACCGTTTGTGTAAAGTCTCACAAATGGCAATATCATAAAAAATGCAACCGTAAACAAAACAGAGAAGATCAGCATATTTAAGTAATCAAATGCTATGTAATATTTTTTTACCTTTTTGCTTTCTCCGTTTGCGATCATATTTCCAAAAGCTGCCGAAACTCCGTTTGAAAGAGCAGCCTGAACAGAGTGCATACCTGAGGTTATAAGAGTGTAAACAGAATACACAGATACCTCGAGTACGCCTGAAAATAATGTTAAAAGCACTATGTCGGCATTTCCATGTATAAAGGTTGCTATGTGCTGGCCTAATCCGTTCCATTTATCGCTTAATATAGACTTATTTCGTTCAATATTGTGATTTATATTGTAGTTCTTTTTTACATAGACGCTGAAAACAACGGGTATAGAGACTAAAGCGATTGCTCCGGCTGATTTAACAAGTATAATATCCGCTTTAAGGAATATAAATAATGCGATTAATATTGTACTTATTAAGTTTGCAATACCCTTTGTAAAGTTTACAATATAGGCTTTTTGGTCTGCTTGAATTACAAGTTGATTAACAAGGCCAAAAAAATACTGAGTCAAATATGTTGTTGAAATAATGAGGATTAAAGCGGTTACAGTGAATCTTGAGGATGTATTATTCTTGGCTATATAAGGGAATATAATACAGAGTATTATCACATATATTATGGTTATATAGGCAATTATATCAAAGAATTTTTTTGATTCCTTATATACCTGACTCATTTTAATTGAGTCGTTTGTAGCCAAAGCGTCATAGTATTTTACCAATACCACACCGCCGATACCTGATTCTAAAAGAACAACAAATGATAGAAATTGTGTTATAGAGGTTATAAGACCGTTTATAGATGAGCCGTAATTGTGAATAATCAAATGAGGAACGATGAAATTCGTTATCAGCATTATTGATTGAAGCATCAGGCTGGAAATTATATTATAAAATGCTTTTTTTTGCATTAGTTTTTCGTCCTTGCTTGATATTTTCTAAAATTAAAATTAATTCAAATTATAGAAATCGTTTTAATTATTTATGCAGTCAATGCAGCAACTGATTTGTTGCTGCATTTGATAAAGCATTATTTACTTTCTTTTTTAGGAAATTCATGTATAGATGTAATTAGTCCTAAAAACAGGAATGGTGCCATAGCCGACGGATAGAAAAAAGCAGGTGCGGCAAACGATGAGATTAGGTCATAAATAATGATGGATATTGCAACCCAAAAATAATACATATCTTTTTTTCTGCTTTGAATAATGTAAATTAACATACTGATAATTGCAAGGCAGAAACTAACTAAGCCGAGCCATCCGGTTTGAGCAATTACAATAGGCCAAAAAGTATCACTTAAAAATTTACCAAAGCGTCCTTCGCCCATTCCTATATCCGTTCTTCTGTAATAACCAAGTTTAATGTATAACTTTGAATAATATTGTGCTGCCATACTTGATGCATAGCTTCCAAAGCCTGTTCCATTTGGGAAAAATTTGTTTGCCAGTATAATGCTGTCTTGAGTCAGTACTTTTCTGGCAGATGTGTCGGTTTCAATATAATAACCTGTGAAGGAATCGTAGCCAAAATAGCCCGCACCGGCAACAGATGCAATTCCTACCGGAAGAATGCTTTTGAAATTGAATTTAATAAAATAGATATAGAAAATAAATAAAACAAATACAGCAACAATGGCTTTAGTTCTAAATGTAAGAATCATTACAACAGTGAGCATTGCTATGTAGTAAATATTATGCTTATAATATTTGTAGTTATATGAAAGAAGGAATATTACCGTTATACATGCTCTTGCAAGACTTTCGGGGTGTCCAAAGAACAAGCAAACCGAATTTGCGAAAAAGCGGAAGTCTTGAACCTTAAACCACGGAGTTAAAAACGCATCATGTATTGCCAGGATGCAGAATATAACAGCTATTATTTTGCATATCGTATTTACAGAGAAAAAATATTTTTGTGTCAATTTACCTTGGGTAAGCAATCTTGCACACAAATAATATATGAAAAATTTTGAACAGGTGTATGCATCAACCAGCATATATGAAATGTCTTGGTATTTATACTTGAATCCCGAAACTATTCCTATAATTTCAAATACCAGCATAAACATAAGCATATATCGTTCGAATTTTATCAGCGTTATTTCAGATTTCATTGCCCTAAACAGAACTGCCATAACCATAAGCACTCCGATTGCCTCATCAGAGTATTTGATTAAGGTGCCTATTACCCTACTGTCTATTAAGTCTGAAAGGCTCGGCTGAAATATCAAATAAAGAAATAAAAATTTCCAAATATCTATGTTTCTTATTTTTAGCGTCATTTTTGATTTGTGTCCTTAGTTTTTTAATATTTTTTTGTAAAATACTTCTATCTGTCTCGCCATTACTTTTTCGTTACACTCATTTTTCAAGTATTCTTGAGCATTGGCAATTATCTGTTTTTCGTGTTCGGGATTGGCTAAAACAGAATTTATAGTATCAGCACATGATTTTACATCTTTAGGTGTATAAAACACGGCTGTTTTTCCGTTTTGAGCATAGCCCTTTAGGCTTGGTACATCTGCGCTGATGACGCATTTTCCAAGAGCCATTTGCTGTAAAAATGTCATTTGACCGTAGGAGTAGTTAAATGCCTCAAGCGGCAAAACGCACAGCCTCGAATTATATATTTGATTTATCATTTCTTTAACGGGAATATGCGGAATTTGTTCAACTCCTTTGACTCCGTTATATTTTTCATTCACACAGCCGATAATTTTTAATTTCAGGTCGGTGTTAAGCGTTTCATACGCTTTTACAAGCGTGTCCCAATCTCTGCGTGAAGCACCTATGCAAACTATGTATTTGCCGTAATCATCATTTTTTTTAAGACTGGCGCTGTCAAAAAATTCCAAATCTGTGCCAAAGCGTATAAATTCACTCTTATCTGCCAGCCATGGATAGTATTTTTTATAATATTCCTTTTGGCATTTTGTGTGATAAATGATGCCGTCGATAGATTTGCTTACATATTGCATTGCCTTCATTACCTTGCCGCTTTCGGCAGCAGAATTAAAACAACCTATGTCAAATACAATATGCTTAACTTTTTTCTTAAATATGCGTTGCCACAGTGCAACGATTACAGCACTTGGCATTCCGTGTGATACAACTAAATCATATTTATCAAGCCTTGGTATAGCCTTCAGTCCTTGAATAATGTAAAAATGCAGTTTTCGCATCTCAAAACATTCAAGAGCAGGACAGGACGAAATGTCTATTACATCAACTTTGGGCTTTTCGTCAAAGTATCTGTAAAACCAATAATCCTTGCCCTTAATGTAATAATCCGGCGGTTGCTTGTCGGAAGGAACAGTATCACAATATTTAATTTTCCAATTAACAAGCATCAGTATTTTCATTAGTTGATTTTCTCCCAAGAATTGGTTGTAAAATTATATTGTTTAATTATTTTTGCAGGGATTCCCACAGCCACGCTGTAATCTGGTATATCCTTTGTCACTACTGAATTAGCACCGATAACGCAGTTCTTTCCTATGTGAACATCGCCTATGATGGCTACGTGAGTTCCAATCCATGAGCCATCACCTATTTTTAGTGTACTATGGCCGTTGTTTTTTATATCTAACGCACCTTGAGAGATTATCGGTTTATTAATATCTGCATAATTATGGTCTTGAGAACAGATGTAATTATCAGGTCCAAACAATACATATTCACCGATTTCGATATTTCCGGCAATTCTGTTACGAGTCCCTATGTCGGTACCTTTTCCTATAACAAATTTTTCTGCGGCAAAAATATCACAATATGGTCTTATTTGAACATCGGCACCGAGAACTATATTTTTTCCGTTTGCGATATGAACGTTTTTACCAATATAAACGCTTTCGTGTGTTTTTATATTTTTCAAATGGCATTTAATAGCGCCGATTAAATATTTAATTCGTTGTTTAATATTCATAAGTTATTACTTTACACTCATCTGTCTTGCGATGTCTGCGTCGACGATTTCTTCTCCGGTTTTGTTTTTTAATTCATTTTTTGAAGCCTCGGACAAGCCGTTGTTTATTTCTGCATTTAAGTCGCAGGTTGATAGTTTGTCAAGTTCTTCCTTTGTGACCTTACCGTCACGATAGTTACGCACAACATCAAGCTCATACATACTGTATTTCTTATCCTTAAAGTAGCGTAAAAACTTGTGTTTGATAACCCAAGCGGCAGGCACCCAAATATATTTGTGCATAGCGGGGGAGACAGAACCTATCATCCAGCAGTTTCTGTCGCAGTGGCGCACCTTTTCTCTTACTCTGTCGGCTTGCTCACTGTCCCACAGCTCGTCCCAGTTTTGCTCATTGAGGTTGCCCATAACCTCCTTGTCCTTTGTACCGTTACACGGCATTACGTCTCCATACGGGTCAATAAAGAATGTGTCAAAGCTCATATCGCATGGGAGAAGTCTTTTTTGACCGTAGATATAGTTAATGAGTCCGTGATTAAAATATGCTCTGAACCATTTTTTTGGGCTGTTTGATGCAAGCAATTCATTAATTAAATTCTCGAAGTTTTCGGCAACCATCGGTCTGTCGTTTATTTTGTTTTTTGCCTCAACGAAATAAAAACTGTTATGCAGCGAAGCGGTGGCAAATTCCATACCCATCTCGTTTGAAAGCTCGTAAAGAGGAACGAGGTCGGGAGCATTTTTGTCCTGAACGGTCATACCGAATCCAACGTCTTTCATTCCCATATCAACCAGAGTTTTGAGCGTGGTATAACCTTTGTTAAAGCCGTCCTTTAAGCCCCTGATTTCGTTATTTGTGTTTTCAAGACCTTCAATCGAAATGCGAATACCGATTTGAGGAAATTCCTTGCATAAATCAACGATTCTGTCAGTAAAAAATCCGTTTGTAGATATAACAATTCTGTCGCTTTTTTTATACAATTCTCTGATTATGTCCTTCAAATCCTCACGGATGAAAGGCTCGCCACCCGTAATGTTTGTAAAATACATTTTAGGAAGTTTTTTGATAGTTTCAATGCTGATTTCCTCCTCAGCTTTTGACGGTGCCTTGTATCTGTTGCACATTGAGCATCTCGCATTACATCGGTAGGTTACTATTACTGTTCCGTTTAATTTTTTTGCCATTTAAATCACTCTTTAATTTTAATATATTTGTTCGGTTTAAAAAAGAAATCCAAAAACTTTATTTTGTCTGAAATAATTCCGATTATAATAGGACCAATAAAACTTATAATTATGCCCAAAACTATATGAATAACACTATTTGTTACATTAAGTTTGAGTAGTAAGCTTCTTAAAGATGCTGCACAAATTGTATGAAGTAAAAATATGTGCATAGTGTATCTTGACAAAAACATTAAAATTTTTGTTTGTTTTTTTGTTTTTGAAATATAATTTATTATCCCCAAAAATGAAAAACATGATATTAATCCCATAAGTAGGTTTTTGCAAGGGAAAAAGTTTCTTCTTAAAGAAAATATAATGCTTAATGAAATGAATAATAACAATAATGCTATATTGATATAAAGCGTTTTCCTTTTTGTTGTTCTGTAAAAATTAGATTGTTCTAATATTATTCCCAATGAAAACCAAATGAGGTTTATGCATATTTTTTGAATTATATAAATATCAATGCTTACAAATTGTATTAAAATGTTTAACATTAATGCAACTAAAAAAATGCAATAATTTTGAGAGTCTTTTTTGAAAATAGGAGTTATAAGAAATAAAAAGAATAAACAATACAAAAACCAGTACGGAGGTATTGGTTCGATGAACAACGATTTAATAAATCCATCTGTTTGCGTATTTACATTTGAACTAAATACATTTTTTAAAATCCATGTTATTAACGAAAAAGTAAAATACGGCACACCTAAATTAATTAGCTTTTTTTTAATTAATTTGAAATGTGACTTCACAGTTGAATAATGGTGAACTTTCTTATATAAATATCCGGAACATATAAAAAAAAGGGGGACATGAAAGTAATAAATACTTGTATTAAACCAGTTGTATAATTCATTTTGATGAATTATACTTGAAGTTACCATGCTTTGAAAAAAATGACCTAATACAACGAACAAGCAAGCAAAAATTTTTACATTGTCAATCCACATTTCTTTTTTTTGTAATACGTTGTTCATTCTTATTCCCTTGATTCATTATAGTTTTAACTTGGGTTTGGTTTCTAAAGTTTTTGTGTACTGTTTTGCTATTGCATTCCAATTATAGTTATTGACGGCAGCCTTACGAGCTTTTCCTTTTAATGCTTTATGATTTGCTTCATTGTCAAGAATGGCACTTTTTATTGTCTGTTCAAAGTTTTCCGGTGAATAAAGAACCGCATTCTTACTAAACGAAAATGATGAATCTTTATTCAATAAAACAGGAACTCCTGCTGAAAAAGACTCAATAACGACTAAACAAAAGGATTCAAATTTTGATGGAACAATTGTAACGTCGGCTATATTATAAATTTTGTTTAATTCCTTGCCGGGAGCAATCATTCCAAGATATTTAACCCGGTTTTCTATTCCGTTTTCTTTTGCAAATTCAAAAATTTCTTTTTGATAATTTTCGTCAACAATTCCGCCTGCATATGCATAAACGAGATTTTTATTTTCTTTGATTAAAGGCAAGAGTAATTGTAAAGCACGCTTTTGCCCTTTGTTTTCATTGATTGAGCCGACTTGTAAAATTATTCTTTTATCACTCAAACCTTGTTCGGCTTTTGCTTTTGTAATTTCTTCTTCAGTCAACGGCTTATAAATTTCTGTGTTTACGCCGTGACTGATTAAATGAATCTTATCAGCATCAACGCCCAAATGATTTATAGCAGTATCCTTTGTTTTGTCATTTAGCACGAAAAGGCAGTCCGCATTTTTCATACATTCGGCTTCTTGAAAATAACGCTTTTTAAGAATGCTTTCTGCTTCTTCCCAATTCAATGTCCAAACCCCGCTGTGGTTGGTGTATGCGCAGATACATTTTTCTCTTTCCTTTGCCGAGGTTAATTTCAAAAAGAAAAACATATTATACTGATTGTGAAAATGCAAAACAATTTTTTCTTTTGTGCTTTTAAGAATTTTTTTGATTTTTTTAGCAACGGCAATTGAGTAAAGCACTCTTTTTACCTTGTGAATGATTCCAAGAGAAGTGTCGGTTTTATCAGAAAAACCCGGAACTTTAATTTCTATAATAGGTAATGAGCTGTCTTTTCTGTTTTTATCTTCTATATCAATAACGGTAACATCTTCGCCGTTTTCAATCATGGCATAAGTCAACTGCTCTATGACGATTTCGGTGGCAGCGGAAATTTTTGCCGGTATTGATGTGTAGCCTGTTCCTATTTCGTAAATTTTCATTTTTGCTTTCCTTCAATCAAATCTGTATAAATACTTTCAAGCTGTTTTATGTAGTTATGTGAATCGAATTTTTCCTTTGCAAAATCAAGTGTACTTTTCGATAGCGAGGCGTATTCATCCGAACTTAATCTGCTTGTTTTTACAAATAGGTCAGACAATTCATTGATGTTTTTTGATTCAAATGTCCAGCCTGTTATGCCATCTATTGCAAGTTCAGGTATGCCACCTATTTTTGAGCCGATAATAGGTTTTCCGTAAGCCATAGGTTCCATTAAACCATAAGGGCAGTTTTCATACCATTCGCTTGCCATAATAACTATATAAGCCTCTTTTTTTAATTTTGCTAACTCTTCACCTGAAACAAATCCCGGTAAAAGCACTTTTTCTTCAAGTCCGTTGGTTTGTATGTATTCATTTAAAGCTTCTTGTTCAGGTCCGTTACCTGCTAAAACAAGCTTAAAATTCTCAATGTTGGCTTTATGAAAAGCTTTTAAAATTGTCATCACGCCTTTATTTTTTGTCAGACTTCCTAAAAAAAGATAAAAGTTTTTTGAATCGTGTGATGAGTATTCTGTGTTAACCTGTAAAAAGTTTGTAAGATGATATACTTGATTGTTTGTAATATTGCTTTTTAATATTTCATTTTGATAAAATTTCGACGGTGATATATAAGCATCAATTTTGTTATAGCTTTTATGAATTTTATAAAAGCTTTCTTCAATAAACGCTATAATACTTTTGGCAGTGCTGTTTTTTATGCATTTATTTTTTACACAATTTATGTAATGTCCGCCATAACACTTTCTGCAAGTTTCGCCGGTTGGTGTTAGTAAACTTCCGACCGGACACGAGCATACAAGGTCATGTGTTGTAAACACAACGGGAATATTATATTTTTCACATACATCTAAAATGCTGAGCGTGATTTGTCTGTGAATTAAATTTATATGTACTATATCAGGCTTGTACTCTCTGATAAGTGCTTCAAATTTATGCTTTGCTTCAAATGAATAAATTGATTTAAGACCTTGTTTTATTTGAGATAATACATTTGTCTTCTTTGAATAATCAATATTGTCTATATAATATTTACTTTCAGGACGATTTTCATTTCGCTCATCATTCATTCCGAATAAGTATACGGTGTGACCTGCTTTTTCAAGACTTTCACTCAAACTTAAAAAATAAGTTTCGCTGCCGCCACGCTTATATAAGAATTTGTTTACAAGTAATATTTTCATAGCTTTTCTGATTGCTCCAGCGGCTTCCACGCCTTGTCCTTTTCGCTTAAAATGATTTTCATATCATCTTTTATCGGCCATTTTACATTGATTGTCGGGTCATCATATGCGATTCCGCCCTCGTCGTTAGGATGGAAAAAGTCGTCCACCTTATAGCAAAACTCGGCATAATCGCTTAATACGAGAAATCCGTGAGCAAAGCCTTTCGGTATAAAAAATTGCTTTTTGTTTTCCTCGCTGAGTTCGATTCCGTACCATTTAAGATATGTCGGGCTTCCCTCTCTCATATCGACAGCAACATCAAAAACTGAGCCTTTGATTGTTCTTACAAGCTTCGACTGCGGATAGCAAAGCTGTCTGTGAAGCCCTCTTAAAACGCCTCTACTTGAGGCGGACTGGTTGTCTTGAACGAATTTAACATCAATTCCCGCCTCGTGCATTTCTTTTTCATTATATGTTTCCATAAAATATCCACGATTGTCACCGTGAACAGTCGGAGTTATTATGCAAAGACCTTCTATGCCTCCGACATTTTTTTCAACTTTAATCTGTGCCATTGTTATGCCTTTATTTCTTCAATATATCTTCTCAGTGCGTCCTGCCATGTCGGTAGGGGAGTGAAGCCGTTTTCAATCAGTTTTGTTTTATCAAGTCTGCTGTTTAACGGTCTTTTCGCCTTTGAAGCACCGTATTCCTCGGTGGTAACGGGAATAACATTGACATTCCTGTTTGCCACTTTGAAAATTTCTTTTGCGAAATCACACCAGCTAATGTATCCGCCTTCGTTTGTTGCGTGATAAAAGCCGTATTTTTCGCTTTCGCTTATATCAATAATTAATCTTGCCAAATCTAAGGTATATGTCGGTGTGCCGATTTGGTCATTCACCACACGAAGCTCAGAATGATTTTCGCTGAGTTTAAGCATGGTTTTAATAAAGTTATTGCCGTTTTTGCCAAATACCCAAGCAATGCGTATAATAAAAAAATTATCTATTGTTTCGCTTACTGCTTTTTCTCCCAGATACTTCGTTTGACCATAGTAATTAAGGGGCGAAAACTCTTTGCAGTCGGGTTTTATAGGCTCATCTCCCACGGTACTGAAAACATAGTCCGTGCTGATATATACCATTTTACAGTTGTGTTTTTTGCAAGCGTTTGCGATATTTTTTGTACCGATAACATTTACCGCATAGACCTTGCTTTTGTTTTCGTCATCCTCGGCAGCGTCAACCGCTGTCCACGCCGCACAATGAATTACCACATCCGGATTAACAGCGTCAAATTTTTCATCAACTGCCGTGTTGTCTGTAATATCCATATCGCTTACATCCGTTCCGATTGCTTCAAATCCTCGCTGTGTAAGCTGTTTTTTTACATCATATCCAAGCTGTCCGTTTGCCCCTGTTATGAGATATTTAATACTCATTGTCTGTCACCGTACATCTTTTCATAATAGGTTTGATACTCGCCGTTGATGATGGTTTCCCACCACTCTTTGTTATCGAGATACCAAGCAATGGTCTTTTTGATTCCGTCGGCGAATTTCGTCTCGGGAAGCCAACCGAGCTCGTTGTGAATCTTTGTCGGGTCGATTGCATAACGCATATCGTGTCCTTTTCTGTCTGCAACATAAGTGATTAAATCTTCACTCTTGCCAAGCTCTTTGCATATAAGCTTAACAATGTCAATATTTCTCATTTCATTGTGTCCGCCGATGTTGTAAACCTCGCCGACTCTGCCATTATGAATGATAAGGTCGATAGCCTTGCAATGGTCTTCAACATAGAGCCAATCACGAACATTAAGTCCTTCTCCGTAAACAGGAAGCGGTTTATCATTAAGTGCATTTGCTATCATAAGCGGAATCAGTTTTTCGGGGAAGTGATACGGTCCGTAGTTATTTGAGCAACGGCTTATTGTAACAGGAAGACCGTATGTTCTGTAATATGCCAATACAAGCAGGTCTGCACCCGCCTTTGATGAGCTGTACGGAGAGCTTGTATGAATAGGGGTTTCCTCTGTGAAGAAAAGGTCGGGTCTGTCAAGCGGTAAATCGCCGTATACTTCATCCGTTGAAACCTGATGATAACGCTTTATACCGTATTTTCTGCAAGCGTCCATAAGAGTTTGTGTGCCTAAAATATTTGTTTTTAAGAAGATGCCCGGGTCCTCGATTGAACGGTCAACATGCGACTCCGCCGCAAAATTGACAACCATATCGGGATGCTCCTCCTCGAATAATTTTTCAACCGCAGCTTTATCACAGATATCAGCCTTTACGAATCTGAAATTCTTGTTGTCCATAATGGGAGCAAGGGTAGACAGATTACCTGCGTATGTAAGTTTGTCGAGGCAGATTATGCGGTAGTCTGGATGCTTTTTGAGCATATAAAATATGAAGTTTGAGCCGATAAAACCGGCACCGCCCGTTACAATAATTGTCATTTTGTTATTCCTCCAAGCGTATCGTCTGTTGCAACTAATTTCAGGTATTTTCCATAATCGGATTTTCCATATTTCTCTGCTGATTCAATAAGCTTTTCCTTGCTTATCCAGCCTTGTCTGTACGCTATTTCCTCGGGTGCGCTGATGCGTATGCCTTGCTGATTTTGAATGGTTCTTACAAAGTCTCCCGCATCAATGAGGCTGTCCATAGTGCCTGTATCAAGCCATGCAAAGCCTCTTCCGAGCAGTTTTACATCAAGCTCGCCATTGTCAAGATAGACCCTGTTAAGGTCGGTTATTTCAAGCTCGCCTCGTGCAGACGGCTTTTGATTTTTTGCATATTCAACGCAACGATTGTCGTAAAAATATAATCCTGTAATAGCCCATGGGGATTTCGGCTTTTCAGGCTTTTCCTCAACGGAGAGTACCTTACCGCCCTTAGCAAACTCGACAATACCGAAACGCTCCGGGTCTTCTACATGATAGCCGAAAACAGTTGCTCTGTGATTTTCTTCTGCATTAATTTTTGCGTTTTTGAGAATACTGCTCAACCCCGCACCGTAAAAAATATTGTCTCCGAGAACCATGGCACAACAGTCGTCACCTATAAATTCATCTCCTAAAATGAATGCTTGTGCAAGTCCGTCAGGTGAGGGTTGTTCTTTATATGAAAGATTTATTCCAAAGCGACTGCCGTTTCCGAGAAGCTTCTTAAAGTTCGGCAAATCGTTAGGCGTGGATATGATAAGTATATCATTGATTCCCGCCAGCATAAGCGTGCTGAGTGGATAATAAACCATAGGCTTGTCATATATCGGCAAAAGCTGTTTTGATGTTACTGTTGTTAATGGATAAAGCCTTGTTCCGCTTCCTCCCGCTAAAATAATGCCTTTCATTGCTTCTCGCTCCTTTATTTATTCGCTGTAAAGGCGTAATGTTTCGTTTGTGACCTCGTCCCAGTTGTATTTTTCACAAATATAATCCGCTGCTTGAGCCTTGTAATTATTTACAATCTGTTCATTGTTGCATAAATGTTGTAGCTTATCGCTCAGGTCAGCAACGCTGCCTTTTTTGAAGGTGACAGCTTTGTCGCAAACAACATCGCTGCATTCTGAAATATCGCTTACCAAGCAACAGTTTGAATAGCTCATTGCTTCCAGCAGACTCAGAGGCATTCCCTCAAGGTCTGACGGCAGGCAGTATATGTATGCGTTGCTGTAAAGCTCCTCGAGCATTTGACCTTGAACAAAGCCTGTAAATATTATGTTGTCGTTACCCTCAGCCATATTCCTGAGCATATTTGCGTACTCATCCGTGTCTGACGAACCGCCTGCAATAACAAGCTTTTTGTCTGTATCTAAGCTTTTATATGCTTCTATGAGGTAGGCTATACCTTTTTCGGGGACAAGCCTGCCGAGATATAAAATGTAATTATCTTTTTTAAGACCGAACTTTTCGCATATTAAATCTGCATTTTTGATTATCGGTCGATTTACTCCGTTGGGTATAAATACGGTTTCTCTGTTGTAGGTATCCTTGAAATATTGCTTAACGCCCTCGCTTAAAACAATAATGGAGTCTGCGTGCTTTACTGCACACTTTTCACCTGCCATAATATAGTTCTCTGCGAATTTGCCCCACTTTGCTCTTTGGTGGTCAAGACCGTGTACCGTGGCTATGCATTTTTTACCGAACAATTTAGGAAGCCACAGCATTGCGCAAGGACCCTCTGCGTGAAAATGCACTACATCGTATTTTGAAAATGCACATTTTACCGATGCAAAAAACGATGAGCTTACGGCAGCAAGCCCCTTTTTGTCTATTGTAGGGACGGTGATGAGCCTTACGCCTTTATACTCGTTGAGCGTGCCTGCATCAAATTCCTTGCCGCTGACATGATGACCTTTTCTGTTATAGCAGGTGACCTCGTGACCTTTTTTTGCCATACGGGTGCTAAGCTCCTCGACAACTATCTCTATGCCGCCCTCTCTTGAGGGTATACGCTTATGTCCCAACATTGCAATTTTCATTATTCTGCACCCTCGTGTGTAAGTACAACTCTTACGGTTTTCAGAAGTATTTTCAAATCGAGCCAAATGCTCCAATTATCTATATATTCACAGTCGAGTTTAACAACTTCCTCGAAATCGTTTATGTTCGACCTTCCGCTAACCTGCCACATGCCTGTAATGCCCGGTCGCATTGACAGTCTTCTTTTGTGACGGCTTTCGTATTTTTCAAATTCTTTGACTGTCGGCGGCCTTGTTCCCACAAGGCTCATATCGCCTTTCAAAACATTGATGAATTGCGGAAGCTCGTCTATGCTGAGCTTTCTGATGACTTTTCCTACCTTTGTTATGCGTGGGTCGTTATCCATCTTGAACATCAAACCGTCCATTTTGTTATGTTGCATAAGCTCTTTTTTGCGAGCCTCTGCGTCCTTATACATTGAGCGAAGCTTATACATTTTGAATATTCTGCCGTTTTTTCCAACTCGCTCCTGCTTAAAGAAAAGTGGTCCCGGTGATTCAAGCAAAAGCGGAATAGCCACTATCGCCACAATCGGAGCAGACAAAATTATTCCGATTAAAGCACCGATGAAATCAAATATTCTTTTTATTATCAGTTCACCGCTGTTATGTACCGCAGCGGCAAATGTTGCGATAGGGTAGTCTGCGTAAATTTTACAGCTTATGTTGTCAAAGCTGCTTTTGTTGAGCATATTGTTGAGAGTAGGAACATTGATATGAACGGTAACGCCCATACTTTCAAGTTCCTCAACAATTTGCGAAATGTCACTACTTCTTTCGTACGGTAGATTTATAAACACCTCGTCAAGCGGTGCGCTTCTTATCCAATCTATGAACCTGATGTCGGTTGCAATAACGGGAATGTCGTCTGCAACAACATGAGGAAAACGAATTTTCTTTTTTGTGGAAACCTTGGTTCTTGAACTTTCGGATTCTCCCGTGTAGTCAAGCTCCGGGTCATAAATGAATCGTCCGTTGTCAACGAAGTTGTCGAGAAGGGCAACACCCGAAACATTAAAGCACCAGTCCTCTTTTAGGAATGAAACAAAATCCTCGGCTCTGTCTTTAGTTGTTAAAACTCCTACATAGCTTGCAATTCTCTTGTTTTTGCCTTTGTAGCTGTTTGTCAGCCAACGCTTGAGGTAGTATCTTCCGATAAGTGCAAACGCTGTGAAAATAATGAAAGAAAAGAGCAAGAGCATTCTTTTTTGCATTATCGGATTTCTTGTAAATACCGCAAGTACGATAAAGAAAAGGTATGTAAGCGCACCGTTTTTTATTGTGCTTGCTATTTCCGTAAACCTGTTTCGGGTATGAATATCAATATCTGAATGAAAGAATGCATAGCTTGACAAGAAAGAGACAGCCATAAGCACATAACTTAAAAGCCATTCCTTAACTGTCAAACCGTCAACCTTTACGGTAGTTGTATATAAGAATATCGCCGTAATAGTAAACGCAATGAATAATGATATTGCGTCAACCGTAAGCTCCATCCAAAATTGAATTCTTGCCTTTTTTTCCATTGATTATCACTGAACCTTGAAATTATTTGCTTCCATATGAGTATTTGTAATTATACGCATAGCTTCTGCTGTATTTCCTGTAATAGGAGTAGTATTTCTTCTTGTCGCTGTTTGCGTCGTTGAGAATGAATCCCAAAACGCTTGAGCCGATGCTTTCGAGAGTGTGAACGGTGGTCTTTAACTCAGGAAGCTTTGTTGTATCAGTCTTGATGATAACGAGATAGCCTGTTGTCTTTTGAGCAAATACCGTTGCGTCGGTTACGATGTTTACCGGCGGAGTGTCGATAAACACACAGTCGTAATGTTCTCTTACAAAGCTAAGAAGCTTATCCATTCTGTCGGATGCCAAAAGTTCTGTCGGGTTTGGAGGAATCTTTCCTGCGGTAAGAACCGAAAGGTTTTCTACATCTGTTTTTGAAACAGAAATGTTATCTGTAAGTCCTGCCAAAATTTCGGACAAGCCGTTCTTTGAGTGAAGTCCGAAAAGCTTGTGCAGAGACGGGTTTCTCATATCTGCGTCGATGATAAGCGTTTTCTTTCCCATTTGGGCAAAGCTTATAGCAAGGTTTGCCGAGTTGATTGTTTTACCGTTGTTGGCGGTTGGACTTGTCACTACGAATATTGGACATTTCTCTCCATGCTGTGTGAAAAGGAGGTTTGTTCTGATAGCGTTGTATGCTTCTTTAACGGAAAATGCAGATGTGTTTCTTAATAATTTCTTTGGGTCTGTCGTGTTTAATGCAGCCTTCTTTGACATTTTCTTTTTCATTACTTATCCTCTCCTTTCATATTTTGCAAATTTTCAAGTATCTGTGCGCTCGGTTTCAGCTCGCCCTGCTTGGTAGAAGATTTATCCGAGTACAACTCGTATTTGTTATCGCTCGGAGCCTCAAGGTTAGGTACTGTACCGATAATAGGAATATCGAACTCGTCCTCAACATCTCTTGTGCTGGTGATTGTGGTATCAAAGAATTCGTAAATGAAGAATCCTGCAAATGAAATTACGAAAGCAAGAACAGCGGCAACTAATACGTTCTTTGTAAGGTTAGGTGATGACGGCTTGGTCGGCACCTTTGCATAGTCGATAATTTCAACACCGCCTGCTTTTGCAACACGGACAATCTCGCTCGGAGCAATCTTTGCAATGCTGTTTGCGATTTTAGCCGACATTTGCGGGTCGTCTGTTGTAACGGTGACCTCAAAAGCAACAGTCTTTGCAGCCTGAGCAGCATTGATGGTGCTTCTCAGTTTGTTGACCGACATGTTGTCAATGTTAAGGTCCTTGATAACAGCTTCAAGCACTGTATCGCTCTCTAATATGTAAATGTAGGTGTTGATAAGCTCCTGCGAGGCGTCAAGCTCTGAAGACGAGATTGACGAGTCTGTCGAAATTCTGTCGCTGTTTGAATACACATACATTTTTACGGTTGATGAGTATTGCGGTGTGATTGCAAAATGAGTGAACAATCCTGACGCAATTGCAGCGGCAAAGGTTACGACAAAGATAATCATAAACTTGTTTCTCATTTTATAGAAGATTTTACTGATGTCTATTTCCAGTTCTTTTGCTTCGGTATTGTTATCCATATAATACCCTCCATATATTATTTATATATTATAATTAATAATATAACACCGCTGCGGATAAAAGTCAATCGGATTGCGGTATTTATGCTGCTTTTGGTATAAAATTTAGTGTCGCAAATTTGGATGCTTTGACCAATAATAAAAAGCATTCGTCGCAAAACGAATGCTTTAATGCTTGTAATTCGGATTTAAGACTGCTTTATAACAGCCTTGTAGCCTACTCCGTGTACCGTTAATATTTCAAATTCTCTGCATTTGGCAAATTTATCCCTGAGCTTTGTCATATATACATCAACTGTTCTCGTGCCTGATTTTGAATCGGCACTCCAAAACTCATTCATAAGCTGCGCCCTTGAAAATGTCCTTTTGGGATTAGACAGCATTTTATATATAATATTAAACTCTCTTGTGGTGAGGGGGATTCCTTCGCCTTTATAAGACGCAATTCTCTCGTCGGCGTCAAGAATCAGGCTGCCTATTGCGATTCGCTTGCTTTCGGACAGTCCTGCTCTGCGGAAAACTGCGTTCATTCTTAAAACAAGCTCTTCGGGTATAATAGGCTTTGTTATATAATCGTCAATTCCGAGCGTATAGCCGTGCCTTTTCAACTCTAAGTCGTTTTTGCTTGATATTAGAATAATCGGAAGTTCGGTGCTTTGAGCGCGAATGTTTTTTGCAAGTTCAAAGCCCTCGCTGTCGGATGCACCGGTATCCGATATTACCATATCGAACATACCGTCATACATTGCATTATATGCCGTGCCTGCATCTGCGCAGCCCGCCGCTTCAAAACCGTTTTCTCTGAGATATTCACAAATTGATTCATTAAGCTCTTTATCGTCATCGACTACCAATATTTTGAACATAGTGCATTTCCTTTCAAGTTTTATTCGCCGTAATTATATCAAGAAATATTTACCATTACAATAGAATGAAAAGGAAATTAATATTTTATTAAACAAATATTCAATAAAAATTTTAATAAAAAAGCAATCGCATATAAAAAATGCGACTGCTTAATTTATGACTTATTACATTTCAAAATCAATAGCTATTGATCTCTCCGCAACGGCGTGCATATGCTTCTTTACAACAGAGCAATGATACTCGTCCTGCTGATATTCCTCAAGTGCTTTTGCATCGTCGAGGATAACCTGAAGAATTATATCATACGAACGGGGAGAATGCAAAAAATCAACTCCCACCTCAATGCCTCTGAGCAGGGGAACATTGCCCTGCATAGAACGCAGAATTTCTGCTGCTTTGGCACATTCTTCGGGTGAATTGTCCTTTAGCTTGAAACAAACTGTATGCTTAATCATTTGAAATTACCTCCAAAAAAAGGGAGTCAATCGACTCCCTCATAAATTTATTTTGCAATATCGGAATGTCTGCTTTCACGGATTATGTTTACCTTAATCTGTCCCGGATATTCCATTTCTTCCTCAATCTTCTTTGCGATTTCGTGAGCAATGTATGGCATTTTTTGGTCTGAGATTACCTCAGGCTTAACCATAACTCTTACCTCACGGCCTGCCTGAATGGCATAAGCCTTTTCAACGCCGTTGAAGCTTGTTGAAATTTCCTCAAGCTGCTGCAAACGCTTGATATAGTTTTCGATGTTCTCTCGTCTTGCACCCGGTCTTGCGGCACTTACCGCATCCGCTGCCTGAACAAGACAAGCAACTATCGTCTTGCATTCAACATCACCGTGGTGAGCCTGAATAGCGTGAACAACCGCTTCGTTTTCTTTATACTTTCTTGCGTATTCAACACCGAGAGCAACGTGACTTCCTTCCATTTCGTGGTCGAGAGCCTTACCGATGTCGTGAAGCAAGCCTGCTCTTCTTGCAAGTCTTTCGTCAGCGCCTAACTCGGCAGCCATAAGACCTGCAATGTATGAAACCTCGAGAGAGTGCTTTAATACGCTTTGACCGTAAGAAGTACGGAATTTAAGCTTTCCGAGAAGCTTAACAAGCTCCGGATGAATTGAGCCGCAGTTTGCACTGATGACTGCCTTTTCACCCTCGGCTTTGATAGTTTGTTCTATCTCCTTGCGGGATTTTTCGTACATTTCCTCAATTCTTGTAGGATGGATTCTGCCGTCCTGAATGAGCCTTTCGAGTGTGAGCCTTGCGATTTCTCTGCGTACAGGGTCAAATGAGCTTACCGTGATAGCCTCCGGCGTGTCATCGATAATAAGCTCTACACCTGTAATCTTTTCGATTGAGCGAATGTTTCTGCCCTCACGGCCGATAATTCTGCCCTTTGTTTCGTCAGACGGTAATGCAACAACCGATACGGTGGTTTCTGCGGTGTGGTCTGCGGCACAGCGCTGAATTGCAGTGCCGATAATCTCTCTTGCAATTACATCGCTTTGGTCCTTAATCATCTGCTCGTGTTCGAGGATTCTCTTGCTCTTTTCAACATCAAGCTCGCTTTCGAGTGAACTTAAAAGTTGTGCCTTTGCATCCTCCTGTGATAAGCCTGAGATTCTTTCAAGCATATCAAACTGACTTTTCTTGATGCCATCGATTTCGAGTAATTTGTCGTCAGCCTGCTTAATTTTGTCGGCAAGGCTTTCGTTTTTCTTTTCCAATGTGTCGGCTCTTTTGTCAAGATATTCCTCACGCTGGTTAAGTCGTTTTTCCTGTTTTTGTACTTCATTTCTTCTCTCACGAATGTCACGGTCGGCATCTGAGCGAAGCTTGTGTATTTCGTCCTTAGTCTCTACGAGTTGAGCTTTCTTGTTCTTCTCAGCCTCGTTAAGAGCGTCTGTCAAGATTTTGTTTGCTTCCTCTTTGGCGTTGACGATTTTTCCCTCGTCGTCCTTCGTCTTCTTTGTCATACCGATAAAGAATCCAAGCACACCAAATACTATGGCGCAAACGACTGCAATAATAACAGCCACGATTACCTTCATATCAATAGCACCTCCTTCTGTTTTAATTTTTTCTACATAATCTTTAATTTCAATTTCATCAGAAAAGGTACAGTTTTATGCAATTTAATGTATTGTTTCGCCTACAATATATAAACGATACAAAATACAAATCTATGATATACCAATATATTGTATTTGTCAAGAAATTATTTACATATAAATTGTATGGTTGGGGCATAATAATTTCGCTCTTGACAAACTAAATTCATAGTGTTATCATACAAGCAATATCAAAATCTGTGACGGGGATACGGCTCTATCAAGGTAGGCTAAAGAGAGCATTCGTTTGGTGAAAGAATGTGCCGATAGGGTATTGCTACCACCCCTGAGTGCCTTTAATACAGGTCGGCTTGCTGTCGTTAAATAGCAAATGAGAGGCGATGTTTTTATCGCAATTCAGGTGGAACCGTGGATTATATTCACCCTGTTTTTTGCAGGGTGTTTTTTTATTTTTTAAGATTTGAGCAAGGAGGAAAAAACTATGAAAATTATACTCAAGGACGGCTCGGCTTTAGAGTACAGCGAGGCTAAATCCGCTGCCGACATCACAAAAGACATTTCTATGGGACTTTACAGAAATGCCGCTTGCTGCAAAATTAACGGTGAGGTAAAGGATTTAAGAACAGTTATTGATTCGGACTGCGCACTTGAAATACTTACCTTTGACGATGAGGACGGAAGAAGAACATTTAATCACACCGCTTCTCACATTATGGCACAAGCTGTTAAGCGCCTTTATCCGGAGGCAAAGCTGACTATCGGCCCTGCTATCGAAAACGGCTTTTATTATGACTTTGATGTAGAAAAATCTTTCTCTCCCGACGATTTGCTTAAAATTGAGGCAGAGATGAAAAAAATCGTTAAGGAAAATCCTGAAATCGTAAGATTTGAGCTTCCTGTTGATGAGGCAATTAAACTTATGCAGGAGAAGAACGAGCCTTATAAAGTTGAACTCATCGAGGAACACGCCGCAAAGGGCGAGCCTATCAGCTTTTACGAGCAGGGCGAGTTTACTGAGCTTTGTGCAGGTCCTCACCTTATGGATATGAAAAATGTAAAGGCGTTTAAGCTTACACAATGCACGGGTGCTTATTGGAGAGGCGACGAGAAAAATAAGATGCTCTGCCGTGTTTACGGTATTGCATTTCCTAAGGCTTCTATGCTTGAGGAGCATCTTGCTGCTCTTGAGGAGGCAAGAAAGCGTGACCATAATAAGCTCGGCAGAGAGCTTGAGCTTTTCACAACGGTAGATTATATCGGTCAAGGCTTGCCTATCCTTCTTCCAAAGGGAACTAAGATTATCCAAACGCTTCAGCGTTGGGTAGAGGACGAGGAGGAAAAGAGAGGCTGGCAGCTTACAAAAACTCCGCTTATGGCAAAATCCGACCTTTATAAGATTTCGGGACACTGGGACCATTATAAAGAGGGAATGTTCGTTCTCGGTGATGAGGAAAAGGACAAGGAAGTATTTGCACTCCGTCCTATGACTTGCCCGTTCCAATATCAGGCTTATCTTAACAGAGCAAGGTCTTACCGTGACCTTCCACTTAGATATGACGAAACCTCAACTCTTTTCAGAAACGAGGCGTCGGGTGAGATGCACGGCCTTATCCGTGTTCGTCAGTTCACAATTTCCGAGGGACATCTTATGTGTACTCCGGAACAGCTTGAGGATGAGTTCAGAAGCTGTCTTGAGCTTACAAATTATATGATGGACGTTCTCGGGCTTAAAGAGGATTTGACCTATCGTTTCTCTAAGTGGGACCCTGATGACAGAGATAAGTACATCGGTACCGAGGAACAGTGGAATGAGGCTCAGGGTGTTATGAAGAACATTCTTGACGACCTCGGTATTGATTACAAAATCGGTATCGGCGAAGCTGCTTTCTACGGACCTAAACTTGACATTCAGATTAAGAATGTATTTGGCAAAGAGGACACTCTTGTTACTATTCAGGTTGACCAGATGCTTGCCGAAAAGTTCGGTATGGAATATGTAGATAAGGACGGCACAAAGAAGAATCCTTACATTATCCACAGAACATCAATCGGCTGTTATGAGCGTACTCTTGCGCTTCTTATCGAAAAATATGCAGGTGCGTTCCCGACATGGCTTGCTCCTGTTCAGGTTAAGTTCCTTCCTGTTGCAGACAGACATCAGGACTATGCCCGTGAAATGATGGCTAAGCTTCAGGCTGTCGGAGTTCGTTGTGAGCTTGATGACAGAAGCGAAAAGGTTGGCTTTAAGATTCGTTCGGCTCAGCTCGAAAAGGTGCCTTATATGATTCTTGTCGGTGATAAGGATATTGAGGCAGGTACAATTTCTGTTCGTTCTCGTAAGAACGGCGACGAGGGTGCTATCGATATTGATGAATTTGTTAAGAGAATTCGTGAGGAAATCGACTCAAAGGCAAGATAATCGAATAAATAAAAAAGTCGCTGTAAAGTAATACGCTTTACGGCGACTTTTTGTGTGTGTAAAGGTGTTAATCTTTACATATTTCTTGCTTGGCTTCAAATATTGATATTCCTTTTTCGTCGGCTGTTTTTGCCAAATCCTCAAATTCTATTTTCGCTTTTTTAATCCCGTAGCCTTCGCTGCGCTTAATTTTAACTGAATCGGTTTCGACAATCTCTCTGCCGAGCGTTGCTCTTTCGCATTTTACCGCCCTTATCCCAAGTGTTGTTGTATGCTTGAATATCTGCTCTGCAAAGAAGTCTTTTTTATCTTCTGTGCAGATAACGCTCAGCATATAAGCAGGTCTGCTCTTTTTCATATATATTGCAGTGGTGTACGCATCGTTTGCGCCTAATGAGAGCATTTTGTTGAGTGCGTATCCTATTTCCTCGCCCGTCATATCATCAACCTGAGTGCGAAGCTCATACACCGTTTCTTTGCTGTCGTTAGATATGAAAACCCTTACGCAATTAGCTCTGTCAAAGTTTTTAGTACCTGTTCCGTAGCCGATTTTTTCGCACACCATATTGCATTCGTCGTTGATTTCGTCGGCAAAATGCTTTATCAGCGCCGCCCCTGTCGGAGTAGTAAGCTCCGAAGCTATGTCGCCCCTGCGTGTTTTTATTCCTTTTAATATTTCAGCTGTTGCCGGAGCAGGAACATTCATTATGCCGTGCATACACTCTACTGTTCCGTATCCTGTTGTGATTGTCGATGCCGTGATTTTGTCAGGTTTGATACTCTCCAGCAGGAAACAGCAGCTTACTATGTCGGCAATGGCGTCCTTTGCGCCAACCTCGTGAAAGTGTATGTCGCTCACAGGCATTGCGTGCGCCTTGCTTTCTGCATCTGCAATTATTTTATAAACGGCTTTTGCGTTTTCCTTAACGCTTTCGCTTGCTTCAAGTCCGTTTATTATGTCGTATATTTCGCTGATGTGCGAGTGCGGATGATGTTCCTCACGGATTTTAACGCAGAATTTCGTTCCACAGATATTGCATTTGCTGTCCGATTTGCATTCTACCGAAATTCCGATTGGAGAAAATATTGAGTTAAGCTTGTCAATCGCAACGCTTTTTTCGTCATTGCTAAAAGTGTCTAAGAGCGCACCGCAAAGCATATCGCCTGCAATGCCCATATTACATTCTACAAAAATCTTTTTCATATACTATTCCTGATGATTAATCATATTTGCTATGTATGCGGCGGAAAAGCCGTTGTCTATATTTACAACGCTTACATTGCTTGTGCAGCTGTTAAGCATTGACAGTAATGCGCTGACTCCCGAAAACGAAGCACCGTAACCGACAGAGGTGGGAACTCCTATAACGGGGCAGGGAGCAAGACCTCCGATAACGCTTGCCAAAGCGCCCTCCATTCCGGCAATCGCTATGACTGCCTTTGCGTTTTCAAATTTTTCCGCTTTGTCGAGCAGTCTGTGAATTCCTGCCACTCCGACATCGCTTATCAGCTCAACCTCGTTGCCTAATGCCATAGCCGTGTAGTACGCTTCGTTTGCACAGTATAAATCGCTTGTGCCGGCACAGCAGACTATGATTTTTCCTTTGCCATCGGGTTTTGGCATTTCGCCTGCAACCGCAAGCCGTGATGCTTCGTCGTAAAATAACTCGAATTTTTGCGAGAGATAATCTGCCTTCGCTTTGTCGGTTCGGGTGATTATCACCGTTTTCTCACCGCTGTTAAATAGGGCGGTGATTATTTTTTCTATCTGTTCTCGGGTTTTGCCCTCGCCGTAAATGACCTCGCACGCACCGTGACGCAATCGTCTTGATGTGTCAACCGTTGCAAATCCAAGCTCCTTGTAGCTCAGCGCCTCGGTAGCAGATTCGGCAGTAAGTTCACCGCTTTCGACCTTTTCTAATATATATAATATATCTTTCTTTTTCATTATATCACCTTGTCAATTATCGTTTATATTTCGCTCTGTGTCAAGTTTTTTGAAAAAAATCAAGAAAATATACAAAACCTATTGACATACTGGGTAATGTGGTTTATAATGCAATCATAGCAAATACCTACCAAACTCATAGGCATTAGGAGGATTATTAAATGAGATATTATTTTACATCACTGCTAAGACAAAATTTTCGTTTCGGACGAATGTGATTCTTTGACGAGAGGCTTGCGGCTTTAGCTTCTCTAAAGTATTGAGCTTTTTATCACATTTAATTTTGAAAGGAAATAACTGTTATGTCACAGTATAAATTTGAAACACTCCAACTTCATGTAGGACAGGAATCACCCGACCCGGCAACTGACGCAAGAGCAGTTCCGATTTACCAAACAACTTCTTATGTATTTCGCAACAGCGACCACGCACAAGCTCGATTCGGACTTGCCGATGCGGGAAATATTTACGGCAGACTTACTAATTCAACTCAGGATGTCTTTGAAAAAAGAATTGCGGCACTTGAGGGAGGCTCGGCAGCTCTTGCAGTAGCGTCAGGTGCGGCGGCGCTGTCGTATACTTTTGAAGCACTTGCTCAGGCAGGAGATCATATCGTTGCGGCAAAGACAATTTACGGAGGTACATATAACTTCCTTGCTCATACTTTTCCTCAGCACGGTGTTAATACGACCTTTGTTGACCCGGACGATCCGCAGAATTTTGAGAACGCAATTCAGGAAAACACCAAGGCTGTGTTTATAGAAACTCTCGGTAATCCGAATTCAAATATTATCGACATTCAGGCGGTGGCTGATATTGCGCATAAGCACAACATTCCTCTCGTGGTTGACGATACATTTACAACGCCTTATCTTCTCCGTCCGTTTGAGTACGGCGCCGATATTATTGCCTTTTCCGCTACTAAATTTGTGGGCGGTCACGGCACAACTTTAGGCGGTGTGGTTGTTGAAAGCGGTAATTTTGATTGGAAAGCGTCGGGCAAGTTCCCGCAGATTGCAGACCCAAATCCAAGCTATCATGGTGTCAGCTTTGCCGATGCGGCTGGTTCCGCAGCTTTTGTAACATATATCAGAGCCATCTTGCTTCGTGATACGGGCGCAACAATTTCTCCGTTTAACGCATTTCTTCTCCTCCAGGGTACGGAAACTCTTTCTCTGCGTGTGGAAAGGCATGTTGAAAACGCAAAAAAGGTTATCGAATTTCTTAATAATCATCCGCTTGTGGAAAAGGTAAATCATCCGTCTCTTGATTCAAGATATAAGGATTTATATAACAAATATTTTCCAAACGGAGCAGGCTCGATTTTTACATTTGAGATTAAGGGCGGGGAAAAGGAAGCAAAGAAATTTATTGATTCGCTTCAGATTTTCTCGATTCTTGCAAATGTAGCAGATGTTAAATCATTAGTTATCCATCCTGCCACAACCACTCATTCTCAGCTCAGCGAGGAGGAACTAAAAGAGCAAAATATTAAACCTAATACAATCAGACTTTCAATAGGCACGGAGCATATCGACGATATTATTGCCGACCTGACCCAAGCCTTTGATAAAATATAATAATCCTCTCAACAAAAAGCACCTTGAAGCATTTGCGAACCGCCTCAAGGTGTTTTTTCAGTCTGTATTTATAAGCTTTTCATCAATGTTGTTTATTACATTCATTAAATCGGGTTTTTCGTTTTTCATTTCTGATATTATAAGCCCGGTAAATGTGTAGCGACAGCAGGTGAATAAAAATTCGGTGAATTTATTTTCTGTGTGCTTTGCCTTTACGAAGGCTCTTATGAATTTATCTGCATTTGTATCAATCAAATCAATAGCCTTTAGGCTGTGTTTTGATTGCAATGCGCTTTTGATGACATCTTGGTATTTTTCAAGCACTTTTATGATTTTTATTGCCGATTCATACCAAGTTGAGTTTTCGTCAATGCTGTTGCAGATTGCGTCAATCTCGCTGTTTACGCTTTTTGTAATTAGGTCGTCGATGCTTTTGTAATAGTAGTAGAATGTTTGTCTGCTTGTGCCGCAGTGTTCCGTAAGGTCTACTATTGAAATTTTTGCGTACCCCTTTTCTTTTGATAACTCTAAAAAGCCTTTAATAAATATTTTGCCGTAGTCTTGTGCCATTTTTCTTTCCTTAAAATTTTGCTGTGTGATAGAAGCCGTATGGCTTGTTGATGAGCGAATAACGCTCTGCTTTTTGCTTTAACATATTCTGGGAAGTCCTTCGCCTATAAGAACTCCTACCGTTCTTTTTCCGCAAGTAATTCAAGACCTCTGTGAACGAAACCGATTGACGGAATTGCTTCTACAACCTTGTCCGCCTCCTTTTCAACGGCTTTGTCTTGCTTTAATTTGTTGCTCTTTTCTTTGAGCAATGCAAGAGATTTTACAACACCGTCAATTATAGCCTGCGGTCGTGCCGCACAGCCGGGTACATAAATGTCAACGGGAATTGCTTTGTCGACACCGCCGATAACATTGTAGCAGTCCTTAAACACACCGCCGTTGCAGGCGCATATGCCTATTGCACACACAACCTTAGGCTCTGTCATCTGCTCGTATAACTGTTTTACTACGCTAATGTTTTGAGTGTGTTTACGCTTCCCGTGATTAGCAGAATATCTGCGTGCTTTGGATTTCCTGTGTTAATAACGCCGAAGCGTTCTACATCATAAAGCGGTGTAAGGCAGGCAAGCACTTCTATGTCGCAGCCGTTGCATGAGCTTGCGTCATAGTGCATTATCCACGGTGATTTTGTTATATCTGCCATTATATAACCCCCTTACCCTTTAGCACTTCAATTACGATTAAGTTTAACGCTCCCAAAACAGCGGTTACAATCCATGTGTTGTCGAGCATTGTTTTCCATTTGAATCTTGCGTTTGTGTTGTCGATAAGTATTTCTACAAAATAGCAAGCGATTACACCCACTATTGCAAGTAAAATGCTAAGCTTGCTTGAATTGAGGAAAAACAGCGACAATAATCCGATAAGAAAAATGTTTTCGTACCAATGCGAAATTTCCACAATGGCGAACATCTTGCCGTTAAATTCCGTTGTTATACCCTTAACAAGCTCCTGATGAGCGTGGTGCGAGGTGGACAAATCGAAAGGATGCTTTCTCAGCTTAATTGTCATAATAAACAGAAATCCGAGAAAGATACCCGGCAGATATATAACCGCAGGAGCGCCGTTGTGATTTATGATGTCGGATACTTTGAAGCTGCCTGTTACCACATACAGTCCTATTGCGGCAATTAACACCATTGGTTCATACGCAAGCATTTGAACAAGCTCTCTGCTCGCTCCCATAAATGCGTACGGAGAATGTCCGCTTGATGCGGCGATTACAAGGAAGATGTTTGCCGTTGTCAGCGTAAAAAGAATTAAAAGTATGTCATAGCCCGCAAAGAACAGCAGACCCGTAACGATTATGAAAAACAGAAAGGTCGAAAGGTAGAGAAGCTGTACTCTGTTTATGACCTTTGTTTGTTTTCTGAGAAGCTTTGAAACATCGTAAAGCGGTTGAAGCAGCGGCGGACCCTGTCTGCCCTGCATTCTTGCGGTAACTCGTCTGTCAATTCCTGCCAAAAGCGCTCCGGCAAACGGTGCAAGTATGAAATATAAAATCGCACTGATTACAAGTGATGTGTTTCCGAGTGCCATTAGAATACACCTCCCGTAATAACTGCGTTGAGTGTAAACAGTACCATAATGCCTATGCTTACAAATACACTTGCTTTATACATTTTGTGTTCTCCGAATATGTCCTTCATATACCAGTTGGTGAGAAATTCCTTTTTCTCTGTGCCAAAGGAATCTATGAAGCCGACCTGATCCTCTGTACCTGCACCGTTAAAGTATCTGTCTGCTTTTGTAAACGGTCTGTTTTTGGCAACAAGGAAATATGTTGCTATCGGAACAACAAAGGTGAACAGCACCATAATGATTGTCAAAACAATATTTTCACCGCTGATTACATCGAGCGTTGTGTTAAATACCGATGCTATGTATGGGTCAACTACAAATTTTGAAATGATCGGGAATGCAAAAATTATAAGTATCATCATCCCGCCGTGAGTGAAAAGCGAAACCCATTGGTTTATTGAAATTGTGTTTTTGTGTAGTGTGTCGGACGGATTTGACGAAAGTACCGTTGCCAACCATTTTGCCCAATAGAAAAGCGTTGTCGCACTTCCGAAGCAAATGCACAGCACGAGTATGGTTGATACTAATATTTCGAGCAAATTACCGCTTGCAAGTCCTGTGTCAACAAAAGCCTTTAACGCAGCCCATTTGGAAATAAGCATACCGAACGGTGCAAGGAACATACCTGCAATGCCTACTACAAGCGTCCAGGTAAGATATGGGTATCTTCTTACAAGACCGTGCATTGTTTCTATGTCTCTTGAGCCTGTTTGATGTTCGATTGAGCCGACTGTTTGGAACAACAGTGATTTTGACACTGCGTGGAATATTACGAGGAATATTGCCGCCCATACAGTCTCTCTCGTTCCTATACCCGCACAGGCGGTGATAAGTCCTAAATTGGAAAGGGTAGAGTATGCCAAAACCTTTTTGCCGTCTGCAACCGTGATTGCGAGCATAGACATAGCAAGGAAAGTAAGACCGCCGACGAGGGCAACCAAATAACCGCTTGCCTCACCATGCATTGCCGGAGCAAGACGAATTAAAAGATAAACGCCTGCCTTTACCATTGTTGCGCTGTGAAGCAATGCCGATGACGGTGTAGGCGCAACCATTGCCCCGAGAAGCCATCTCGAAAACGGAAGCTGTGCGCTTTTTGTTAATGCACCGAATGCCAAGCATATTATCGGAAAAACAATAATTCCCTTGTTGTTCGGCGCTTGGCTTACGATTTGTTCTAAATCAACAATGCCGTGGTTTGTGCCGAGAATCACTATACCTGCTGCCATTGCAAGTCCTCCGAGAAGGTTCATCCACAGCGCTTTGAAGCAGTTGTGAACAGCCTCTTTCATTCTTGTGTAGCCGATGAGAAGGAATGAGCAAACGCTTGTAACCTCCCAGAAGAAGTACAGCCACAGCAGACTGTTTGAAAGCACAAGTCCAAACATCGCACCGATGAATATATACATTACGGCAAAGAAAAAGCTTTTTCTGTCCTTTACCTCATCTGCGTGATGACGGTGATAGTCGTCCATATATCCGCAGGCATAAACCGTGATTAATGTGCCGACAATAGCAATAATCAAAATCATAATTACGGTAAGTCTGTCGCAATGTAGGTGATTGATTTCGATTTTAGGTTTTTTGTCTCCGAATTCGTACCAAAATTCAAGCCCTGTTTGTGCTATTGATAAAAGTGCCGCATAGTATTTCTTGTACTTGATTGACAGCACGGTGATAAGTAAAACGAGGAATATTTCTCCTGCGACCATTGCATAGTCAATCAACTCTGTTATCGGCAGACCGAACATCATCATCGTTTCGTCAAATCTCAATGTTTGGGTGCCTGTCATAAAGTATGCCAAAGAAAAAGTGACTGCCGTAAAAATAATGGCGGCGCTTGACAGGTAGGTGATAATTTTTCTTACGCTGTTGTTTTTCGTCACAGCGAGAAGCAAAGCGCTGATGAATGGAAAACCTACCAAAAATGCAATCAAATTTTCCATTTTGTACCTCTTTTCTAACCACAAAACGGTTTAATTTATACCTATTGAAATACTAACATAAAGCATAATTAAAATCAATATTATGTAATATAGATAAGCGTAGAATTTTTTTGGTTAAAATATATAAAAAACGGAACGCAGGGTTATATTAATTTTTCGTAAGAGAACTTAAATTTTGTTGAAATTTTACGAAATTAGTTATATACTATTGTTAAATATTAATGAAAGTGGAGGCATGTTAATGTCTAACAGAATAAGATTAGTCGGCTTGATTGTAACTGCAATCGTTCTTATAGCGGGAATCGTCGGAATGTCTGTTGTTGCGTCAAATAATATAGGTGATGTTAAAAGCGTAAAATCTGGTGCGGTTACCGAAAGCAGTGCCGAATTGAAATGGAGCAGGGTAGGCTCGGCTGACGGATATTTTGTATATCAAAAATCTGACGGAGAGTACGAGAGAGTGACGGCTTTGGATAAGCCGGGTGAGCTTTCGACTGTTATTGAAAATCTTGAGCAGGCAACGCCGTACACTTTTTATGTAGACGCTTATAAGCAGCTCAAAAAGAAAACCGTGCAGAGCAAAAAACATACCGAGATTTCTTTGTGTACGCTTCCTGTTGCACCGGCGCTAAAGGCCATTCCGGTAGCAGGCGGAGTTGTGGGAATTTCGTGGGATGTAAACGAGCGTGCCACGGGATATAAAATTGAATATTCACAGTCTGAGGATTTTTCGGACTCTAAGAGCATTGATATTGACGACCCCACTTTAGACAAAACAGAGATTGCTGATTTGGAGATAAATAAGGATTATTACTTCAGAGCATCTGCTTTTGTTAAGTATAATGATTCCGACCTTTATTCAAAGACCTGCGAGCCTGTTAAGTGTACCGTGCAGAGTGAGGAGGAGCTGAATAAGCTTGACCCCAATAAGCCGATGATTGCCGTCACTTTTGATGACGGCCCGGGTTACAACAGTGCAAGCGGCAGAATTTTGGATGTTATCGAAAAGTATCATATTAAAGCCACATTCTTTATGGTCGGCAAAAACGCTGCCGCAAATCCCGATAATGTTAAGAGAAAGGTTCAACTCGGATGTGAGATAGGAAACCATACCTATGACCATTCCCGTTATGGCAAAAAGGTTACATCGGGCGATATTAAAAGCGCAAGCGATGCTATTTCAGAGGCGGGCGGCGGAGCAAAGGTGACCTGTTTCCGTTCTCCGGGCGGTAACACCACTCCTTCTATCAGAAAGGAATGTGAAGCTGAGGGAATGCCGCTTTACTATTGGTCACTTGACACAATGGACTGGAAAAGCAGAGACGCCAATAAGGTTTATTCAGCCGTTATGGACAATGTTAAGGACGGCGACATTATTTTAATGCACGAGATATATGAATCGACAGCAGACGCTTTTGAAAAAATGGTGCCTGCGCTTATCGAGCAAGGCTATCAGCTTGTTACCTGCGAGGAGCTTGTCAGAGCAAAAACAGGCTCTGCACCGTCTGCCGGTACTCAATATGTAAACGGCACAACCGTTAATAATGAAACAAGCTAAGCGGTTAAAATTAAATATTTATGAAACGGCAGAGCTTGTTTGGCTCTGTCGTTTTTGCTGTCGGGAGCAAATTTTTATATGCTAATTGCATATTGAATATTGACATTTTTGTAATTACGATTTATATTAGAATAAGTATATTATAAATATGCTTATTTTTTGAAATACGGATTTAGGAACGATGAAAAAGGATAATTTTATTAAAACAGATACAGTTATTGTCGGCTCGGGTGTTGCCGGCCTTTTTGCCGCACTTTGCCTGCCTGCAACCCAGGATGTTATGGTAATCACTAAGGAAAAGCTTGATGATTGTGATTCATGGCTCGCACAGGGCGGTGTGTGCGTGCTTAAAAATATTGACGATTTTGATTGCTATTTTGAGGACACAATGAAAGCCGGACATTACGAGAATAATCCTGAAGCTGTCAGGGTTATGATTGAGTCGTCTCAGGACGTGATAGGTACGCTTATTGATTTGGGCGTTAAGTTTGATACCGACGGCGACGGCTCGTATGATTACACCCGTGAGGGCGCACACCGCAGAAACAGAATTTTGCACCACAAGGACGAGACCGGTAAGCAGATTACCGAAACTCTCCTTGAAATTGCAAAGACTAAGCCTAATATTACCTTCGTTACACGCACAACGATGATTGATTTTATCGAAAAGGATAATACCTGCTACGGTATCGTATGCCTTGACGAGTATGGCGAAAAGGGAGCTATTATTGCCGACAATGTTATTCTTGCAACAGGCGGTATCGGCGGTCTTTTCCTTAATTCCACAAACTACCCTCACATTACGGGCGACAGCTTTGCGCTTAGCCTAAAGCATAATGTTGAACTTGAAAATATTAACTATATTCAAATTCACCCCACCACTCTTTACAGCAAGAAAAAGGGCAGACGCTTTCTTATCAGCGAGAGCGTAAGAGGTGAGGGTGCAGTTTTGCTTAACGAAAACGGCGAACGCTTTACGGACGAGCTTCAGCCGAGAGATGTTGTAACAAATGCTATCGTTGACGAGATGAATAAGTTTGGCACAGATCATGTTTATATCAATCTGCCCACTATGACCTCCGAGGAGGCTGAAAAGAGATTTCCTAATATCTTTGAAGCTTGTAAGGACGAGGGATACGATATTACAAAGGATATGGTTCCCGTTACTCCTGCTCAGCATTATATGATGGGCGGTGTTAAGACGGACACAAACGGTGTAACATCTATGAAGAACCTTTATGCCGTTGGTGAAACTGCCTGCAACGGCGTTCACGGCAGAAACAGGCTTGCATCAAATTCACTTTTGGAAAGCCTTGTTTTTGCAAAGCGTGCGGCGGATATGATTGCTGACGATAATAGCGTAAAGGATGATGACTTGCCTCCTGTGGATTTGGAAACATATCCGTCGAGAGACGAAATCCAAAAGGAGTTTAAGACCCTTATTATGAATGAGATTAAGAGAAAGGACCCCGACTTCTATGCTAAATGGTGTGACAATGAAAATTAATGTAGACGACTACATTATAAATACTCTCAAGGAGGATATTACCTCAGAGGATGTTACCACAAATGCGGTAATGCCCGAAAACAAGCAGGGCAAGGCTAATCTTATCTGTAAGCAGGACGGCATTATATGCGGTCTGGGCGTGTTTGAGAGAACATTTAAGCTCCTTGATGAGAGCAGTCATTTTGAGGCTAATTGTAAGGATGGCGATTTTGTTAAAAAGGGCGATTTGCTCGGCGTTATTTACGGTGATGTTAAGGCTATTCTTTCGGGCGAAAGAACGGGACTTAATTATCTTCAGCGTATGAGTGGTATTGCAACTATGACCAGAGAGTATGTTGACGAGCTAAAAGGTTATGATACCGTTTTACTTGATACAAGAAAGACTACTCCTAATATGCGTCCGTTTGAAAAGTATGCGGTTAAGGTCGGCGGCGCAACAAATCACAGATATAATCTCTCCGACGGTGTACTGCTCAAGGATAACCACATTGATGCGGCAGGCTCGGTAACAAATGCTATTCAAATGGCAAAGGCTTATGCTCCGTTCGTTCGTAAGATAGAAATTGAAACCGAAACTTTGGAGCAGGTTAAAGAAGCTATTGAGGCGGGCGCAGATATTATTATGCTCGATAATATGGATAACGATACTATGAGAAAAGCTGTCGAAATGATTGGCGATAAGGCACAAACAGAGTGCAGCGGTAATGTTACTAAGGCTCGCCTGAGAGAAATTGCCGAGATAGGTGTTGATTTTGTTTCGTGCGGTGCGCTTACTCATTCGGCTGCAATTATGGATGTCAGCCTTAAAAATTTAACTGTTATTGATTAATTTCAAACAGGGTGTGGACATAATTAGATGAAAAATAAAAGTATTATTTTAGACGATTACACACAGATTAGAGAGGTTTTTGAACAAAACGGAGTTCAAAGACCTTTTGTCTGTTGTGGAAAAAGCTTTCAAAACACAAGAATTTTTGAATTTTTGAAGCAGTTTAACATTACCGTTTTTGATAACATTCGCCCTAATCCGAGATTTGAGGATATGATAGAGGGTGCAAGAGTTTTTAATGAAAACGATTGCGATTTTATTATAGGTGCGGGTGGCGGTTCTCCGATTGACAGCGCAAAGATGATTAGACTTATGACGAGCAATGATGTTTCAACTTGCCTCAGCGAGCCTATGGAGAATAACGATATTAAGTCTCTTTATATTCCCACTACGGCAGGCACGGGTGCAGAGGCTACAAAATCGTCGGTTTTTTATATTAACGAAAAAGATAAAATGAGTATTGCAAATCTTGATTTTCTTCCCGATTATGTTATACTTGATTCCTCGCTTTTGAACACACTTCCTCTGTA
>UQAZ01000011.1 GCA_900539165.1 uncultured Oscillospiraceae bacterium
CTCTCTGTGTCCGCCGATACCGCCTGCACCCGGATAACCGCCTGCGATAATCTTACCAAAGATAGTAATATCAGGGTCAATACCATAATAACCCTGTGCGCCTGAAAGACCGATACGGAAGCCTGTAACAACCTCATCACAAACGAGGAGAGCGCCGTACTTACGGCAAAGAGCCTGAACGCCCTTAGGGAAGTCCTTATCTACCGGACGGGTAGCTGATTCAGGACCGCATGGCTCGATAAATACAGCAGCAGTACCGCCACGGAACTTATTGATGATGAGCTTCTTCTCAAGATCCTTGAGGTCATTAGGGAAGAATTCCTGAGTATGCTTAAATACGAACATAGGAACACCGTGTGACTGAAGGTTAAGAGTACCCGGTACACGCATACCCCAAGCAAGCTGGTCAGACCAGCCGTGGTAAGCTCCACCCATCTTAATAACATTCTTATGACCTGTTGCAAGACGAGCAACACGAACAGCACACATACAAGCCTCTGTACCTGAACCGAGCATACGGAACATTTCTACCGAAGGAACGCACTCGCTGATTTTCTTTGCAAGCTTATACTCATAAGGGTGGAACAAACCTGTTGAAGGACCGCAATCGTCAAGAAGCTCCTTAACCTTTTCCTTAACTACATCATCGTTAGAGCCGATGATTGTAGGACCGCCTGCCTGAAGGAAGTCGAAATATTCGTTTCCGTCAATATCATAAAGCTTATTGCCCTTAGCCTTTGTCATAACGATTGGGAAAGGATAGTTGAATGCAAGATTGTGCTGAACGCCGCCCGGGATTACATTCTTAGCCTCTGTAATCATTTCCTTTGACTTAGCGCACTTCTTCTCGAAATACTCCTTCTCATACTCCTTGAGAGCAGCTCTGTTAATTGAATAAATTGGTTTTTTGATGAGTGCATCAAGCTCTGCCGTAAGAGCAGCAGCATTAGGATACTCTGTAATAGCGAATCTTGTATCCATATATATTCCTCCTTAGAATTTATAGTGAGCGACGGCTCACTTTGTGTTTAGTGAGTACCTGCTCACAGTATTTGCAATTTAAGTATATCACATTTCAACGATTTGTCAACTTGAAAGCAACATAATTTTAGTTATTTTTGTTGCATTATATACAGAATAATGGTACTATACCAATAGTGAATTTATGCTCACCGAGGGAGATTTGGCGTATTTGCACAAAATGAAAAATAACACTTTGTGCAAGATTACAAAATTCAAAAAAATTATGACAGAGAAACGATATAAGGAGGCTTTCCAACGAGCCTCAGAGGAAAGAAAAGAGAAAATTTTGGAGGTCGGGATAGAGGAATTTGCCTCCAAAGGATATGAAAATGCGAATATTAATATCATTGCAAAGAATGCGGGAATAAGCATCGGCTTAATGTATAAGTATTTTAATACGAAAGAGGATTTGTTTTTCACCTGCCTGCAAAGAGGAATGTCGATTTTAGACGAGACAATCGACGACATTCTCAGAAGCGACGACAAGCTGATAGTCAAGGCGGAGAATTTAATCAGAGCAATCTGCCGTTTGAGCAATAAAAACGGAAATTATATCAAGCTGTATAATGAAATCACATCTCAGCGCGATTCCGCAAAGGCGATAGAATTTGCAAACGAAATCGAGGCGCAGACTGCAAAAAAATACATTAACTGTATCACCGATTCGCTCAAAAGCGGAGATGTGCGTCAGGATATGGACCCGAGGCTGTTTGCTTTCTTCTTTGACAACCTGCTGACATCATTGCAGTTCAGCTACACCTGTGATTATTACAGAAGCAGATTTAAGCTTTACACGGGGGTTGATGTAGAGGAAATGAGCGAGGAGCAAATTGTCAGACAGCTTCTTAAATTTATCGAATCGGCATTTACATTTGAAAAATAAGACAAGATTTCTGTCTTTTGGAGGATAATATGAGCAAATATGTAATTACCTATGACATCGGTACTACGGGAATCAAGACCTGTCTTATCGAAATCGACAAGGAAATGAAAATTCTTGCATCGGCTACCGAGGGCTACAACCTTTATGTTGACGACGAATGCGGCGTTAAGGGCGCCAGCGAGCAGGATGCAGACGAATGGTGGAACGCTATGTGCGTAACCACTAAAGAGGTTTTCAAAAAGTGCAAAAAGGTTAAAAAGGAGCAGATTGAGGGTATCAGCTTTTGCTCTGCCATGCAGGGACTTGTTCTCGTTGACCACGAGGGAAATTGTATCCGCAGACCTATGACATATATGGACCAGAGAGCGAGAGAGGAAATTAAAAAAGGTATCGCTCACGGCGTTCAGATTGCAGGTGCCGAGGTTACAAAGCTTCTTAAATATCTCAAATACACGGGTGCTGTTTCGTCATCTGTCAAGGACCCGATTTGGAAATACAAGTGGGTTGAGGCTCACGAGCCTGAGAATTTCAAGAGAATTTACAAATGGCTCGATGTAAAGGAATATATGATTCTGCGTTGCAGCGGTGAGTTTGTAATGACAAACGACTCTGCTTTCGGCACATTGCTTTATGATACCCGCAAGGGACATGAGGGCTGGTGCAAGCCGATTTGCGATATGGTAGGCGTTAATATCGAGCATATGCCTGTAATCAAGGCAAGCACGGAAAAGGTCGGCGAAGTTACTGCCAAGGCGGCTAAGGAGCTTGGATTAGCCGAGGGTACTGCTGTTTACGGCGGCGGCGGAGACGCTTCGCTTATCGGTGTAGGCGCAGGCGCAACAGAAATCGGCGACACCCATATTTATTCAGGCACTTCGGGCTGGGTAGGAACAGTTGTTCCCGAACAGCTTGTCGACGCAGGCGCAATGATGGCGGCAATCGTCGGCGCAAATCCCGAAACATATAACTATTTCGCAGAGCTTGAGACCTCTAATAAATGTATGGGTTGGGTTAAGGACCACCTTGCACTTGACGAGATTGGCGTTTTCCTTAAAAAGTACGGTCATAAGAAGGATGATTTAGAGGAGCAGAGCTTTAACCTTTACGATTATCTTGAAGAGGTTATCGACAGAGCAAATCCGGGTGCTGACGGCGTTGTATTTACTCCGTGGCTTCACGGTAACCGTTGCCCGTTTGAGGACCCTAATGCTGCCGGTATGTTCTTTAACATTCACCTTGAAACAGGCAAGACAGAACTTATCAGAGCAGTTGTTGAGGGTGTATGCTTCCATATGAGATGGATGCTTGAAAGACAAGAGCAAAAAGTAGCTAAATATAAAAAATCAAATGCAGTTCGTTTTTGCGGCGGCGGTGCATTAGGTGCTTCAACCTGCCAGATTCTCTCAGACATTCTTCAAAGAGATGTTGAGGTTGTGGACTCGCCTCAAAATATCGGTGCAGTAGGCGCAGCAGCTTGTATCGCAGTCGGAACAGGTATGATTCCGTCAATGACCGATGTTAAAAAGCTCATTCCGGCAAAGGTTACATACCATCCAAACAGAGCAAATAAAGAAGTCTATGACAGAAACTTCAGGGTTTTCAAAAACCTGTATAAGTCAAACAAAGAAAACTTCGTAATTCTTAACGGATAAACTAATTTGGTGTTATTAATGACTAACAAATCTATATCAACCGAATATAAAAAATACCTGTCCTCGTGGTCAATGACCACAGGATCCGGCAAATTTTACAGCAAGGTGTCACGCAAGCTTTTTACATATCACGATACATTAAAAGACTGTCTGACCTGCGGAGTTTCTCTTGAAAAATATGTAAATTCGCTCGATAGAAGCATTTCAACAGGAAGTGAATCAACAAGATATATTTGCCTAAGTGAAATATTTAAGGATGTCGATATTAATGATAAAACTCGTTTTATTGACATCGGTTGTGGCAAAGGCAGGGTTGTAAACTTCGTTCATCATCTTAATAAAAACTGTCAGGCAACGGGAATAGAATTTAATCCCGAGGTTGCAAGCTTTGCAAAGAGTTGGGCAGATAAAAAAACAAATGTCACAATTATTAACGGTGACGCATTTAACATAAACTGTGACGATTACGACATTTTTTATTTCAACCGTCCGTTTATGGAGGAGACCTTTAAGCAATTTGCTGAGAAGATGAACCGAGAACTGAAACACCCCGCAACTGTCATCTGCTACGCCGACAGTTATATGTCGAAGCACCTTAAAGATTTGCCTCATTGGAAAAGAGTAAAACGAGGCGTGCTGTATAAAAAAGGTATTTGGATTTATTCCTATTACCCTCAGCTTTATTCAATATTAAAATTCAATCCGGAACAATAAGACAAAGACCGCACAAAATGTGCGGTCTTTTCTTATTCACAGTTCTTTTTCCATTTATTATAATACATTTTTAACGTCGATTCCAGCCACATTATATTATATTCTCTATGTACTTCATTACACTTATGGGCACATTTCTTTAATTGTATACAATCAGGTGCTAAAACACATTCTTTACATTTATCAACATAAGGAATCCTAACCTTAAATGAATTATCCAATTCCGTATCTACTATACCTCTATTAACATCACCAACTGTCACTAACGGCATTTCGTGATGGCATTTATTAAATTTACCATTTGGCAATATGCTATAAGATTTGTCGCTGTCTGCCAAACATTTACTTTTAACAGGAATACTGCTTAAACTTTTCGGCATTAACATATTAGAATTCTCAAGCCTATCAAATAGAAGTTTACATGATTTAATGACCTTCTTCATTTCTTCCTGAGAATGTGGTTTGTAATAATCAAATAAAAATTTTGGATACGCATAAAAATATTCATTATCCTTAAATCTGTTCTCAAGAGTATCTATTAATTTCAAAAAATCTTGTAAATTATCACTTGAAACATTGAATCTTACATTCACTTTTACATTTTGTTTTATAAATACTTCTATATTTGTTAAGACACGCTCAAAAGCATTGCCATTATCACCTACATAATTTTTAATTTTATTATAAATATCTTGCGGGCCATCGAGTGTAATTTGAATCCAATTCAAATGCCATTCTTTAACTGCGTGTAAAATTTTTGTTTCGTCAAATAAATATGCATTTGAAATCATACTCGATTTATAATCAATATTATTCTTAGAAAGTTCCGAGCAAATTATATCAATTACTTTTGAATTTACCATTGGTTCCCCGCCGAACCATCTTATATGTATCGTTCTGCCATCATATTTTTTAATTAAAAAATCAGCAACATCATGCGCAGTTTCTTCTGTCATTGAAGAAATCGGAATTTTAGATTCATAACAGTATGGACATCTTGCATTACATGCATAAGTCGTAAAAATAAAGTAAAATCTTTCTCTGTCAAAATCAAAATTATTTATTAAAGTTCTTGTTTGTTCAAGTCTATTAAGTTCATCTGTATTCTCGGACACTATAAAATAGTTCTTTATAAGTTCTTCAAAGCAATGCAATTCTCGAAAATTTGTTTTAATATCACTTGAAGTAACATCAGGAAAGAAGCACAAACAATGTGTAAAACTGTTCCAAGCTAAACAACCCTCATCAATATCGATTAATAACGCAAAATGACTTAATTTTAATTCATCTTCTCTATTTGCCGGATTCAAAAATTTTTCTACTATCGAATTTTCATTAAAAATCTTATACATTACTTACCTTCTCCGTATAATCATAAACAATTTACTTCAACCTTAAAATAACCACTTTTCTTTTACTAAAAAACAAGGGATACAAAAGTATCCCTTGAAACACAATATGTATTTTTTACGGTAAATGCTTAGTCAAGCTTATCTTCACCTGTATCAATTTTACCGTCACCAGATGTAGTAATTACATCCATAACCTGGAACTTTTCAAGTTCTGCTACTGGCTTTGTATATTTCATTTATATTTCACCTCCTAAATTTACTTATATTATAAGTGAATAAAACGATCCACCCATAAACATATTTATGCATTTGGGGCAGCTACATAATCCCTACAAGAATCAGCATAAACCATCATTGCATCAAGCAAAGTCTTCAAAGAGCCTGTCTTGCTCATAACGAATGTTTCTGCAGTGTACTCCATGGTGTTACTTAACGCTTTGCCGTCCAAGTCACAAATTGTATAATAAACCTTATTTCTAATCTGGCTTACTGCCAATTCGTTAAAGTCAAATACAATTTGTCCTGCTTTAGCATCATAGGAGAAACATTCCGGATGTTCACTGTAGTTAATTAAATATTCCTTACCACCATCAACCTTTACTTTAACAGCAATCTTATTAAGATCGTCTTCAGTAACAGGTGCACCGGTTCCTGTAGCACCGAGCTTGAAACGAACTCTGACTGCACTATCAAGAATAAGTCCAACAGTTTTCCATCCTCTGGTCGGATTATCAATTACTGCAAATTTTGTATTTTGAGTCTTTTTGTAAAGCGGTGTTACTACTGATGATCCAAGAGCCATTTGTTCTTCTGAAAGAACGGAAGTAGCAAAAATATCAGTATTATAGTTCATATAAACCTGTGCAGCTGCACCATACTTCAACATGTCTACAAGCATTCTCTTGTAATTTGTCTTATTTGCGTTAGCCGGCTTTTCAATCTCGCTCTTTGCATAAGCTGCTATTGATTTATAGCTATAGGAAGGACCTGGAGCAACTATTCCGTCCTTAGTTACTGCATAGAAGACTATGTCATATGTATCCAACATATTCTGAGGATTCATCTGATCATATACATATTGATATCTGCCGTCTTGAAGAATTTCAAACTTATCAATCGTTGTCTCTGCTTTTGTACCAGTCTTTGAATTTACCTTATTTACTACAGCATATACGCTGTCAAAATTACTTGGGGTAATTCTTGAAGCAGCGACCTTGAGATTAACCGCAATATTCGAACCAAGTGTCAAGTTGATAGCACTAGGACGAAGAGTTTTTGTATTAGCAATTGTTTTGTCTTCAGTCTCACCACATGTTTTACACTTTCTGGTCATTACTGTGTCAGAAACATTATATACGGCCTGTTCCTTTACAGTCCATTCGCCCCATGAGTGAACATGAGCGGTTTCGGACTTAGTTGCGCCGCAGTCAGTACATGTGTAAAGTGTTGAGCCGTCGTCCTGCTTAACGCCTGTATCCCAATTATGATTCTTTGCAGTAGCAACTGCTGTATAAGTAGCGTCAGCCGTAGCTGTCAAAGCAGGCTCTGTATCCCAAGCATAAGTATTATGCTGAGTATCGCTGATCTTTTTAGCCTTAGGAAGTTCAGGAACAACTACTTTTGCGCCCTCTTCATATTCAGCCTGAGAAATTACAGTGCCGTCTTCATATACAAACTTAACAGTGTACTTTGTAGAAGCGATGTTTTCATTCTTGCCCATGAAATCTAATGATGTGCTGCCTGTGTATGAAGTAGCAGTGTAAGTCTTATACTCCTCTACCTTACCGCCGTTAGCGATAGTTTCGAGATAGTATGCAGAATCAGCATCCTTAGAATCAGCAAGTGAGAATGTTACAGCACCCTTGCCAACAATCTTAAAGCCGAATGTAGCAAGTACAGCTGTATTTTTGAATGTGTTTACGCCAACTGTCTTAGGTGCAGTAAGGTCAACAGCGTCTTTGCCGTCCTGTAATGCGAAGTTAGCCCACATAGTTTTCTTATCAGCATCAATGTAGGAAATTTCACCTACTGTGCTTTTTTCTCCGTTATAAATAGCGTTTCCGCTCTGAGCAGTAATCGCTTCATAAGGCATAAAGCCTTCGGAGCCTCCAACTTCAGGAGAAGCTTCAATAAGTTTATCGCCATCAGTGTTGACAGCAGCAGGAACGATATTGTCAGAATACTTAATTCCTACCTGAGCAGCAGCCAGGGAAGAGGTATTCTCAAGTAATACGGATACTGTAAAGAAGTCTCCAACACCATAAGTATGCTTTGAGGAGGCCTCGGTAATAGTACCGGTTACTTTATTATAATCCAATTTAGCAGTGTTAAGGCCGGATTGATCAAAGCCATCACCGGAATCATCAATATATGTTTGATGATTAGGAGCACTATTTGCGTAATATGCGCCAAACTGAAGCTGAACATTAGAACGAGTTTCGTTTGCAGCGAAAACCGTCATTGGTAATGAACATACAACCATTAATACTGCCAAGAGGACTGCTATTGTTTTGCTAAATGATTTTTTCATTTAATAGTTTCCTCCGTAATTTATAAAATCAGTTGAGTATAATTAACAGTTTTATAAAGGAAAGTTCTGAATATTGTAGAATCAGCCTCATCAAAAACGCCGTCGCCGTCAAGGTCGAGCTTTGCCTTTGAAAACAGTGCAACATCAGTAGCATTAATTTTGGTATCTTTATTAAAGTCTACCACGCAAATGCCTACGTTGTCAAGCCTTATTTGATTATAATCAGCCTTTTCCGCCGAAACTGTTATGGTAATTTCTCTGTCGATAGTGGATGAGCCACTAAATACAATCTTATATTCGCCTGCGGTAACATCAGCGAATTTATACGACCCGTCTTTTGCTGTGGTTGTCGTAGCAACTACTGCATCGCCGTTTTTAAGAGTTGCGGTAACACCTACTGCCGGTGCGGTAGAAGCCTTACCGGTAAGGTCAGACGCAACAGACAAAACACCGTTTACATTAAATTCGGTAACCACAAAGTAAGGAGACTCGTCGGCTGTCATTTTATATGTCTTATACTCGGTAGCAACACTTGTATCAAGAACATAACAGTCATCTACGCCGTCCTTATACGATGCTTCAATGAAGCAACGCTGAGGGTCTTTTGAAAATGTGAATACATCTGCGAAGTCGCAGGATGATTTAACTGTAACGGAAAGTGTCATCATCACAGTGCCATTTGGGTCAATTACATGCGAATCAACGACAGATGGATCATCACTTTCAGCGATTTGGAAAACAGAAACTTCACCGTCTTGAGCTTTTTTACCGCCCAGTTTCATCGCTTTATTTTTCTCTGCATATGTAGACCTAATATAAATAGATGAAAAGCTTTCAGCGGTATAATTTGCAGTCAACTCAACTACTGAAACAGCCTTCATTCCTGAAAGTACGACATCAACGGTATAGGTGTTATTTGCAACAAGTCTGTTGCCGTCAACAGCCTTTCCGGCAGTGTCATAGAAATTACAGGACAAATGAGGTGTTTCCGTGCCGAGGGTACCTGCCTCGGCATTTGCACTCATTGGGAGTGCTAACATTGAGATTATCAAAATTAAACAAACGAATGGGGTAGTTAAGAACCTTTTAATTATGTTTTTCATTGAAAAACCCCCAAAGTTCTTTTATATCGGCTCCCCGAGGGTACTCCGACGAGGAGCCGAGGACACTAAACCGTAAAGATTTAGCAGAAAATTTAATTAGGTAATTAATCTAAAAGATTATATATTATATATACTCTATATAATCAACAATTATTACTTAAAGAGTAGCGTTGTAATTAACGCCTGTCTTCAAGAGGCTCTTGAACTGTTCGTTAGTCAAGCCCTTAACGCCCTTCTTTGCTGTGAGAGCAGCATCGACAGCGTCAATCTTGCCATTGCCGTTGTAATCAACAGCAACTACGCCAACATTAAGGCCTTCAACCGTATCTGAGTAAGTAAGAGTTCTTGTAACAACACCGTCGCCCTTGAACTCAACCTTAGCTTCCTTACCGACAGCAACCTTAGCAGTAAATTTACCGTCGTTTGCTGTTGTTGCAGCCTTCTTACCGTTTACATATACATCAACATTTGAAAGAGCTGTTGTTCCAACAGTACCTGTGCCGTCGATTGCCTCGTATACAGTACCGGATACTGTGTACCAAAGCTCATTATCAGCAAGTGTAAGTGCGTTTTCAGCAATTACAAGATCTTTCTTAGCGACATATGTATTCATATAGTTGCCGTCCTTAGCTTCCTTAGCAAGGTTAGCTGCCTTAGCAAGACAATATACAAACTCGTTCCAAGATTTCTCTGAGAACTTATCTGCACCTTTGTTTACAAGAACGCCGTTTTCAAGCGCACCCTTTTCAGGCTTAGCTGCACCGTTAAGCTTAACAGTAGCAGTTCTTGCAGTATCATCAATAGCTGTAACTTCAATCTGAGCCTTTTCAACACCTGTGAGATGCTTTAATTCAGCCTCAAGCTTGTTACCGTCATACTTACGGTCTGTTACATATCCCTTGTACTTTTTATACAAACGATTTGCTTCTTTAAGCTCTAATGATGATGCTGTTGTTGTGTAAGTATTATTGCCGGCTTCATCAGTACTTGTTACAATAGCAAGCTTTTCGCCCTGTTTAGCAATCTGTACCATCTTCTCATAAGCTGCTACATCTGCATAGTCTTCGCTGTACTTGCCTGCACGGTCTTTAATGATACCGTCAACAATCATATCGTTAAGGAGAGAAGTATCTACATTCTTCTTAGCGTACTCTACATAGTACTTGAGGTTATCCTCAAGCTGTGCGTAGAGACCACGGTTCTCTTCCTTTGTTGCCTTTACATTTGGCTTTGTGATAGTCTCAATTTGTGCATAGGTGTATGCCCAATTTTCGTTTTCATTAGCTTTCTTACCCTTTGCGGTGTAGTAGCTATGAAGTGTCTTATTATAATAATTCTTCTTTTGAATTGCACCTGTTACGGCATCCTTAACCTCATAGGTGTCCTCAACATCGGTTACACCGTAGTATGGATAAGCATATGTTGTAGTATCCCAGTCATACTTGTATGCAAGATCATTTGCATAGTAGTATGTACCGTTCTGCTTAACAACTTCTGCGCCAACCATATCCTTACCGTTCTTTACATCATTGTCTGTCAATTCCTCATTTGAGTAAACCGGAATTGTGCAATCCTCATCGATGTAGAAGTAATCGCCCTTCTGGTGAGCACCGATTTCCTTAGGAACGCTGGTAGCCGGCTTGTAAGCCTTATCACCTGAGGAAGCGGTAATCTTTTGTGTCTTAGCGGAAACGATTGTTTTTGATACGAAGCTGCCTGCTGTTTTCTTTGTTACAGGAGTAGAAACGCCTGCAAGAGCTACCTGGAACGCAGTCTGAAGCTTTCCGTAAGGATCATTGCTTCCGTCTTTCTTATAGTCTGTCTCCTGATATGGAGCCATTTCATTAGAATATCTCTGATATGCCTTCATAAGTGTATCTGCACCACTGTTATCAGCGATAATCACATGAGTTTCACCAAGCTTGCTGATTGTGCCTGCGTCGTTATATGCATAAAGCTGCATATCATATTCGCCCGGCTCAATAGAGGTGTTATCCTTATAGGACAACCATGTCGGTGCTTCTGTTGTCTTTTCAAGGTTACCAACGAAGTTAATGTTCTTTGTTGGTGTAGCTGCAGTTGCACAGCCTGAGGTTACGATCTTATAATCGAATACGGTATTCTCATACGAGCCGTCCTCGTTCTGTGTGATTTCTGCTGCAAGTCCAGACTTAACAACATCTGCATGGCTAAGAGCAATGTGAGGATATGTAGAAACAGGAACATTGAATTCTGTTGGTTCACCTGTTTTCTCATCCCATTTTTTAACATAGTTATTTGCCTTAAAGATTTGATAAAGCTCAGCCTTTGTGTATCCCTTACGAGCATAAATGCCGTCAGCGATACGGTAAGCCTCACCGTACTGTCTTTCCTGACCTTCAACCTGATAGTCATACTTTTCAAGGTTGAGGAGATCACCGGTCTTTGAATCTGTTACAACGATAGCATTTGGATAATTCTTCTTGTTTGGATCAGGAATAGCGGCATACATACCCTTTACCTTTTCTGCGCCAAGAATACCAAGTCTGCTTGCCTGCTGTGGCTTTGTGTTAGAGAATACAATGTTTTTATTAAACTTAACTGTACCAAATATCCTATTTGATGAAGTGTTTGTATCCTTAGATGTATATGACGAAACTGCTGTTGCGCCTTCAAGACCGTCAAACCAGCTGCTCTCTGTTGAAAGAGTGAAGTAGGTTTTAGCTTCCTGATTTTCGTAAACACGCTGCTTTGTCTTATTGGTGTTATCACCAAGATATACATCATAAACAGTTGTAATAGTAGCTGTTGCACTACCACCCTGTGGAGCCTTACCCTTAAGACCAAGCTTAAGTGACTTCTCAGGAGCGATAACTGTATCTGCCGGAAGAGAGTCAACGACAACTCCGAGATTACCGCTGGCTACGCAGCTCTTAACCTTGATGAAGTATCTGTCGTCTCTCTGGATTGTTCCGTTTGCATCCTTGTAGAATCTGTTAAGACCTACCGCATTGTTATTAATAGTTACATATGTATCCTTAATATCAGAAGATGAGGATACGTTAGATCTTGTAGGATCGTTTACAGAAACGGTTGCAGCGTTAAATTTGTGTTCGCCAAGCTGAGGAAGGAATCCGTCAACGAGAGAGGCAACTGCCTGAACAGCGAACATTGCACCCTGCCATGTTCCGTTACCTACATTTGTTTTAGCAGTACCTGTAAGTTCAGAATTACCGCCAAGGAATGCATAAAGGTCAGCAATGAAGATACCGAGAACACCGTTCTCCTGATTCATGTTGTCACTGCTTGTACCCTTCCATTTTGCAATATACTCTGTCTTAACAAGACTGTCGAAAGGAGTCTGAGTATTATTCATATCAGCAGTTGTAGGAAGAACCTTTGAATAATATTGACCGTTTGCTCTCTTACCGAAGATGCTGTTTACGAGTGAGCAAAGAACATCGTCATAAACGAGTGTATCAACGCTCTTGTTCATAATAGGCTCAGAAGAGAAGCAAGTGAGAACCTGCCACAAAATTGTGGAGATACCCTGAAGGCCTGTATCGCCTTCATGAACAGCACCGATGTTAAACAATGACTCAACTACTCTCTTGTAAACAAGCTTGTATGAATCGAGTTTACCCATCTCTCTGCCCAATGCGTTATTGGTTGTGACACCTGCATCGTATGTTCCGTTAAAGAGTACGCTGAGTACAGGCCAAAGAGTGTTTGCAATAGCGTCAATGTTCTGCCAAAGAGTATTGGACTTCTTAACTGCGCATTCACCGCTTCCGTCAGTAGCAACTACACCGAGAAGTGATGCAACAGCCTTTGCCTTTGTCTTGCTGGTTGTTGGGTTCCAGTAAGGCTCGTCATACTCATCAGTTGAAGCATAGTAGCAAACAACAGAGTTAAGAATTTCGAACAATGTAGTCTTATCTGTTGCAGGATTAGACTTATAAACATCCCAAACATTACCATCCTTATCACGGCAAGGAACAATAGAGTTCAAAAGATAACCTACTGCGTCACGAGCCATCGGAAGGATAACATCTGTGTAAAGATCCTTAGAATTATCACCGTTCAAATCAACTGTTGCCTCAAGCTTGCCTGAGGTTGTTACGAACTGGTCGTAGTTCTTATCAGGAAGAACATTTGAAAGATACTCATTAAGAGCGAGATAAGCAATGCCCTCTGCATCCTCTGCTCTATCCCAAGCGTCATTATGGATTGCTCTTGTAGCAACGATAATGTTGAGAGTAGAAACTGCGAGAGGAATCATAGCCTCTTCAAAGTTAGTTTCTGTAAGGTTGTTTGATGAAATCTTATCAGTGATACCATTCTTATTGTAGAAGCCGTTAAGAATGTTTTCATCAGTTGCGTTCAAAGCGTATTCAAACAACTTGCAAGCATTTGATACAAGTGTCTGTGCAATAACCTTGACATCCTTTGAACCGTTTGTAAGGGTCATTTCAGGAAGCGGAAGGTCTGTTCCGTCGCTGAGACAAGTTTTAGCTGAGTTAGGGAAGAAGTCCTTAACTGCCGCAGCAAGAAGGTCGTTACCTGCGAAGAGGATGTTCTCATACTTTCTGCCCTGCTTGCCGATGTTTGCAATATACTCTTCAATGAAGTTAGTAATATTTGTTGCACCGGTCTGCATGAGGTAGAGGTTGATAGGACCTGTCTGCATATTGAATACTTTATCTGCGAGTGGGCTGTAACGAAGCTTACCAAAGAGAATGCTCTCCTTGCTTCCAAGCTCTGTGTAATAGCCGTTGCTCTTGTCGAGGTCTCTCCAGTTATACTGTGGGTCCTCTACAACAGCTCTGTCATACTCAAGAGAAGCTCTAACTTTTTTCTTAAGTTCATCAGGGGTTGCGCATTTCTGTGCAGCGTACTGAGACTCACAATATTTATTGAACTTTTCCTGTGTATAGTTGTTTTCCCAATTTGTCTTGTCTACTAATTTATTCTCAACAAGCCAGTAGTAGTATACATTATCAAAGTTTCCGCCGTGGCCCTCGTACCAATCCATATCGTTATTAACACGCATTGTTGCAAGAGTCGGCTTGAGTGTTGAATGCCAAGCAAGCTTTAATGCCTGGTCAAGAAGCTGGTAGATAGTGCTCTTATTGCTGATGTCGAGCTTATCGTCACCATATCTGAATATGTAAATCCAGCCCTTACCCTTATCATATCTGAGGTTAGGGTCATAGCCGAGAGCCGTAGAAGCCTCAGCGATAGTATCGTCGTTTTCAGGCTTGTTGTTAGCGTCAAGCCAAGCCTTAATCTTCTTATAACGAGATACAGACGAATCTGTTACGGCAAATGTACCGTCCTCCTGCTTCTCGAGAGCATAAGTCATTTCTACCGAAATTTTATTAATGAACTCGTTAGCAAGCTTATCGAAAAGCTGTACGTCGTAGTTCCATTCTTTAGCTGTTACAGAAGTATCGTCCTTATATTTAGGATCGCCGAGAAACTTCTTAAAGCTCTTGATTTCTTCTTCTGTAAACCAGTTTGTATTTTCAAAAATAATGTTTGCAACAAGGTTGTAAACAAGATTTGACTGATAACCGCTCCACATGCCGAGGAGATTACCGATAAGTCCGTATACATCAACGGCACTCTTTACGATACCGAGATCAAGCTCACCCTTGAGGAACTTACCGATTACGTTATTATTCTTGTTGCCACCTGCATTGAGATCGTTTGTGTTGTAATAGATTGCCTGTGCCAAAGCCATTACGATGTCCTTAGCATTCATCACTGAACGGAACGATCTGTTACACTTAGAGATAACTCCGTCACCCTTATCGGTTGACTTAAGAGCGTCTGATGATATTGGATAAAGGTTAATCTTACTAACATCGCCGCCAACAAGACCCTTGTAGTTTTCGAGAATGTTACGAATCTGAGTACACAGGTCGAGAACACCGTCAACGCTGTCAAGGTAACCGTTAATACTAATCTTAACAACTACATAGTCAAGGTTTACTTGGATTGGTGCGATATTTGCCTTTTGGAGAACATCATCAACATAGTCTAAAAGTGCTTCACAAGTTTGTTCATCTGTTGTTTCAGCCCATGCCATAAAGTTAGCGGCAAGATTGGCGTCGTGTGAGTCATCTGTTGACTTAGCGAAAACAGTAAGCACACCTGTAAATGATGAAGCGAGCATCATTACAGAAAGAACAATTGCAATTACTTTGCGTGCAAAAGTTTTAGATTTTTTCACTTCTTAAATTTCCTCCATAAATGATTACGATAGTATGTCCGCCGATCATCCGTCTGTCGCCTTCTCTGACCAAGCCGTAATTCTTCACGACAGAAAGAGGGGTACCCAGCCCGACAGGATAATAATTCGTTACAACGGGATACTTCACGCACTATCATTTAATCATATTATTACTAAAATGTCAAGATTTTATATTAAATATTAACAATATATAAAACTTATTTACATTATATGTATGCAGTTTTAATAAAGGCGGTTTGGTCGCTCAAATTGTTTCCGAAACTTTAACTAAACGTGAACATATTTTTAACAAAAAGGCGTTGATTTTTTGTCACAGAGGGTGTGTCATTAAGTTAAAGTTAACAATTTGTTCAAAAAGATTTTACAATTAGGCAACTATTTTTTATACATTTAACGGATTATGTCTAATTTTTTCATTAATTTTTGCACTCAAAATATAGGCATTTTTTAGCATTTTTCAACCCAAAACCACAATATTTTGATTGTAAAAAACCACAATTCGCATATATAATGTAATTTAATATCGTTAATATATTAAAAAAATATTGACAATATTAAATTATTTTGATATAAATAATTTGTACTTTGTTCTTTTGTGGGACAAATGCGCCCAAAAATTAAATATTTTCTTAGGCGTAAATCTTATCCCGCAGCTCGACAGGACCAAGTCCTGTTAATCATTAAAGAAAAGGAGAGATGATTATGAAAAGAACGAGCAAAAAATTACTCAGCTTCATTTTGGCTGCAGTAATGGTTGTTTCATCTTGCTCGGTTGGATTCACAGCTTTTGCTGCCGACAACAGCAGTGAGTCTACCGGCTATTGGAACAACAACACCGATGCAGTAGGTGCATACGGTGCCATCAAAGACCTCATCGACCAATTAGTTCCGACTATCCTCGGAATCGAAGTTGAAGGCGAAGAGGGCAAAAAGCAAACTATCGGCGCACTTCTCGGATTAACAAACGAGGAAATCAAAAGTGCCAACCTCCAGAAGGTTATTGCAAAGGCAAGCCCTAAGCTTTTAACTCTTCTCGGAAAATCAACAGTCGATGACGAATCCAAAAAGAAGTTTTTGGTAAATCATTCCGACAAAACAAAAATCTCAACCTGGAACGACAAGTATCTCAAATACTTCTCTTATCTTGACGGTACAGGCAAGCAGGATTTGACATTCTACGATTTATACAAGTTCTGCGAGAACAATAAGAACAGCAGTGACGAAGGTCTTGCTAAATACTGCAATGACACTCTTGTTCAGCTCGACACCCTTCTCGGTATCTGCGTATCCGCTGAAAACGCTCATGATTCGGCATTGAATGCTCAGACTGCAGCATACCAGGCGTTATTGAATGCAGAGGGCGGACCGGAATGGGAACGTACATATCCTGTATCCGACGCAATCAAAGAGGGTCAAAGCCCTGAGCAAATCGGCAAAATCAAGGTATCCGTAGGCGAAGACTATGCAGGAAATCCTTATTACTATGAGGACGAGGAAAAAGGCACTTGCATTAAGGACCTTAAAGACAAGAACCTTATAGACGGTAAAGATTCTGCAAACGCATTCTTTGAATCACTCGGCGACAGCACAAAAGTTGCTAACCCGGCTGAAGCATTGTGTTCTTTCTTCTCTACATTCACCTCACTCATCTATAACAATTACGACTTAGGTGAAGACGGACGCTCAGTTTCATTCGGCAATGCACTTATTTACCTTATGCAGGCTGAAAAGGGCGGAAAGCCAATCACCACAAAGATGCTTGACGGAAGTGTTGAGAACATCACACTTGCAAATTACAACACCGTTCTCGGCTCAAGACTCGCTGCATACGCTCCTGACGATGCAGACAGAGACAAGAAGAAGAGCTACTACTTCTCAAAGATGATTTATGACTGTCTCTTTGACGCAGCAGGAGAAGTTGACTACTCAATCGACGGCGATATGTATATTTGGGGTCACTACGCATCAACCTCATTTGAGGCTATCAACGTAGCAAACCTTGCCATTGCTTCTGAATACGGCTCTGTCGAAGCAGCTCAAAAGGCTGTTGACGATATGAAATTCAAAGATGACGACCTTGCAGAGCTTAGCGCTCAGGCTGTGGACGGTAGATTTGAAATTCTCTACGCTTACATCAACAGCGAAAACTGTAAGCTTAACGACAAAAAGAAAGCTTATCTCAACTGGCTTTATAACTCAGACATAAACCACAACGAGTTCTCGCTCTTTAACAACGCACTCAGCGAAGGCGTTACAAGTGCATGGAACTATAAGCCGTTGAACAGCTCAACACTTCAGGCAATGACCGCAGCAAGAAACGGTGGCACAATCGGCAGTCTTATCAAGACATACAATGACACCTGCTCCGGTTTCCTTACCACAAGTGTAATTAACTCAAACAGACCAATCCTTAATGCAAACTATGCATCAAATGCTATTTTCGACTACACAGAAATCAACAAGTACGAAAATGTTATCAAGCCAAGCATTAAGGGAATCGAATACAAATATTCAAATTATCCTGTTCCTGACCAGTACATTGTAGATGTTGTAAATACTAAGATTGATGACCTCCTTGCTCAGTTCCTTTTGGAGGACAAAAGCAATCAGGCTGCTATCGGCAACCTTGTTGCTCCGATTATCAATGACCTTCTTGAGTCAAAGATTACTCTTTACACAAAGGACGGCAAAGGCGTTCTCAACAACCTTTGGAAACAGCTTTACGAAAAGCCGGTTGAAACAATCTTCAACCTCATCCCTGTAATTACAGTTGTTGTTGACGAAGTAGTTCTTCCAATCGTTCTTTCAAGCAAAAAAGACGCTAAGTACAGCGCACTTGACTTCCTTCCAAAGAACCTCGGTTGGTTCCTCTATGATAATAACAAGATTATTAACAGCAACGATAATCTTAAGGTCGGTATGACAGGCTTCAGCTTTGACCTGAACACAATTCTTCCTGCTGTTTTGACATTACTTGACAAAAACGGCGGATATGACAAAGCACACGAGCTTGTTCCTACATACGGCGAATGGGCAAGTGACAACAAGATCACACTCAAAGAAGATGCCGAAACTCAAAAGCCTGTTGCTTCTGATTTCAATCCATCTGTTCTTATGCTCACAGGCGTTTACGCAGCAGATAAGTGGCTCACAAAACTTAACCTTTCACAGGTTCTCGATGACATCGACAAGAATGCTGCCGCTGACAAGAAGCTTGATCCAAACCTCAAGGCAGGTATCAAAGAATTAGTCTTTGGCATTATTCCTCTTGCACTTGAAGCAACAAACGAAACAATCGAAAAGACCAAGGATATTTACAGATACACTAAGGAAGGCAAGGTAGATCCTGATAAAAGAATCATCCAAAGAGGACTTAACAACATCAGCGTTTCACTTCCGTATCTCTTTGATTCACTCGGTAAGAAGATTTTAACTAAGGCTAACGCTTCATCTGATTGGACTGCAGTTTATGAAGGCAAGAACGGCAAGGACGGCAAGCTTGGCACAGTTAAAAAGACATTCAACTCAACCGATAAGGTTGAACAGGTTGTAAACAACGGCGTTCAAACTCTCAAGAGCTATGCAGAGAACCCGAATCCTGCCGGTGTACTTACAGCACTTCTTGATGCGGTAATCGGCAACTGGCTCAACGGCGCTCTTGACCTTGTAAACGACCTTATTACAACAGAAAACGATATTACAAACAACATTCCGCTTGTAACCGGATTGCTCAACGCACTCGGCGGTTTCGGCGAAAAGAGCGTTCTTACAGATGTTCTCAACGGCTTCTTCGATTTGACAAGAAGCGACGACGCATCATTCACACTTAAAGAGAATGAAACAACAGGCTTTGTAGGCTTGTCAACAAAGAGCGCATTGTTCCTTATCAGCAACATCAGCTATAAGGACGGCGACACATACAAGGGACTCGTTCCTCTTATTCAAGGATTAATCGTAGGCGGAAGTGCAACAACAGGCACAACAGGTGCTTCGGCACAGGGCGCTTCGGCAAACACTTCAATTTCGCTCCAGTCAGCAGTGGCTTCTTCAAGAGCTGCTAAGGCTTCAAGCCAAACTGTTAAGGCTGCCGACGAACTTGTGGCTAAACTTGATGAGGTTCTTAATTCTCTCCTTGCAAATACCAGATTAAACGGATTTACTCTTGATTCTAACAGCGGCGTTCTTGCAGGTGCTCTTTCGGCAGTATCAAGATACATCGGCAAGGAAAACGCAAACGAGCTTATCAAGCTCCTTGACGAATACCTCACGATTTACGAAACCGATTCTAAAAACGGAAAGGTTGACAAGAAGGTATATTCAAACGATAACCTTACAAACATTGTTAAGAAAACTTATATGCTCCTTGAAAATATCGTAAATTATGCACTTTACGATATGAATAAGGCTCCTTTAGCTAACAAGGACGCAAACAGAGTTATCGCAGGTGCTATTACAGGTATTATTTCACCTGACTCGGTAGCAGTTCGTATGGACAGCTCCTACAAGGCAGCTGCTAAGGACCTCAAGGGCAAGGCTTCTTGGTCTGAAGTTAGCAATGTAAGCTTCGGTATTACAACCGGCAACAAGAATCAGTTCTATTCGGCACTCGGTCAGTCAATGAGTGGTATCGCTGCAATCCTTTCTGCTGTACTTACTTATTCGTACACAGACGCAGACAAGAGTGGCAACTTCTACTCAGAACTCTTCTACCCTGTACTTTCTGCAGTCGCTGACAAGACAGGCGCAAGCGGAGTATTGACACCGTCTGAATTCAACGCACTTACTCCTGCACAGCAGCTTATCGACGGTGTAGGCAAGCCGCTTGCAAACATCCTTGAGCAGTTCTATGACGCTCCGGCTTCATTCCTCCTCAATGTTGTTTCTGCTCTCGGCGATGTTCTCAACGACGATGCGGTTGTAGGAATCATCAACGGTGCTATCGGTCCTGTAAACAACATTCTCAAGGGACTGTTCAACATCGTTTCGGATACACTCGGCGCTCCGTCGCTCGCTAAGTATCTTGAGAGTGTAATCAAAATCTATCCTGTAAAGGTAGATATGCCTAACAAGGACATCATCATTACACTTCTCGGCTCAATCGAGGTTGGCAAAGAAGGAAACAAGAAGACACTTGCTTCACTCCTTAACCTCAAGTCAGTAGACTGGAAGGCTCTCGCAGCTTCTAAGTCATCAGGCGAAACTCTTGTTCTCATCTACAACTACCTTGCTAAGACTGTTCTCAAGTCCGATGTAGTTATGAATGCAGTAAATGGTATCGCTCCTGAGCTTGGCGCACTTCTTTCTAAGCTTAATGCAGACCAGCTCTTCTCTGTACTTACAAATGTACTCAGCATTTCAAGTCCTACCGAAATTTACTGGACATTCAAGCAGTATGCAGGTAAGATTACAAGCACATTCGTTTATCCAAAGAACATCAACTCGGCAGACGCACAGAAGGCTGTTAAGAGCTTAGACGAACTCGTAAACAATGTCTTCCCTCTTCTCAAGTCACTCGGCGTTGCAAACATTGAGTCACTCGGTTCTCTCGTAAACGACAAGCTTTATACAAACGAACTCCTTACTTCTATGGCAACAGGCATCTACGGTGCTATTGAAAAGCTTGGTAAGGAAAACGGTATTGAAAACATCACAGGCGCACTCTTCTCAACAAGCGTTATAGCTGACCTCCTTATGGACAGCTCATACGGTGAGACATTCTCCTCAGCAGCAAGCACAATCAAGAACGCAGGCAGCTGGAGCAATGTAAAGAATGTAAATTGGGGCTTCAAGAACGGCTCAAGCAATGCTCAAAAGGGCTTCATCAACGGCTTGGCAGCAGTTCTTCGTCCGCTTAACGACCTTCTCACAGTATTCCTTGCAGACGGCAAGGCACTCGGTGACAACATCAACCTTGATGAAATCATCAGCGAATTAAACTTTAACACATCATTCGACATCGCAGGCGATTCAGACGCAGGCTGCACCGTATATCTCAAGATAGCAAACGGCGTTCTCACTGCTACAATCGACAGCAAGATGAGCAATGATGATTCCGACCTTACAGTTGACCTTAACGAAATCGTTAAGAATTGGAAGCTCGGCACATTCGGCACTAACGGATACGAAAGTGCAATCGTTCCTCTTCTTGAGGCATTTATGTGCAAGGGCGTTAAGACTTACTCAGAATACATCGCAGATTATAAGAAGGCTAAGGACAATCTCCTTATCGACATTCTTACTCCTCTCTTTGGATTCGTAAACGAGGCTGTTGCTGCTCCGGCAAGCACACTTACAGCAGTTCTTCCAAATCTTGCTTACTTCATCGACGGTAACGGAATTGCTCAGGTTCTCAACAACCTCCTCGCTCCTATTACCTCACAGAAGGGTCTCGTAGGCGCACTTGCAAAGTCAGGCATTAACATTGACAGCCTCATTACCTCAATCGTAGGTAAGCCACTCGGCACAGTAATTACCGACGCAATCGGCATCAATGCAAACCTTACACTCAACATTGCAGACATTAACTCCTGCAATATTCAGGACATCGTTCTTCCACTCGTAAGAAAGCTTCTTGCAGACAACGGCTTGAACCTCAAGATTCCTGACTTCTCATTCGCTGCTCTTGCTTCTCTCGGCACTATTACAACAGTAAACAGCGCCGCTAAGAACGACGAGGGCAAATACGAAACAAGACGAGTTGTTGCTGACCAGGGCAAGGTACTCGTTGCAGTTCTCAGATATGTAGCAGATGTTCTTATCAAGAACGCTACTGCAATCAACAACCTTCTCGGTAACATCGACGCTATCAAGAAGAACAAGACACTCAAGGACATCCTTGCTTGTGTATTTAATTCAATCAAGGCTGCTACTCCTGACGACATCGTAAGAGCATTGTTCTACTTCCTTGCTCAGACAGGTACACTCGGAGTTGCAGAGGACGCATTCTTCGATTACAGTGCATTTAAGACAATCACAACAGAATTCAGCTTCGGCAATATGGACGAGGACTTTTGTAGAAAGCTTGCTCCGATGCTTGACGGTCTTATCGGCGGTCTTACAGCTGAAAAGGGCGGACTCAACGGCTTAATCGGCGGTATGCTTTACAAGGACGAAATCGTTTCTGCTCTTGCAACCGGTCTTTACGGTGCAATCGAGGGCGTAAAGGTTGGACAGATTGGTTCACTCACAAGCCTTCTTGCTAAGACAGGCATTGACTTTAGCACAGCTAATGTTGCAGCACTTCTTACTGACAAGGCTTACGGCAAGCAATATGCCGCTGCTGCTAACGCAATCAAGAGCGCAGGCAGCTGGAAGAATGTAAACAAGGCAAGCCTCAGCTGGGGCGTAACAGACAGAGAGTCATTCCTCAATGCTCTTGCTGCTGCACTTCGTCCTCTCTACGGCGTACTTGATGTTCTTCTTAACAACTCAAGACTTAACCTCTTCAATGTAGTAAGCGTTCCGGGATCTGACGGATATACCTCATTCATCGTACCTGTTCTTGAAGCATTCGGTTGCTACAACATCAAGACTCAGTACGATTACAGAATGGATATTTCTAAGCAGTACGACGCAATACTTCTTGACATTCTTAATCCGATTATGGATAAGGTAGAGGACCTTCTCAACGCTCCTGTTGAGATGCTCGCAGACATCCTTCCAAACCTTTCATTGTTCTTTGCAAATAACGGTTTGCTTCAGGTTCTCGACAATCTCCTCACACCTGTATCTGCACTTCTTGATGCAATTAAGCCTATCATTGATATTAACGCACTTCTCAAGGTGCTTGGCGTAAACATTAATTCAATTCTCGCTAAGGTTGGCGTAAAGACAAATGTAACAGTTAATGTTTATGACCTCAAGGCTACACTTCTTCCTCTTATCGGTGCTGAAAATGTAGTATCGCTTCTCAACGGTATCCTCAGCACAGTTAAGATTGGCGGTTCAACACTTGGCATTGAGCTTCCGGCTATTGATTGGCTCCAGCTTGCAAGCCACGGTGAAATCGAAAAGATTCCGTCACAGGTTGCAACAATCGGTGAAAGAATCGTAGTTAAGGCTGACCAGGATGAGACATTAATTGCTGTTCTCAGATTTATAATCAACACAGTAAACTACAAGAATAACTACAACGCAATCGTTGGTCTTGTAGGCGGTCTCCTCGGTGGTGCAGGCGATTCAGTATCAGGTATGGTCGGTCAGGTACTTGGTATGCTTCAGGGCGATGCTGATACAGTTATCGAAAACCTCGTTGAGCTTCTTCAATCTCTTGCAGGCTAATAGCTAAACAGCAAAGCTAAATAACAAAACGAAAGCCTCTCGGGTCTCCCGGGAGGCTTTTAGTGTGTCAACACAGCACCTAAAGTACAATGGTACGGATTAAATATTTTTCATATCGGCTTTGAAAACGGGTAAAATGCTTATTATATATAATAAAATATATTATTTCCTATTGTATAATAAGCGAATTTTTTGTATAATAAAGCTATCTATATACTTTATACTCGGTGGTGAAAAAATGCTCGGAAAATATGTAAGAGTCCGTATAGTTCATCCTATCGGCTCAACAGACGAAGCGGGCTACACCTATACGCTAAATTTCGGCGAAGTATATAACGAGGAGAACAAGGTTGCCTTTGTTATGGGCATACATCATCCTGTTAAGAATTTCGACGGCAGAGTTATCGCCGTGCTGAGTGACAGGAAAAACAATCGCTATATATGGATAGTCGCACCGAAAAGCACCCGCTTCATAATCAATGACATCAAAGAATACATCAATGTTGAAAAGGATTTTCCAACATACAAGCTTGATTGTCTCTACGAAAACAGCTGCGGCGCTGTTGTGTTCAGAGACATAAAGGGCGAGGTACGATACCTGCTTATAAAAAACAAGCGTTCGGCGCATTGGGGTTTCCCTAAGGGACACATTGAGCCGGGAGAAACAAAAGAGGAAACAGCATACCGTGAGGTTTTGGAGGAGACGGGACTGCATATCAATATCATACCCGGCTTCAGCTGTGTTTCTCGATACAAGATAAGAGAAAAGGTGGACAAGATGGTCACTATCTTTACAGGTACTACCACAGACACCTCAACCGTTATCCAAAAGGAAGAAATCGAGGATTACATTTGGCTCACCTTTGACAAGGCGATGAATTTGTTGAAGTTTGAAAACGACAAAAACATTCTCGAAAGCGCATATACATTCTTGGACAGCAATAATATAATATAATGTTATATAATATAACATACTATAATAGTAAATACCTTATAGGAGTAGATTTATGGAAGAAGTTTGCAGAACCCTACAAGAATTTTTAACTGCCCACGGAATACCCGATTGGTTGATAGTTTTCATCATTTCCGTTTTGCCGATACTCGAATGCAGACTTGGAATGTTTACGGCTATCAGCCTGCTTAAAATGAATCCGTTTGTGGGATTTATAATCAGCTTTTTGGGAAACATTTTACCAATACCGTTCATACTGCTTTTAATTAACAAAATATTTGAATGGCTGAAAAAAGTTCCCGGTATAAAAAAGCCGATAATCTGGCTGGAAGAAAAAACGCTCAAAAAACGAGACAAAATAGATAAATACGGCATTTGGGGATTACTGCTGTTTGTTGCGGTACCGTTACCCGGAACAGGTGCGTGGACAGGCTCACTGCTTGCTTCCCTGCTCAATCTCGACAGAAAAAAGAGCTTTGGTGTAATATCAATCGGTGTTTTCATCGCAGGTCTTATCATTTCTGTTGCGTCGGCCGTATTTAATGTGGCAATGTACTGATGAACAGAGAACAGAAGCTTATGCTTTCTTGCCTGAGGGCATATTTTAATCAAGAAAAAACCGATGCAATCGACGAATTTAACGCCGAGGCACTCTACAAGGTCGCACGAGCGCACAACCTTTCGGGAATTGTGTTCAGCGTACTGAAGGACAATCCGACGCTGAGAGCCTGCGAAAAAGCTTACAAGGCATTTGAGGACGACTTTTATGACAACATTGTACGCTATGATGCCCAAAGAGCCGTTGCCGACGAAATAGACGGCATACTGTGCAAAAACGGGATAAGGCACATATTTTTCAAGGGCTGTGAAATAAGAGAATACTACCCCGTGCATGAGCTGAGGGTAATGGGCGACATAGATATTCTTATAGAGAAAGACAAAAGACAGCAGGTGCTGAAGTTCCTGACGGATGCAGGCTTTTTTGCAAAGAATATCAACGGCCCCGTGTACGATTACATAAAGGGCGATGTCCTTGTTGAAATGCACAGCAGACTTGTCAACGGCAAGGTCGGCAGTAAAAACGCTCAGGAATATTTTTCCGACGCTATAAATCACGCCGAATTTAACGGCTGTGTAGGTCATTTTGAACCGGTTTATTACACCGCCTACCTTATAACTCATATTGCCCACCATTTTTGGTTTTACGGTGCAGGAGTTAAAATGATTTTGGACTTAGCGGTTGTAATCAGGCACTTTAATGTTGACAGCGACAGAGTGCTTGACACGCTCGAAAAAACAGGACTTGACGAATTTGCAAAAACAATATTCACCGTATGCTTTAATTGGTTCGGTGCGGGAAAAAGCTATGACAGCGACACCAAAAAGACCGAGGAGTTTTTGCTCGACAACGGTGCGTTCGGAAACATCAACCGAGACCCGTCGGTTATAGTTCGCAGAAAAGCACTCGAGGAGGGCAAGAAAAACGCATTCTCGGCAAAGCTGTCGCTTGCATTTCCGCCATACAGCAAGATGAAGGAACTGCCATACATAAAATTTATGGAGGGGCGTCCGTATCTTTTGCCGATTGGGTGGATATACAGGATAATATATAATTTCAAAAACAGGAAAGATTTTACAAAAAATGCAACCGAGACGCTTTCAGACAAGAAAACACTCGAATGTGCAATGGATGAAATAAATTATTTTGAGGAGATTGGACTGATATGATTTTTCTCATTTTACTCATTACGATACTTGCTGTCGCATTGATACTTTTTATCACTTGGTTTTTATCTACCAAGGCAGACGGAAACTGTCCGCTTTGTGCAATCAAGGCTTTACTGCCTACAAAGCTTACAATCGACCCAACGAATGACGAGGACTTTCACGGTGGCGAAAAGCTTCCGATTATGGGCTGGTCAAGCTGGAACACATTTAGAAATCACATTGACGAGGATTTGATTTACCAAACCGCAAAGGCTATGAGCGAGACAGGTCTTGCAGACGCAGGATACAAGTACATCAATCTTGACGACTGCTGGCAAAGCTCGATGAGAGACGAAAACGGAATGCTCAGAGGCGATATGGAGAGCTTCCCAAGCGGTATCAAAGCTCTCTGCAATAATGTAAACTCACTCGGCTTGAAGCTCGGAATTTACTCCTCAAACGGAACTCTCACCTGTGAGGATTTGCCTGCCTCACTCGGAAACGAGGAGCTTGACGCAAAGACTTTTGCTTCGTGGGGTATTGAATTTTTCAAGTACGATTACTGTCACAACAGCAAAATCAGCGGAAAAACTCCGATTATAGAATACATTTCTATCAGCAGCAAGGGTGAGAGAGAGTCAATCAGACTTACCCCGGACAAGGCTAAGTACACAGGCAGAGCAAAAGCTGTAAAGGTAAAGGATTTGCCTACCAAAAAGGGTATCGCATTCCTCAACCACGGCGCAGGCAAGGCTTCGTTTGTTGTAAGTCTTGAGCAAGACGGCGAATATGTGTTCACTATCCACTTTAAGAAAATGGCTACAAAGGCTAAGCCTTATATGCAGGTTGATGTAAACGGTGAAATCCACGAGGTATTCTTCCCGCCGTCAGTTGCATTTACACCTGACGCAAGAGTTCAGCTCACAGCTAAGCTCAAGGCAGGAGAGAACAACATCACGCTCCAAAACCCTGTTGTTACCCGTGCCGACTCGGCATATATCCAATACAGACGAATGGGCAAGGCATTACAGGACGCTACCGCTTCTTGGGCTATGTTTGAAAACATAGAAGAAAAGCCTATCACCTACTCAATATGTGAATGGGGTACAAACCTACCGTGGAAATGGGGCGCAAAGGCAGGAAATATGTGGCGTACAACCCACGATATTTTTGCTAAATGGGTAAGCGTTTGGACTATATACAGAAGAACAATCGGACTTTACAAATATGCTTCCCCGGGACATGTAAACGACCCGGATATGCTCGAGGTAGGAAACGGCAAGCTTACGGTTGAGGAAAACAAGTCTCACTTCACTCTCTGGTGTATGATGGCTGCTCCGCTTGTACTCGGCAACGACATTCGCACCCTCTTAAACGAAGGCAAAAAAGAACAGGTCGTTTTAAGTATTCTTAAAAACAAGGAGCTTATTGCGATTGACCAGGACGCTCTCGTTAAGCCTGCCAAGAGAATCGGCAGACAGGGATTAATCGACATCATTGCAAGACCGCTTGCAAACGGTGATGTTGCAATCTGCTTCTTTAATCAGAGCAGAACAAAAAAGAACTTTGAGTACGAATTAAACAACCTCAAAGAAGAATCGTACCTCAATATGAGCCGTACAAACAGCGCTAAAATTCACGACCTTTGGACGGGCGAGGTGTTCAACAAGGATAGCATTAAGGCTACCGTACAGCCTCACGGAGTAAAGGTTTACAGAATTTCGCTCGACTGAAATTAATCATAAAGCATAGCAAAAAGCACTCACTTGACTTCATTGTCAAACGAGTGCTTTTAATTATTCAATATGTTTTTATCATCTCAAAATCCATTGATTTAAGCGTATCAAGCAGGTCGGCATTGTTTCTTATCGGCTTTTGCGTGATTATTCCGCCTCGTGCAAGCTGTTTTGGCACATGAAAATCGGAGCCTGATACCATAAGCTTATTATTCTCCTGCGCCCACTGCTGAGCCTGTTCGTTTGATTTCTCAGGAGTTTTGCCGTTATAAACCTCAACCCCGTCGATATAATCGGGATTGCAACGGGTCATACCGGGGCGAAACGGATGAGCCTGATATACCAAATAGCCCTGACTGTGCATAAGCTCACTCATCTGCTTTTCCCACAAGAGGAGCAAATTGCCCTGCTCTCTGAGCCACTTTTCGTCAACACCGTAAACGAGATAATCATTAGCTGTTGCGTAATGCCTTATCTCCATACCGAACATAACCGAAAAATGCTCGTCCTCATACTTTTTCATCTCATAATAAGGTTCAATAAAGCAATCAATAAACCTGCTCGGATTAAAATATCCGTGGAGCAAATCAAAGGTCAAGGGGCTGTAATGGTCGGTGATAACGATGCCCGAATAGCCCTTTTCCTTATACATTCTTGCAATATCCTTAGGCTCTGTTCTGCCACATTGGCGAGAGCCGTATTTTGTATGAGTATGAAGCTCGTATTTATACTGCATCAATAATCCGTCCTTGTAAACATATTGTTGATTTTTCTACACAGTTCGGGATAGCCGTCAAGCCTGTAATCCGACTGAATCATTCTTTCGGCACATTCACGGCACTGCCTTAATGCCTGCATATCCTCAAGCATATCGGCAATTTTAAGGTCGGGCAAGCCGTGCTGACGCTTGCCGAAGAAGTCGCCGGGGCCTCTGCTTTTAAGGTCATAATCCGCAATGTCGAAGCCGTTTGAGGTGTGTTTCATCACCTGAAGCCTCTCACGGGAGCTTTCGCTTTTATTGTCCGAAACGAGAATGCAAAAGCTCTTTTGCTTTCCTCTGCCGACTCTGCCACGAAGCTGATGAAGCTGGCTCAAGCCGAAACGGTCGGCATTTTCAATGAGCATAACGGTTGCGTTCGGAACATCCACGCCCACCTCGACAACCGTGGTAGAAACCAAAATCTGAGTGTCGCCGTCGGCGAATGACTGCATAGCCTTGTCTTTTTCGGCAGGCTTCATTTTTCCGTGGAGCAAGCCGACAGTATAGCCCGAAAACTCCTTTTCCTGCAAGCTTTGCGCATATTCCTTAGCAGACACCAAGTCGCTCTCGCCCTCGTCAACAAGCGAGCAAACGATATATGCCTGCTCCCCCCTGTCAACAGCGTCCCGAATGAATTTATATATCCTCTTATGGTAGGCGGATGTAACCACATCCGTGCGTATCTCCTGCCTGCCGGGCGGAAGCTCGTCGAGCAGGCTAATATCCAAATCACCGTAAATAATCAAGCCGAGCGTTCTCGGAATAGGTGTGGCAGACATAACCATCAAATGCGGGTTGTCGCCCTTCATTGCAAGGCTTGCCCTCTGCTCAACGCCAAAACGGTGCTGTTCGTCGGTACAAACAATGCCCAAATTCTTAAACTCAACATCATTTTGAATAAGAGCGTGCGTTCCGACTATAAAATCAATTTCACCGTCAATCAAAGCAGACTTGATTTTTCTCTTTTCTGCCGCTTTAACAGAGCCTGTCAAAAGTGCAACCTTAACATTGCAAGCTTCAAAAAGCTTCTTAAAGCTCTCATAATGCTGAACGGCAAGGATTTCGGTAGGAGCCATCAATGCCCCCTGGTAGCCGTTTTTAATCATAGTATAAATAACAGCGCCCGCAACAGCGGTTTTGCCTGAACCGACATCACCCTGAATGAGCCTGTTCATCATTTTGTCCGACTGCAAATCTTGAACGCAATCGGCAACGGCTCTACGCTGTGCATCAGTCGGTGAGAAAGGCAAAAGCGAATAAAACTCGCTCGTATAATCGTTTTGAATTCTTTTATTATTCCCTTTGACATCCTTTTCCCTAAGCTTCATCAAACCCAGCTGCAAGGTCAAAAGCTCGTCAAATATCAGCCTTTTACGGGCAAGCTCAATGTTTTTCTCATCAGTAGGAAAATGTATCTGCTTAGTCGCAAAATCAAGTCCTGCAAGGTCGTAGCGTTCAAGTATATCCTCGCTGAGCGTCTCGCTTACCGCCCCAATAAGAGCAAACGCATTTTTTACTGAATTTGAAATCGCCTTTACGCTAAGTCCCTGAGTTGTGGGATAAACAGGAAGCACCTGTGCCTTATCAGCCGTCTCAATCTGAGGCGAATTCATAAAAGCGGCGGTGAAATTTCGTTCCACCTTGCCGTAAAGAATATACTCGTCAAAGGTGCGAAGTGCCTTTGCAAGATATTTATTATTAAAAATCGTAACACGAATAACCGTCTCGCCGTCTGAAAAATTGCACTTATAAAGCGTAAGCCCTTTTCGCACCATAGATTCCTTTACGGGCGTAATCATAGTTGCCTTAATAAAAACAGGCTTATCCTCCGGTGCTTGCTTAACAGTTACCGTTTTGCTCCAATCAAGATATTTCCTCGGATAATGGTGAATAAGGTCATCAACGGTGAAAATGCCCAACTTATTATAAAGTCGGGCTGTTTTTTCTCCTACACCTTTTAGATAACGAATGTCGTATTCACCGTAGTTCATTTATTCCACCGAAATAATATAGTAGTAAACAGGCTGTCCGCCGTCTACAATACTTACCTCTACATCCGCACCGAGAGAATCAAGAAGCATTTGCTCTATCTTGCCCGCTTCCTCCTCGGTTGCGTCCTTGCCGAAAATAATCGTAACAAGGCTGTTTTCGTCAGGATTGAATAATTCGGCTGCCGACTTAAAGGCAATATCCTCCTTATCCTCTCCGATAAATTTAATCTTACCGTTGCACAAGCCCATCATCTGTCCTTTTTTAATAGGCTTGCCGTCAACCTCGCTGTCTCTTGCGGCAAAGGTAACGCTTGCAGTCTGCGTCATTCCCGCATGCTCTGCCATAGCCTGTGCATTTTCCTCAACGCTTACCGTTTCGTCAAAAGAAAGCATAGCAGAAATGCCCTGAGGGATTGTCTTTGTTTCAAGCACAACAACCTCTCTGTCGCTGATTTCGTCCTTAGCCATCTGTGCAGCCATAATAATGTTCTTATTATTAGGCAGAACATAAACAACCTTTGCAGGAACAGAAAGCACGGCATTAACAATGTCGTCGGTTGACGGATTCATTGTCTGACCGCCGCTTACAACGGAATCTGCGCCCAAATCCTTAAACAGCTCGGTCAAGCCGTCACCTGCACAAACAGATACAAAGCCGTAATCGTTGACAGGCTCTGCAACAGCAGTCTCCTGCTTTTCTTCCTGCGGTTCCTGAGCCGGCTTATGAAGATTTACAAAAGTAATGTCATAAAGCTGACCGTATTTAAGTGCGTTATTAATTACATTACCGGGTGCGTCGGTGCAAAGCTCGGCAGTAATTTTTCTGCCCTCCTCGCTGACCTGAACGTTCTCGCCGATTGCCTCAAGATATGCACGAAGCTTAATCGGGTCGCTCTCCTTAGCACCTGAGGTTTTATATATAGTGAAGCCGATACTGTAAGTAAGGGTGTTAGCCTCCTCATTAGCGTCGTCAGCCTCCAAGTCCTTATCATCGGCAATAGCCTCTTCGCCGATAGGACGAATGATTGCGTTATATCCGAACACGCTCTCCATACCCTGAAGAACGAGCAAGAAGCCCTGTCCGCCTGCGTCAACAACGCCTGCCTGCTTCAGCACCGGCAAAAGCTCGGGTGTTGAGGCAAGAGCCTCCTTTGCAGCATTAAGCGCCGCAACGCAAACCTCCATAGGGTCGTCGTTTATCTCTGCCATATTCTCGGCAGCCTCGGCGGCACATCTTACAACGGTAAGTATAGTGCCTTCGGTAGGCTTCATTACCGCCTTATATGCTGCGTCTGTGCCTGCTCTGAATGCACGGGCAACATCCTTGCCGTCAGCCTCTGTAATGCCCTTAAAAGCTTTGCTGAAGCCTCTGAAAATAAGCGAAAGAATTACGCCCGAGTTTCCTCTTGCACCCCTCAAAAGAGCGCCCGCGGTCTTTTTTGCAACATCACACAATGCGACATCGTCAGGTAATCCCTTTACCTCCTCAGCCGCCGAAGCGATAGTCATAGACATATTAGTTCCCGTATCACCGTCAGGCACAGGGAAAATGTTAAGCGCATCTACCGCCTGTCTGCTGTTTGCTATATTGTTTGCTCCGGAAATGACTCCGTCACGAAACATCTGTCCTGTAATCATAGTCATCCTCCGAATCAGTTAATACTGTCTATTCCCTCAATATGCACATTTACTTCCGACACCTTGAGGTCTGTTGCGCTCTCGATAGTGTATCGCACCTTATTTACGATACTGTTTGCGATTGCGTTAATATTAACACCGTACGACACGGCAATGCTAAGGTCGATAACCAATGCGCCGTTTACGCTTCTGACGATAACGCCCTGATTTGAATTATCAATATCTGAGGCACGCTCAACCTTGTTTTTAATCACAGATTTAATGCTCTGCACAGGATTTGAGCTTACCATACGGGTTACGCCAAAGCAGCTATGTGCAGTATTTCCCACAAGACGGGCAAAATAATTGTTGGTTATTTCAATGTATCCGTTTTGATTTTCATACTTAATCATAAAATACCTCCGATAAAATCAGTTATAATACCAATCCTCAATATTTGAGAAGAAATCGCCGTAACAGCCTTGAATATCGCCGTGAATAGCCTTTGAATAACAAATTATTCCGTCACGGTAAACAAGCGGTGCGAACGGCATACAGTTTGAAAATTCGAGAGTAAAGCCTCCGATTTCTCTGTCGCCGTTTATGTACTCGCCATAGGCTGTTGCGCACGAGCTTTTTTGGTCAATTCCGTAGGCAGTTGCGCCCGAGTCGGAAAAGAACCCACTCAATCGCATATCACCGGGAATTTTTGTTTCTCCTATATATAAATCATAAGAGCCGCTTGACAAAGCCGAAAGATATGCCTCCTCGTCGAGCTGTCTTACATTTATACTGAATCCGACTGCCTCAAGCTGTTGCTTAACAAGACGGGCGGCAGCCACTCTCAGCTTATTTCCGTTTACCAAAAGCGTCAAAGTAGGGTTTGAGTATCCGCTTTTTGCTATCGCCTGCTTTGCACCTGCCGTGTCAGCCTTGGTGGAAAACATCTGCGTTTCTCTGCCAAGTTTTGAGGACGGATGATAGATAGATGAGGCTGACTTTGCACAGCCCTGATACGCACTCTTAACAAGCGTGTCTCTGTCAACCGCAAGCGAAACCGCCTTTCGTATATTCTCATTTGAGCCTGCTCCCGAAGCTGAGTTCATTCCGATATATACTAAGTTATTTTGATTAACTCTTTTTTTGTTACATTTAAGCGACGATATATCGTCTGCACCCGGAGCGCGATAGGCATAGCTGATATTGCCTATATTAAGAGCGTTGTTAATTGAATCCGTTGACGGAATATTTACAAGCTGAATGCGTACAAATCTTGGGTTAAAGTCCTCTTTGTAGTTCTCGTTAAGCTCGGCATAAACATTTCCGTCGCCCTCGGTGAACATATATCTGCCGCTGCCGAGAGCATATTTTTCGCCCTCAACCGTTTTCGCTATCGGGAAAGTCAAAAGCTGATGAGCGTACTCGTTTTTGTAGCTTAAATTAAAGCGTACAGCCGTGTCGCTCAAAGCCTGAGCCGACGATATGGGAGCAAGAGAGCTGCCCCACAGCGGTGATTTTTTTGCATTCTCAAATGCCGTAACCACGGCAGAAGCGTTCAACGGGTCACCGTTTGAAAACTTCAATCCGCTTACAAGTGTAATGTCCACGACATTTGCGTCGGGATAGGAATACGAGCTTGCAATCTCGGGCTGAACATCAAGGCTTTCGTCCGGTCTGAACAACGGCTCATAAACCAAATCCTGCGCCACCGTATTATTCATAGTGTCGGATTCATAAGGATTAAGCGAGTCCGACTGGGTGTAGCTTATCTTAAAGCTTGTTGTATCGGCTACAATCTGCGTTGTCGGCTGAGTTACAGGCGCTTCTGCAACAGGAGGCGCTTTCTTACTGCACCCTGCAAAAACAGAAGCACCGAGCATTAACACAAACAGCATTGACAAAATTTTCTTTGTCATTTTCTAAACCTTTCTATAAAAACGGTTTTTCCCGTTTTATCGTCAATTTCAAAGAATATACCCTCAAGCGTGCATACACCGTCGGGATTTGTAAATCTGACAGGCAGGTTAGTTTTCATTTTTTCTATTGCCCTTTCAGGCTCAACGCCAAGCACCGAATAATAAGGCCCAGTCATTCCAAGGTCGGTTATATAGCCTGTGCCTTGCGGAAGAATCTGCTCGTCAGAGGTCTGCACATGAGTGTGCGTGCCAAAGAGCATAGACACCCTGCCGTCAAGATAAAAGCCGAGCGCCCTTTTTTCACCTGTCGCCTCAGCGTGAAAATCAATAATTATGTTCTTTATACCACGGTCGTTCAAGGCTTCAATTTCTCTGTCCACGGCAACAAACGGATTTTCTATCGGGTCAAGAAATGCCGTACCCTGCAAGTTTATAACCGCTGCGGAAAACGCACCTCTTTCTATTATAGCCGTTCCTCTGCCCGAGGCGGACGGATAATAATTACACGGTCTGATAATAAACTCGTTTTCGTCGAGATAATCACAAATTTCAGGTCGCCTGAGCGAATGATTGCCGAGAGTTATCACATCCGCACCGCTTGTAAAAATATGCTGTGCGCTCTTTGGAGTAACTCCGTTACCCACTGCGCTGTTTTCTCCGTTTACGATAACAAAATCCGCACCGTATTCCCTTTTAAGCTTCGGCAGATTATCTCTCAAATAATCACAGCCCTGCGAGGACACAACATCCCCAATCGCTAAAAATTTCAAGCCTTCACCATTTCTATATTATAATTAATCTATTTTATTATATATTATACCACTTAAAAATACAAGTAAAGTTTATCAATTCATTATTAATATAAAATTAAAAATGCCTCCCCGCAAAAGCAAGGAGGCGAAAGCCACATTTTATACGGCAAATCAGTTTTTACCGAGATGCCTTTTGAACGCATTGAGCGTTTCGTCGGAAATAATATGCTCCATTTTGCAAGCGTCCTGCTGAGCAATTTGTGGGTCTACTCCGATTTTTACGAGCGCTTCGGTCAAAATGGTATGACGCTCATAAATCTTTTTTGCCAAATCCATACCGCTGTCCGTCAATAAAAGAAAGCCGTTTGCGTCAACCGTCAAATATCCGTCCTGCTTCAAAAGGCTTACACCCCTGCTGACGCTGGGTTTTGAAAAGCCCATTTCCTCCGCTACATCAATAGAGCGAACATTTTGCTGTCTTTGTCCCAAAACATAAATGGTTTCGAGGTACATTTCTCCCGATTCGTGCATACTAACTCCTAAATAATAAAATTACTTAATTTTTTTAACCTCATCATATGCGTCTGTAATTTCCTTTTCAGGTGCCGGTGTCACAAGTGACACGATTACATTTACTGCAAGACCTGTAAGGAATGCCGGCAAAAGCTCATAAACATTAAGCACAGGTGCAAGACCTGCAATGAGGAACTTCCAAATAAATACCATAGCGCCGCCTGCAAAAACTCCTGCGATAGCGCCGTATTTATTGCTTCTTCTCCAGAACAGCGACAAAAGCATTACAGGGCCGAACGCTGCGCCAAATCCTGCCCACGCGAATGATACAATCTTAAACACGCTGCTGTTTTGGTCCCAAGCAACGACCACGCCGATTACTGCGATAACTATAAGAGTTACACGGGCAACAATCATTTTCGTCGTTTCGCTGAGCTTGAGCTTGAGCAATCCGCCGAGAATGTTCTCGCTGACAGAAGACGAAGCCGCAAGAAGCTGGCTGTCCGAAGTGGACATAGTGCTTGCAAGAATACCTGCAAGGATAACACCTGCCACAAGTGCCGGTACAATGCCGTGTTCTGCAAGATATTTTGCAATAAGAATAATAATTGTTTCCTTATCCGCAACGGTGCCGTCCTGTGCAACGGTTGCGATAATTCCGCCGTTCATAAGAGCGTTGCCGACTATACCGATAATTACCGCAATAGCCATTGACACAACAACCCAAACGGTTGCGACACGACGGGAAGTTTTAATCTTATTCGGATTTTCGATAGCCATAAACCTAAGAAGAATATGCGGCATACCGAAGTATCCGAGTCCCCAAGCAAGAGTGGAAACTATGGTAATCAGGCTGTATGGCGAACTTGTGCCCGTTTCGTTTACGGCAGTTCTCGAATACGAGGTGAACATACTGAGATAGCCGTCAAGCGCTTTTGCATTTTCAGAAACAGCCTCAATACCGCCTGCCTTACTGACGCCGAAGATAACAACAATTATCAGGGCGATAGTCATAATGATTGACTGAATAAAGTCTGTAAACGATGCCGCATTAAAGCCGCCGAGCGAGGTATAGCCGACAATTATAATAGCCGACACAACCATAGCAATATGATAATCAATTCCGAAAAGAGTACCGAAGAGTTTGCCGCAAGCACTAAAGCCCGATGCGGTGTAAGGAACGAAGAAAATAATTATAATAAGCGCCGTAAGAGCCATAAGAATTCTCTTATCATCCTTATATCTTATCGAAAAATAATCGGGAATTGTAATCGCACCGATATGGTCCGAGTAGTTTCTGAGCTTCTTTGCCACAATAAGCCAGTTAAGATAAGTACCTACCGCAAGACCGATAACAGTCCATCCGACATCTGCAATACCTGTAAGCAATGCAAGTCCCGGCAAGCCCATAAGCAAATAGCTGCTCATATCCGAAGCCTCCGCACTCATAGCGGTTACAAGAGGTCCGAGTTTTCGTCCGCCGAGGTAAAAGTCGTTTACATTTTTCGTCTTTTTTGAATAAGCCACACCAATCAGCACCATGCCGAATAAATAAACGACAATGGAAATCATCATACAAATTTGTGCCGTAGTCATAATTCTCCTCCGTTTTCTCTATATTGTAAAAATAAATACAGTATATAATAACACAAAACAAGCAATAATGCAAATTAATTGATAATATCAAATCGGCTGCTTGTTGACTACTTGCTCGATTTTTTAATTGAACAGTTGATTATATAGGCAAAAATGAATTTTTAAGCGTTGAATTTTCAATTCAGTATATATTTACAAATGTTTTTTTTATTATTTGGTATTAATTGCGATTTGTTGTGCAAAATATTACAGAAAATTTTATCAAAAAAGGAGAATGGATATGAAGGCTACCGGAATCGTTAGGCGAATCGACGACCTTGGCAGAATCGTAATACCAAAGGAAATCCGCCGTTCATTTAGAATCAAAGAGGGTGACCCGTTGGAGATATACACGGACAACGATGGAGAGGTTATTTTCAAGAAGTATTCGCCGATTGGGGAGATGTCGAGCTTGGCGGTGGAATATGCGGAGGTGTTGCACAAGGGTGCGGGGCTTCCGGTTGTGATAACCGACAACGACCATGTAATTGCGGCATCGGGAATCAACAAGCGTGAAGTTCTTGAAAGGCGTGTTTCTAAAAACTTAGAGGATTTAATGACGAACAGGCAAATCCATATAAAGACGGACAATGTGCCGTCTATGTCGGCAATCGAGGGGTACGACAGGCAGGCGCAGGTGGTATATCCTATCATCTATGCGGGCGATGTAAGCGGTGCGGTAGCTCTCTTTGACGGGGAAAATGCAGAGCTTCCGAGCGAAGCAGACATCAAGCTGGTGCAGGTTGCTGCCTCTTTTTTGGGCAAACAGATGGAATAATCGTTGTGCAAATTGCATAATTTTGGCTCGTAAAGTTTGGTTACACTATACAAAACCTAAAATATGCAAAAAAGGTCTTGATTTTTCAAATTACTGGTATATAATGTGTGCAAGAGAGAGGAAAAAGGCAAAATTATTGCCGGACTACGAGGCATATTCATGAAAAAGTTTGAAGAGAAAACTTATGATTATATCAAGGATATGTTTGTGCAACGCAATATGGTTAAGCGTGTTGTGTTCACGGTGATTTCCATTATCATAATGGGAATGGGAATTTCCTTATTTTCTGTTTCAGGCTTTGGTGTTGACCCCTTTACATCAATGAATATGAACATTTCTTCGACATTGGGAATAGGCTACGGAACCTATCAGCTGATTGTCAACGCTGTAATCATTGTATTCGTGATTATAGTTGCCCACCGCGGACTCATCGGTGTAGGCACATTGATAAATATGGTTGGCGTCGGTTATTCGTGCGAGCTGTTTACAAGAATCATAGAACCAAGCGTTACGGCGAGTGGTGAAGGTCTTGCGGTTCGTGTTGCCTTACTTGCGGCAGGCATAGTGGTTTTGTGCTTTTCCTGCTCTCTATTCTTTGTTTGCAACATCGGTGTAGGTCCATATGACAGCATCGGTTTTATGATAAACAGAGCAACAAACATTCCGTATAAATGGGCGAGAGTTTTCACAGATGTGACAGTTGTTCTAATCGGTTTGATTGTAAGCGGAGGATTATCCGCACTGCTCAAGGGTGACCTTTCTCATATCAAAAACATTGGTATAGGAACTGTTATCACCGCCTTTATGATGGGACCTCTCATCAATTTCTTCAGCGAGAGAGTAACATCAAAAATATTTAATGTTGATTATGCAGCCTTATTTAAGGGAGCAAAATCAAAAGCTTGATATGCTCTCAGGCACGCTGTCTTTCCTTTAGTGAGAACAAAGTACATCTCACGCAATGCGAAATCAGCATATTATAAAACAGTTGCAACCAAGGTTGCAGGATATTATCCTCAGCCTTTTGTATAAGGCAAGCAAATTACGCTCGCCTTAAAATTAGCCTTTTAGATTTTATATAAATTTACTCCTTTGTATTCCGAGTAGCGACGGGATACGACAAAACGGCGCCTCTTTTGAGGTGCCGTTTTGCTTTATAAAAATATTAAATTAATCAGATATACTTCTGCAAATTAGCCTTATCAAAAACCTTGCCGACAACAAAGAATATCACAGCCGCACCCACTGCCTGAACAATGGAAAACGGAACCGAGCCGACTGCCGACGGGAACGAATACATAATGCCCTCTGCCACAAGATAGCCCAAAACCGTAATAACGCCCGAAACCACGGTCATAGGAGCAGTATATTTATTTACGACCTTAACTCTGTCATTCTTTTTTCTGTACTGAGCAGACATAATCACAAACGGCACGGAATTAAGAGCCTTAATCACAGCAGTTGCAACAGCCCACTGAGGTGCGCCTGCCAAAACATCCGCAAGAGCGCCGCCGATAGCCGAGGCAAGCAATGCCCACGGACCCAAAATACATCCGCTGATATAAACCATACTGTCTCCGAAATGGACATAGCCGGAATTAATACCCGTAGGAATTTTTACAAATGCGGTGCAAACCGTAACAAGAGCCGCCATAACACCTGTCAGACAAATCTTTTTTACATTAGTTTTTGTTGATTTATTCATCTCATATTCTCCTTAAAAATATAAAGATATTATACATTCACTCTAACCATTAAAAAAAGAGGTAAATTCAAACACTTTTTAGGGTACAGGCGAAAACACGGTAGCAATAAGCAAATGATTGCATAGTATAAAACAAGGATACAGACGAAGCGTTCGACGGTGGCGCAAGCCCTCAGAACAGCCGTCGAATACCGTCTGATGAAATAGCCCGAGCCGGCTCCTCGGCAAGCTACTGCGTGCTGAGTCTTTCGTATTCGTCAATAGCCTTTGAAAGTGCTATATAGCAATACTTCAGGGAATTATTCATTATATCCTTTGCGGCATTGATATGCCTTGAAACCGTGGGCTGAGAGAGCTTTAGTATTTCTGCAATCTCAGCCTGATTTTTATTGTTAATATACTTATATCTAAGGCAAATATTTTGCTTTTGGGTAAGCTCGTTATCCATAATCAATGGCACGACGGTTTGCAATGCCTTTTGTTTTGCCTTTTCCCTATCGTAGCCGTCCAAATGGGAATAGCTGGAATAAAAATAGTCTTCAGTAAAATCAATCATACAGCTCGTCCTCCTCGTAATACCCAAAAAGCATTGATGCAGTTCTTTTGCATTCACAAGCCATATCGTAATATATTCTAATTTTTCTTCTCAGCAGCACAAGGTCGTTGCCACGGTAAACATTCAGCAGCGGCTTCATTGCGTCAAGTCTTGCCGAAAGTACCTTATACTGCTGCTCATATTCATGAGCCAATTCATTAATTGTCATCGTATGCCCTTCTTTCTGTAATATTGATTAACTTGAGTGGTTCGCCAATCTATCAACAATATTAATAGAACAAATGTATTATGTCAATGTTTTTCGACTAATTAGTCCCAAAAACTTATCGACAAATTGTGACAAAAATGCGACAAAAATGATGTTTTGTATAAGAAAAAGTCGAATATGCTCGCTTTTTGTATAAATTGTAAAAAAAGTCTGAACTTTAGACTTGACAACTTGGTAACAATTTACTATAATGTGAATACGCTTGAAACGGAGCCGCAACCGTTTCAGGTTCCTGTCCTCCTATAGTTTGTTATAGACAGAGAGGGAAAGAGACGAGTGTTATGCCCGTCTCTTTTTCTTTTTTGTATTTATGATGGAATAAAACGCACGGGGAATTTTATACGTGTTCATTGTCAAGAACGAGAAATAAATAATCATATTTTCGGTTTCCGACGGTAAACAGCTTCGCTGTTTGTGCTTTTCATTTTTTGCTCAGTCAAAAAAGGCTTCCAAAAAATCAAATGATTTTTTGGAAAGAGGAAAAACATATGCAATATAGTTACAAAACTTTGTTTTGTTATATATGAAATATGTTTTGACGAGGTACATCTTCCTTCGCAAGAAAACGAAATTTATTCACATCCTAAACACAAAAACCGTTCTTTTTAATTCTAATAAAACGCACGGGTAATTACATATGTGTTCATTGTCAAGAACGAGAAATAAAATTCTATCTGCTCCCCTTAGCAAGGGGAGATGTCACCATCGGTGACAGAGGGGATAGTCGTTAATTCTTAGAATGCTGTTCGGAACAGTCAGGCAAATCCCTCCGTCACACCTTACGGTGTGCCACCTCCCTTAAAAAGGGAGGCTTCGGCATCTCATATGCTCCCTTAACAAAGGAGGCATTCTCATCGCTCCCCTTAACAAGGGGAGATGTCACCGCAGGTGACAGAGAGGGTGCGGGTCTCCTGTGGAGACCTCTGCACAAAGTGCAGAAGCACCGACCGAGCCGGCAGGCGAGACTGGCGTTATTTATTAAATAGTGTTTCAATAACTCTTTTTAGGAAGTTGCGTAAATCCCTCCGTCACACCTTACGGTGTGACGCCTCCATTTATAAGGAAGTTAAGGCAATGCCCCTACTTGCTATAATTATTATAATATGCTATAATAAAACATTGTATTGAGGACATCACAAACCCAAACAGATAAGGAGCGATTATGAAAGAGTTTCAAAACGAATTAAAGGGCGAGGCTATGGCTCTTGTCAATTCAGCAAATACGGCTATCGCCGCAAGAAGCGGCTCATTAGAGGTTTTAGGCACGCCGTTTATGATTGCGCTTATGGAAAAAGCCACCTGCACCGCCTGCGAAGATTTGCTTGACGAGGGTGAAACAACGGTCGGAACAGCCATAAACATCACTCACGACAAGGCAAGCGGATTAGGCGAGCTTGTAAAAGCTACTGCCACACTCACACAGGTTGACGGCAGAAAGCTAAGCTTTGATGTAATCGCTCAGGACAGCAAGGGCGACACAATCGGAAAGGGAACAATAACCAGATTCGTTGTAAACGGCGAACGATTTATGAGTAAGGTGGAATCAAAATAATGACTAAGGCAGTAATTTTCGATTTTGACGGAACCCTTTGCGATACGGGAATCGGTGTAAAGAAAAGTGCAAAATATGCGCTTGACGCATTTGAAATTGAAGCACCCGAATGGGAAGAACTTGACTTTTTCATCGGGCCTCCCCTGCTTGTTACATTTCAGGAGAAGTTCAACCAAAGTGCCTCTGACGCCGAAAAGCTTGTGAAAAAATACAGAGAGAGATACACGAACATCGGTCTGTACGAAAGCGAGTTTTACGCAGGCATACCGTCACTTTTGCAAAGACTGAAAAGCGACGGAATGAAGCTGGGCATAGCGTCATCAAAGCCGATTAACTATGTTGAGGAGCTTTTGATTAAGGCGGGACTGATAGACCTGTTTGACTATGTAAGCGCAGTAAGCTTTACTGCCGACTGCGAAACAAAGCAGAGTATAATCACGAGGTGCTTGGGCGAGCTTAACATTCAAGCCGACGAGGCGATAATGGTGGGCGACCGCTTCTATGATATGGACGGAGCGAGAGAGGCCGGCGTCACGGGAGTCGGCGCTTTGTGGGGCTTCGGCTCTAAGTTTGAGCTTATCGAAAGCGGAGCAAAATACATATTGGAAAAGGTTGACGACATTGAGGCGGTGGCACTCGGATTATACGAGAGGTGCGAGAATGTTCAGGGAATATTCAGCGGAAATGTTATCAGCGTGCATAAGGACGACATAATACTTTCTAACGACAAGCCTGCCGTAAGAGAATGTATTGACCATCCGGGCGGAGTAGGAATAATCTGCTTAAATGAAAACGACGAGGTAATGCTCGTAAGGCAGTTTAGGTATCCGTACAGGGAAATGATTTATGAAATTCCGGCAGGCAAGCTGGAAAAAGACGAAAATCCATACGATGCGGCATTGCGTGAGCTGCGTGAAGAATGCGGAGCAGTATGCGAAAAGTTGACGCCGCTGGGTGAAATTTATCCCACTCCGGGATATACGAACGAAATAATAAGGCTGTATGCGGCTGAAAATCCGACATTTACGGAACAGGAACTTGACGACGACGAATTTTTGCAAGTCAGCGCGATGAAGTTTTCCACCCTGTATGCAAAGATTATGTCGGGCGAAATCAAGGACGCAAAAACAATAATAGCAGTAATGAAACTAAAGGAATTGAGAAACAAGTAATGAGTGCATATCTCGACAACAGCGCAACCACGAAACCGACAAAAGAGGTTGCAGACAAGATATATGAAATGCTCACGGTTAAATTCGGCAATCCGTCATCCTTTCACAAAGAGGGTTTAGACGCAAATGCCGAAGTGCGAAGCGCAAGAGAGCAAATTGCAAAATCTATGTCGTGCGAGGCAGACGAAATATTCTTCACCTCGGGAGGAACAGAGGCAAACAATCTTGCGATTTTCGGCACAGCGATGGCAAACCGACGCAAGGGCAAAAGAATAGTGACAACCGCCATTGAACACGAAAGCATTATAGAGGCTGTAAACGAGTTGGAAAAGCAAGGCTTTGAGGTGATAAAGCTTATGCCCAACGAAAACGGAGCAATCAGCGAGGAGCAGGTTTTTGAGGCGGTAAACAGCGACACCATATTAGTGTCTATGATGTATATAAATAATGAGGTCGGCTCAATTATGCCCGTAAAGGCTATGAAAAAAGCCGTAAAAAGAGCTAACGCTCCCGCATTGATACACATAGACTGCGTTCAGGCATACGGCAAGGTCGAAATAAAGCCGTCTAAGCTCGGAGCAGATTTAGTGACTGTAACGGCACACAAAATTCACGGTCCAAAGGGTGTTGGCGCATTATATGTAAAAAAAGGCACGAGGCTGGTTGCAAGAACCTACGGCGGAGAGCAGGAAAAGAAGCTTCGCCCCGGAACAGAGGCAACGCCGCTGATTGCAGGCTTCGGAGTGGCTGTGTCCCAGATACCCGACTACAAGGAGCAGAGCGAGAAAATCCGACTTTTGAACGCATATGCAAGAGAGCAGCTCGAAGCTATTGACGGGGTTAAGATTAACAATCCGCAAGGCACATCGGACTACATACTCAATGTATACATACCCACCTTTATGACCAGCCAGACAATAGTTCAGCACCTGTCGAGCCAATACGGAATATATGTAAGCAACGGCTCTGCCTGTGCAAAAGGCAAGAAAAGTCATGTGCTGAGTGCAATGAAGCTTGGCGACAAGGTGATTGAAAAATCAATCCGCATTAGTTTTTGCAGATTTAACACAAAAAAAGACATAGACGAATTGGTGGCTGCCATAAAAGAAACGACAGAAAAATATCCTTTATAGGAGACAAATATGAAAGAAATTATACTTATTAAAAACGGTGAGCTTGTGCTTAAAGGTCTCAACAGAAACACCTTTGAGGACATACTCATTAAGAATATGAAAAAAGCCCTTAAAAAAATCGGTGAATTCACCTTTACAAAAAGTCAATCAACGATAATGGTTGAGCCTGTCAACGATGACACCGACCTTGACGATGCAGTTGAGGCACTCAGAAAGGTTTTCGGTATTGCAGCACTTTCAAGAGCGATTGTTGCAGAAAAGAATTTCGAGGACATTAAGCAGAAAACCTTAGAATATCTTGACGAAAGGCTTGACGAGGTAAGCACATTTAAGGTCAACGCAAAGAGAAGCGACAAGAAATTCGAGATGAAATCACCTGAGATTTGCAGAGAAATGGGCGCTTGTATCTTATCTGCTCACCACCACTTAAAGGTTGATGTGCATAATCCCGAGTTGACCGTAACGGTTGAGGTGCGTGACAGATTTGCATTCATTCACGCAGACAGCATTAAGGGTGCAGGCGGTATGCCTGTAAGCACAAGCGGCAGAGGAGCTATTCTCATCAGCGGAGGAATTGACTCTCCTGTTGCGGCATATATGATGGCAAAGAGAGGAATAGAATTAGTTGCCGTTCACTTTGCTTCCCCTCCGTTTACAACCGAGCTTGCAGAGCAAAAGGTTATGGACTTACTCCGCAAGGTTGCGGCATACAGCGGACCTATCACAACATATGTTGTTCATTTCACAGAGCTTCAGGAAGCAATCCGAGATAAGTGTCCCGAGGTATATTTCACAATCATTATGCGTAGATATATGATGAAAATTGCCGAAAGACTTGCCGTAACTCAAAAATGCTCAGCTTTGATAACAGGCGAAAGCGTGGGACAGGTTGCAAGCCAGACCATTTACGCATTAGGCTGCACAGACCAAGCAAGCACTTTGCCCGTATTCAGACCGTGCATAGGAATGGACAAGGACGAAATCATCAAGATTTCACGAGAGATAGACACATTTGAAACTTCTATTCAACCATACGAGGATTGCTGTACCGTATTTACACCGAAGCATCCGAAAACAAGACCGCAGATAGAGGACATCCTCGAAGCAGAAAAAGCATTGAACAGCGAGGAGTTAATAGAAAATGCGGTTAAGAGCGCAAGAAAGACTGTAATAAGCTAATGAGCGAAAAAGAAAACAATTTAGAAAAAATCCTAAAGGACTTAGAGCTTGACGATGTGCTGTCATCAATCAAGAGCAACGACACCACCGAAAGCTATTACGAAAAGCCGCTTGAGCCTCCGAAAAGGAGTGCGTCGCAGGAGATACGCGAAAAGTCCTACGACGAAAAGCCGGAGAAAAATAAAAAGCCGAAAAGCAAGAAAAAGAAAAAAGCCCCCTCACCCAAGCCGAAAAAAGACGGCAAGAGTAAGAGGCTGAAAGCTATACCCACAAAGGCAAAGACGGCAATTTTGCTGATTTTATGCGCCGTTCTTGCAGGCTTTATAATCTTCTCGTGCGTATCGTATGCAAAAAACGCATACCTAAAGCCATACGAGGAAAAGTACAAAATCACATATCCAAAGGGCATTGCCGAGGAATTTTGTGACGCATACGGAAAAAATCAATCGACAGTCGGTTCAATCCGTTTTGGCGATGATGACGAGCTTTATATAACCGACTCGCAGACGGGCAATCTGCCCTGCACGGAATTCGGCACGGAAATAAATTCCGAGCAACAATTCAAGTCGGTAAATCTCAACGGCAGCAAGGACATTGAGAGCGAATATGCAAACGGTGAGAGCTTCGTAAAAGCTTCGCAAAAAGTCACAATCAAAGACATTTACGCAAAAGAGACGGTCTATCAAGTAGTTTCGGCATTTTATGTAAACAAGAGCCTTCTTGACGACAACGGTTATGTGTTCCCTTACAATGTTTACGGCGATTTGACGGAAGACAGCTTTGACGAATACGAGGACAGAGTTCATTCTCGCTCACTGTATTACACAGGCTATGATATGAATTACAACGATTCGTTCTTAACCGTAAGCACTCAGAGCAAGGTGTATAAATACTGCAATTTTGTAATTCTTTGCAAGAAGACCGACGAAGATTTTGAAAAAATAACAAACACGACTGCTAACGAAAAAATACATTATCCGCAAAAATGGTACGACGATAACGACAAGCACAATCCATATTGGCTGTCGTCAAAATGGTATCCTACCGTTTACACGGACAAGAAACACACAATAGAAGAAAAACTTGTTCTGTAAGCAGGCTATTCATAAATTAACGCCTCCTTTTAAGTCTCATCGCCTCCCTTAACAAGGGAGATTCCCCTGTCAGGGGAAATGTCTGCTTTGCAGACAAAAGGGTCCGCCGTCTGCGGCTGAGCAAGGGGACCACGAAGTGGTGGAGGGATAGTCATAAATTCACAGAATGCCTATCTATAATCGGCTGAAAAAGCGCAGAATAGGCAGTTACGCAAATCCCTCAGTCAGCTACGCTGACAGCTCCCTTGAAAAGGGCGCCTATGAGATGCTAACATCTCCCCTTAAAAAGGGAGGCTGTGAGGGATTTGTCACTTGATAAGAGAACAAAAAGGACCGAGTGTTACTCAGCACTCAGTCTTTTTTATTTTTACAACATGTATTAATATATGCCTTGTTCAAGCATTGCCTGTGCAACCTTTTCAAAGCCTGCAATATTTGCGCCTGCCACAAGGTTATAACCCAAGCCATACTTTTCGGCTGCTTCAACAGAATTCTTATGTATATTAATCATAGCCTGATGAAGCTTTGCGTCAACCTCCTTGGCAGTCCAAGAAAGTCGTTGGCTGTTTTGGCTCATTTCAAGACCCGACACGCAAACACCGCCTGCGTTTACTGCCTTTGACGGAGCAACAATTACATCGGGATTTTCGATAAACATATTAAGTGCCTCTTCGGTAGTCGGCATATTAGCAACCTCGATATAATACTTTGTGCCGTTTGAAATAATCTTTTGAGCCTCGACCTCGTCAATTTCGTTTTGAGTGGCACAAGGCATTGCAACATCAGCCTTTACTCCCCACGGCTTTTCACCTGCAAAGAAAGGCACACCGAATTTATCGGCATAGTCCTGACATCTATCTCTGCCCGAAGCTCTCATTTCAAGCAAATAATTAATTTTTTCGTCTGTGATAATTCCCTCCTTATCGTAAACATATCCGTCCGGACCGGAAATTGTAACCGGAATTGCGCCAAGTTCCGCAAGCTTTTTGCAAGCGCCCCACGCAACATTGCCAAAGCCGGACACGGTAACGGTTTTGCCCTGAAGCTCGTCATTTTGATGCTTCAACACCTCTTGGAGATAATAAACGGCACCGTAACCTGTTGCCTCGGGTCTGATAAGCGAGCCGCCATATGTAATTCCCTTACCCGTAATTACACCGTTTTCAAAAGCGTCTGCAATTCTTTTATACTGACCGAAGAGGAAGCCGATTTCTCTGCTGCCTACACCTATATCGCCTGCCGGAACATCGACATTAGGTCCGATATGACGATAAAGTTCTGTCATAAATGCCTGACAAAAACGCATAATTTCACCCTTGCTTCTGCCCCTCGGGTCGAAATCCGAGCCACCCTTTGCACCGCCCATAGGAAGCCCCGTAAGCGAATTCTTAAAGGTCTGCTCAAATCCGAGGAAGTACATAATGGAAGAATTTACACTCGGATGAAAACGAAGTCCGCCCTTGTAAGGACCGATAGCCGAGTTAAACTGAACACGGTAACCTCTGTTCACCTGCGTTTTTCCATTGTCATCTACCCACGCGATACGAAATGTGATAAGCCTGTCAGGCTCTGCCATACGCTCAAGAAGATTATCCTCAACATACTCCGGGTGCTGTTCGATTACAGCCTCAAGTGACCTGTAAACCTCTTTAATGCACTGTATGTACTCCGGTTTGGAGCAATCTCTGCGTTCTACCGTAGCAATAGCCTGTTCAATGTATTTATTCATAAAATCATCTTACCCCTTTTTATTAAGTTAAGTGAGCCACGGCTCACCTGTCTTTCATTCTAAATATAACATTCTCTATAAAAATTTCAATAAGCTTTTATAAATTTTGTAAAAAACAGCGAAAAATTATTATTTTAATAATCAGGAGTGTGCCTAAAATCGGGTTTTTTGCGGCTTTGTTACAACAGACGGGACAAGCGTTTTTTGTGCAATTTCACAAAAAGAAAAAAGCCGTCACGGAAAGAACCGCACACGGCTTTATTAAACAAATGTCAGTTAGTAAACAAAAATCGTCGCTTACTTTTTCATCTCGGCACGAGCTTCCTTAATACGCTGAACAAAGAGTTTGCCCGTTTCGGTGATTTTATCATAATCGCCTGTTTTTGCTCCCTTGATAAGGGACGAGCCTGCTCCGACAGCAACGGCTCCTGCCTTAATCCAATCCTTAACATTATCAACATCAACACCGCCCGACGGCATCATAACCGCATTAGGAATAGGACCGTGAATATCCTTAATGAATGACGGAGTTGCAATATCACCCGGGAACACTTTAAGCACATCTGCGCCGCATTCCATAGCGTGAACAGCCTCGGTTGGAGTATAAATACCGGGCATTGACGGAATGCCGTAACGATTACAGCACTTTACGGTTTCCTCATCAAAATACGGTGATACGATATATTCTGCACCTGCCAAAATAGCAATTCTTGCGGTAGCTGCGTCCATAACAGTGCCTGCTCCGATAATAATTTCACCCGAGGAATACTTTTCTCTCATAGCCTCGATAAGTTTATCTGCGTGTGGCACGGTAAAAGTAAGCTCAATAGCCGCAACACCGCCTGCGATACAAGCGTCTGTGATTTTTTCTGCCTGCTCAACAGAGGTTGCACGCACTACTGCCACAATTCCGACCTCTTGGATTTTTGCAAGTGTTTCAATTTTATTTGACATAATTATTCTCCTTAAATATCTTATCGCTCCCCTTAACAAGGGAGGCGTAAAATGTGCTATCTCTGCACTCTTGCTCCTGCGCCGTTTACCTTTGCCTCTACCTCTTTGAGCGAAGCCATAGAGGTATCGCCCGGTGTAGTCATCGCAAGTGCGCCGTGAACAACACCGTAATTAACAGCCTTTTGAGCGTCCTGATAGGTCATAAGTCCATAAATAAGACCCGATGCGAAGCTGTCGCCGCCGCCTACTCTGTCAAGAATTTCAAGTCCGGGGTATTCAAGAGAATTATAAATCTTTCCGTCAGCCCAGCAAATAGCTTTCCAGTCGTTTACGGTTGCGGTTTTAACGGTACGAAGGGTAGTTGCGATTACCTTAAAATTAGGATAAGCCTTAGTAACGGTTTCTATCATCTTATAATAGCCGTCCATATTAAGCTCTTTCAAATCTGCATCATTGCCCTCAACCTCAAAGCCGAGAGAAGCGGTAAAGTCCTCCTCGTTTCCTATCATAACATCAACATACTTTGCGATTTCCTTATTAACCTCTTGAGCCTTAGCCTGACCGCCTATACCCTTCCAAAGTGACGGACGATAGTTAAGGTCATACGAAACGACCGTGCCGTACTGCTTAGCTTTTTTTACAGCCTCGATAACAACCTCGGCGGCAGATTCGCTCAGAGCCGCATAAATTCCGCCCGTATGAAGCCATCTCACTCCAAGTGTGCCGAAAATATAATCCCAATCTATATCACCGACCTTTAGCTTTGAAGCGGCGGTATTGCCTCTGTCGGAAGCACCGACTGCACCACGAATGCCAAAGCCTCTTTCGGTGAAATTAATACCGTTTCTGACTTCTCTGCCGATACCGTCAAACGGCATCCACTTAACAAGAGAGGTATCAACGCCGCCCTGAAGAATCAAATCCTCCAGAAGATAGCCAATCTCGTTTTCGGCAAAGGCTGTAACAACTGCCGTTTTCATACCAAAGCATCTGCGAAGTCCTCGTGCGACATTATATTCGCCGCCGCCCTCCCAAGCTCTGAACGAACGGGCAGTCTTAATTCTGCCCTCGCCCGGGTCAAGTCTGAGCATAATTTCACCCAACGAAACCTCGTCGAACATACATTCCTCTTTTGATCTTAATTTCAAATCCATTTTTTATCCCCCTATTGATTAAAAACCGAAGTATTTGATAGCATTATTATATGAAATTCCCTTTACTATTTCCTCGAGCATTTCCTCATCGTCGGCATACATACCGTCCTCTACCCATCTGCCGATAAGGCGACACATAATTCGTCTGAAATACTCGTGTCTGCCGTATGATGTAAACGAGCGAGAGTCTGTTTCCATTCCGATAAACTTTCCGAGAACACCGAGATTTGCAAGCGATTTCATCTGTGCGGTCATTCCGTCCATAGTGTCCAAAAACCACCACGCAGGGCCAAATTGAAGCTTGCTTTCAGCCTCACTCGACTGAAAATTACCGAGCATAGTCGCCAACACAATATTGTCCTTATCGTTAAGATTAAACAAAATCGTCTTAGGCAGGTCGTTTGTAGAATCAAGAGCGTCAAGAAAGCGTGAAAGTTCAGTAGCAATTTCACGGTCGCCAACGCTGTCAAAACCTGTGTCTGCACCGATTAAGTCAAACATTCTGGAAGAATTATTGCGAATGACGCCGATATGAATTTCCATAGCCCAGCCAAGCTCGTGATACTTCTTACCGAGTGCAAGCATAAGGGCGGTACGATATTTGTCGCCGTCCGACTGAGTGACCTTTTCTGCGTTCATTGCCCTTTGAAAAACGGCATCTATATCGTCATCGGGTGCAATGTCAAACGGAATGTACTCAAAAGCTTGGTCGGATACTCTGCAACCAACTTCGTTGAAATAATCGCATCGTTTAAGCAGAGCCGTAATAACATCCTTATATGATTTAATATCTACACCGGCAACCTCACCGAGCGACCTAATATAATCTGCAAAACCGTCAAGATGAATGTTAAGCGCTTTATCGGGTCTGAAGCTTGCAAGCACCTTGCAGTCAAAGCCGTCAACCTCGCCCAGCTTTTTATGATATTCAAGGCTGTCAATCGGGTCGTCGGTTGTGCATACGATTTTAACATTGCTCTTTGCAATAAGGCTTTGCGGTCTGAAATCGCCGTTTTTAATCGCCTCGTTCGCACGGGAATATATATCGGGTGCAGATTTTGCATTAAGCGGAGTATCAATGCCAAAATATCTTTGAAGCTCGATATGCGCCCAATGATACAACGGATTGCCGATACAATACTGAAGCGCCTGAGCGAATTTCAAAAACTTTTCCTCATCGCTTGCATCGCCCGTGCAATATTTTTCCTCAATACCCGCACTTCGCATAGCCCGCCATTTATAATGGTCGCCGTAAAGCCAAAGCTGTGTAATGTTTTCAGGCTGATTGTTTTCGTAAATTTCCTTAGGACTTAAATGACAATGATAATCGCACACGGGCATATCCTTTGCATAATCAAAAAACAAATGCCGTGCGCTTTCGGTATCTAACAGAAAGTCCTTATCCATAAAGCTTTTCATACTGTGTCTCCGCAATTTTTAGATTTCAAAAATATTATATACCTTAGAATACCCCATTTCAATATAAAATAATAAATTTTAATCTTGTTTTATATTCACACAAAATCAATAAAAAGTTAATTTTTATGTATTTGACTTTAATAACCCTGTGTTGTAAAATAAAAATACAGATAATGAAAGGAGACAACGCTATGATTTGTCCAAATTGCGGAAAAGAATTGGCAGAGGGTGAGGTTTGCACCTGCACAATGCAAGGCAACGCTCAAAACAAAGAAACCGCCCCTGCCGTTAATGTAAATGAAGAAAACGAAACTGCTCAGGAGGCTGTCGCAGAGACAATGCTTACAGGAGCAGAGGAATTGACCGAGGAAATCCCTCAGGAAGAAACGGCACAGGAAGCTCCGGCAGAGGCTGTCGCAACCGAGGAAGAAGCTTATCAGTCAAGCGAGCATATCGACGAGCAACAGAGCTATTCTCAACCCGAGCAGAATTACGAGGGACAAAACGCCGGTTATAATCCATACGAAAACAACGCATACTATCAACCGAACACACCGCCGTTTGCACAGCAGGCGCCGTACTATGTTCCGATAACTCAGGCACCGTCGGCAAGCACGGAATATCCCGAGGACTACAAGCCGAGAAAGAAGTATGTAGCGGTAATTCTTGCCGCAACGCTTGGCATTTTCGGAATCCACAACTTCTATCTTGGCAACAACGGCAAGGCTATTGCACAGATTCTGCTTACAACTCTCGGCTCTTTATTCTTTGGCTTAGGCTATGTTGCGTGCCAAATTTGGGTTGTCGTTGAGGCAGTCCAGCTTCTTATCGACAAAGAAGAGGCTGACGCAAACGGATACAAAATTATGACCTTTGCAGAGGAGCTTGCAAGGGAGCAGAAAAAGGCAGAATAAGTCTAATGCCTCCCTTATTAAGGGAGGTGGGTTTTGAACAACGGCAGTTGTGAAAAAGCCGGAGGGATTTGCGCAATTTCCTAAAAAGAGTTATTACAACACTATTTAATAAAGAACGCCAGTCTCGCCTGCCGGCTCGGTCGGTGCTTCTGCACTTTGTGCAGAGGTCTCCACCGGAGACCCGCACCCCTCTGTCACCTATGGTGACATCTCCCCTTGTTAAGGGGAGCGTTGAAAGTCCTCTCATTGATAAGGGGAACAATTAAATTTAAGGAAGATTTATTATGGCAAAAATCAGGCTTAACAGCAACGAAAAAGTAGTAGAGGCAATAAAGAAAGGACTTGAAAGGCGAGGCGGATATTGTCCGTGCCGATTAGAGGACAAGGAGGAGTACCGCTGTATGTGCGAGGAATTTCAGGCACAGATAGCCGATCCGAATTACGAGGGATATTGCCACTGCAAGCTGTATTACAAAGAAAAATAATCAAACGACAGGCACCTAAAATCACGACACCGTGAGGATAGGTGTCTGATTTTTTTCAAGCAAAACAATCAAAGCAAAAAATATTTGCTCCTGCGTTGACTTAAAACGAAAAAACAGTTACAATGAACACAGAAGAGAATTGTTAGCCATACAAAAGGAGAATAGAAGTATGGGGTTTTTAGAAAACACGCTCGAGGACAGCCCTATTGTTGCCGCCGTTAAGGATGACGCAGGGCTTGAGGAGTGCCTGAGCAGTCCTTGCAAAATGGTATTTGTGCTGTACGGAAGCATTAATTCCGTACCGAGCATTGTGTCACAGCTAAAGCAGGCGGGCAAAACCGTATTTGTCCACGCAGACCTTATCGAAGGACTTTCGGCTCGTGAAGCCGCCGTTGACTATTTGGTGAAAAACGCATGCCCCGACGGAATTATATCCACAAAAATACAGTTATTGAGATTTGCAAAGGCTAAGGGACTGCACACAATTTTACGATTTTTCTTAATCGACTCAATCGCAATGGAAAACATTTCGTATTTGAAAAACGAACGATATGTCGATTTGGTAGAGCTTATGCCGGGACTGATGCCTAAGATAATCCGACAGGTAAGCACAACCTGCGGAAAGCCGATAATCGCAGGCGGACTGATAACGGAAAAGTCCGATGTGGTAAATGCACTTGAAGCAGGCGCATTGGCAGTTTCGTCAACAAATACGGGCGTTTGGAAGATGTAGATTGATAAAAAAAGAACAATAAAAGTTTTCTCGTTTCGTATTGACAGCGGTAATTCTTTGTGCTACACTGAATTTACTAAAGTTCATAGCAACCGAGAGATTTGAGCAACGGTAAAAGAACGGAGCAGGACGCCTCCGCCTTTTTTCGTTGCTTTTTTATTTTTGTTGCTTATCTAATCTAAAGGGGGAAATTCGTAATGTATGATGTAGCAATCATCGGCGGCGGTATCGCAGGATGCGCCTGTGCATATCGTCTGTCTCGCTGTCGATTGAATGTGGTTATGCTCGAAAAAGAAAACGATATTTGTATGGGTGCGACCCGTGCAAACAGCGCAATTATGCACGCAGGCTACGACCCGCATCCAAGCACGCTGATGGCAAAGCTCAATGTCAAGGGCAACGCTATGAGCAGAGAAATCTGCAAGAAACTGAATGTTTCCTGGCAGGACACAGGATCATTGGTTTTAGGCTTAAATGACGAGGATATGACCACACTTGAGAAATTGCTCGAACGAGGCAAGGAAAACGGTGTACCGGGACTTGAAATTTGGAGTGCCGAGCAGGTTAAGGCAAAAGAGCCGAATGTAACCGACGAGGTAAAGGGTGCATTATGGGCGCCGACGGCAGCTATTGTAAATCCGTGGGAATTCGGATTGGCTATGGCTGAGGTGGCTGTGCAAAACGGCTGTGAGGTGCGTCGCAGATTTGCCGTAACAAAGATCGAAAAGGACGACGAGTGTTATACTTTGTCGAGCCAAGACGAGTCGATTCAGGCAAAATATGTAATCAACGCAGGCGGAGTTTATTCCGATAAAATTAACAATATGGTGGCTGAGCCGTCGTTTACGGTTGAGCCGACCGTCGGAGAATATTACCTACTCGACAAATGCGAGGGAACGAGAGTTTCTACCGTAATTTTCCAATGTCCGGGCAAGGAGGGCAAGGGCGTACTTGTATCCCCTACCGTACACGGCAACCTTATCGTAGGACCTAACGCAGTAGTAAGAACCGACCCGGAGGACACTTCCGACACGGCTGAGGGTCTCGGCGAGGTACGCCAAAAGGCAGTAAGAATTGTGCCTAATGTCGATTTTCGTCAGAACATCCGTAACTTTGCCGGTATGCGTGCAAACTCAACGGTTGACGACTTTATTATAGAATTTGCAAACGAAAACTTCCTTAATGTTGCAGGCATTCGCTCACCGGGCTTGACCTCTGCACCGGCTATTGCCGATTATGCGGCAGAGCTTTTGGGTAAGGCAGGACTTGATTTAAGCGAAAAAGAAAGCTACATTGACAGCCGTGACAAGGTTCATTTCAACAAGCTAAATCCTGAGCAACGCAAGGAATTGATAGAGAAAAATCCTGCATACGGCAGAGTAATATGCAGATGTGAAACTGTTACCGAGGGCGAAATTTTGGACGCTGTTCACTCACCTATTCCGCCTGTATCGGTAGACGGAATCAAGCGTCGCACAGGCGCAGGAATGGGCAGATGTCAGGGTGGCTTCTGCGGTCCTCGTGTTTTGGATTTGCTTTCCCGTGAGCTTGGTGTATCTCCGCTTACAATTTTACAAGACAAGGACGGCAGCGAAATTCTCACCGAATACACCAAAGGGGAGGTGCGTGAATAATGTATGATTTAATCGTTATCGGCGGCGGCCCTGCCGGATTGGCAGCGGCATATGCAGCGTGGAACAAGGGGCTAAAGCATATCGCAATCATAGAAAGAGACAAGGAATTGGGTGGTATTCTTAATCAGTGCATACATAACGGCTTCGGCTTACATTATTTCAAGGAACAGCTTACAGGTCCTGAGTACGAAGCTCGCTTTGCAGATATGGTTGCAGACACGGGAGTGGAAATTTTCCTTGATACAATGGTGCTTAAAATCACCCCCGACAAGCAAGTACACGCAGTAAGCCAAAGCGACGGCTACCGTGTGCTTGAAGCAAAGAGCATTGTGCTTGCAATGGGTTGCAGAGAGCGTACAAGAGGCGCTATCTCTATCCCCGGCACTCGTCCGGCAGGCGTACTAACGGCAGGTGCGGCACAGAGATATGTAAATATTGAGGGATATATGGTCGGCAAGCGTGTTGTAATTCTCGGCTCGGGCGATATTGGTCTTATTATGGCTCGCCGTATGACGCTGGAGGGTGCAAAGGTGCTTGCGTGCGTTGAAGTTATGCCGTATTCCGGAGGCTTACAGCGTAACATCGTTCAATGCCTTGAGGACTTCAACATTCCGCTTTATCTTTCACACACTATTACCGACATCCGTGGAAAATCACGAGTTGAGCAGGTTGTCGTATCAAAGGTTGACGAAAACCGTCGTCCTATACCAAACACGGAAATGGTGTTCGACTGCGACACCGTGCTTCTTTCGGTAGGTTTAATTCCCGAAAACGAGCTTACCCGTGACGCAGGAATCAAAATCGACCCTCGCACAAACGGTGCGTTTGTATACGAAAACAGAGAGACCTCTGTACCGGGCATTTTTGCCTGTGGCAACGCTTTGCACGTTCACGACCTTGTTGACTTCGTAACGGCAGAGAGTATGGCTGCCGGTGAGGCTGCGGCAGACTATGTTCAAAACGGTGAGCCGAGCCGTGAAAACACCGTAAATGTAAGCACTAACGCAAACATCGGCTACACAGTGCCTCAATGCTTCAGAGCAGACAGCGAATGTGTTGAATTCTACTTCCGTGTTCGCAGAGTGTTCAAAAATAGCCAAATCAAAATCACCTGCGGCGACAAGCAAATCGCTTGCTTCAAGCGTGAACATATGGCGCCGGGTGAAATGGAAGCAATCAAGCTTCCTAAAGCATTGCTGTCAAAAATCGACAGCGACAGCATAACAATTTCGGCAGAGGAGGTACAGGAATGACAAATTTAATTTGCATTATGTGTCCAAAGGGATGTCACCTGAGCGTTGACGAGGAAAACGGATATTTCGTTACCGGCAACAGCTGTCCCCGTGGAGCAGAATACGGTCACAACGAGCTGAAAAACCCTAAGCGAGTAATCACCTCGACCGTTAAATTGACAAGTAAAATCGCCTGTCGTCTTCCTGTTAAAACCGACGGAGAAATACCAAAGGGTATGATGATGCAGGCAATGGAGCTGCTTAACGGCATTCAGGCAAAGGCGCCTATTAATGTCGGCGATATTGTTGCAGAGGATGTCCTCGGCACAGGAGTAAACTTCGTTTCTGCAAAGACAGTCAAAGAATAAAATATACATATCAGAGTAAAATCTCTATATAAATGCAAGGACACATCGGCTTAATCACAGATGTGTCCTTTTTATGATTTATTGTTTTTTATTACTGCTCGTTTTCTTTCTTACTTTCAAGCTTTGCGACTTCTTCTTCCTCAAGCTGACGGTAAGCAACCTTACCTACAAGAGTCTTAGGAAGCGAGTCACGGAACTCGATTTCTCTCGGAACACCGTAGCGTGAAATGTTCTTTTTACAATAAGCAAGGATTTCCTCCTTAATCTTATCGCTTGGCTCAACACCCTGACGAAGAACAACAAAAGCCTTTACTACATGCATTTTATACGGATCGGGAACACCGATAGCACACGAAAGAAGTACATCCGGATGTGCGTCGATTGCATTTTCAACCTGTGACGGATATACATTGATACCCGATACGATAATAAGACGCTTCATTCTCTGCTTATAATAAACAAAGCCGTCCTCATCCATTACACCGAGGTCACCTGTATGAAGCCAAACATTGCCGTCTGCGTGTCGTCTGAGAGTGGAAGCGGTTTCCTCTGCATTGTCCAAATAGCCCTTCATAACGGTTGGACCGCAGATACAGATTTCACCCTCCTCGCCGTAAGGAAGCTCGGTATCGTTTTGCGGATTAACTACTGCATAATATGTATCCGAAAGAGGAATACCGATACTGCCCGGACGATAGGTATCAAACGGAGTAAGGCAAGACGCTGTTACACATTCTGTTGTGCCGTAGCCCTCACGCACCTGAATAGTTGCGTTATGCTCTTTAAGGAAGGCATCAACCTTTTTCTTCAGCTCAACCGAAAGCGAGTCACCGCCGCAGAACATTCCACGAAGGAATGACAAATCGAAATTGAAGCCCTCGCTGCGAAGCAATGCCTCAAAGAGAGTAGGTACGCCAACGATAACATTAGGCTTATACTTCTTAACATCTCTTGCATAAGTTTCGATAGTGAACTGAGGGATAACGATACAGGTTGCACCTGCCTGCAATGCGGTATGAACGCCAACGCCCAAGCCAAAGCCGTGGAACAAAGGCATAACGGAGAACATACGCATTCCCTCCATACTAAAGCCTGCTCCGGCAGCAACCTGAGAGCCGAGTGCATTCATATTAAGGTTTGTAAGCTCGATACCCTTAGAAGTTCCTGTTGTACCGCCGCTGAAGAGAATAACTGCCGTATCCTCTTTTTTAGGCAAAGCGTTTGTAAGCTCGGGTGCTTTTTTGCCTGCCGAGATAAAGTCGCCCCAATCGATAACATTCTCATTATCCTTTGGAAGCGGAGCAGGTTTTTTCTTAACTGTAAGAGGGTAGAGCATATTAAGAGGAAACGGAAGCTCATCCTTAATATGAGCAACGATAACCTTAACGGGATGGTCTACTCTTTTAAGTGCTTCAAGCACCTTTTCGTAAAACAAATCAACAACTAAAACAGCCTTTGATTTAGTCATATTGACATAAAACGCAATCTCGCCCTCGGCAGAAAGCGGATGAATCATTGCAGGTACTGCACCGATACGGTTAAGTGCATAGAATGAATCAATCGCCTGTGGGGTGTTTGGCATACATACGGTTACGGTGTCGCCAACTTCGATACCCATAGCTCTATACGCCTTACCGATAGTTTCAATCTTATTGAAAAATGTCTTATAGGTTGTTTTCTTACCCTGAAATTCATAGGCTACGCTGTTAATCTTATTAAGACTTTTAACATTGTCCTTAATTGCCTCATACATTGAGCCTTGTGGATATTCAAGATGCTCCGGAATGTCGCCAAAATACTTTAGCCACGGAGCGTTTGGTGTTCGTGCCATAACAGTTCTCCTTTACATATAACACATCAATTTCGATTATTATACTATATTGTATTTTAGATTTCCAATTTTTTTGATAATATTTATTATTTATTTACAAAGACGGACTTATAATCTGTATTTCTGTTGCAAGAAGCAAAGATAATTGCTATAATGAAAGGAAGCTGTCAAAATACACGCATTGTGCATATGATATACAAAGTGCATTAGGTGGGGGAGAGAATATGACAAGACTGCTGATTAATCTGATAAACAAAAAGGGAGCGCAACACGAAAGCTACGGCATAATGAGTGGTATAGTGGGAATAGTGTGCAACCTTATATTATGTATTTTCAAATTCACGGTGGGAAGCCTGTCCGGCTCTATTTCAGTAACAGCCGACGCATTAAACAACCTGTCGGATATGGCGTCAAACTCGGTGACGATAGCAGGTGCAAAGCTTGCAGGCAAGCCCGTTGACAAAGAGCATCCGTTCGGTCACGGACGACTTGAATACATATCGGCGCTGATAGTGTCGGGCTTGATTTTGGTAATGGGATTTGAGCTTGCAAAAACCTCAATACAAAAAATCATTCATCCCGAGCGACTTGAATTCAGCATAGTATACATAATCGTGCTTGGTGCGTCGATTCTTGTTAAGCTGTGGATGGCATATTTTAACAACAAAATGTATAAAATCAGCGACAACATCAACCTCAAGACCGTACAGCAGGACAGCCTGAACGACTGCCTTGCAACCTTTGCGACAATAATCGCACTCAGCGTAACGCACATTTGGGGCATTAAATGGTTTGACGGCGCAATCGGATTATGCGTTGCGGTAATTATTCTGATTTCGGGAATCAACATAGCAAAGGATATTGTAGGCCCGCTTTTAGGTCAACCGCCGAAAAAGGAGCTTGTTGAGGAGATAGAAAACGAAATTACAAAGCCGGAAATTATAATCGGCGTTCACGACCTGATTGTGCATGATTACGGTCCGGGAAGAATCATTGCCTCGGCTCACGCAGAAGTGCCTGCCGACGCAGATATAGTCAAAATCCACGATGTGATAGACAATGTTGAGCAGACCATTATGAACAAATACAACATTATCATTTCCCTGCACACCGACCCCATCGAGATAAATGATGAGGAGGTCAACAAATACAAAGCTCTTGCAGAGGAAATCATCAAGGGTTACAACAGCAAATTTACCTTCCACGATTTCAGAGTGGTAAAGGGCGAAACGCACACCAACTTAGTTTTCGATTTAATCATTCCGTTTGATAACGAGGACAAGGCAAAAATCAACAGCGATTTGGTTTCGCTTTTTGCCCAAAGGGACGAAAAGCTTTTAGCTATAATCAAAATCGAGCATTCGTATATATAGAGCATAAAAAACAAAAAGCACGGCTTGGAATTTTCCGAGTCGTGCTTTTTTGATGCGATAAAGTATTAAATTAAGCATATTAAAAGAAGCTTTATCGACAGTCTGATTATAACTTCTCCAGCTTTGCAAAGTTTGCCATTAGCTTCTTTGTGCCTGCTTTATCAAAAGCAATTTCCATAAGAGTGTCGTTACCCATAGGCTGAGCCGACAGCACCACACCCGTACCGAAGCTCTTATGACGAACGGTGTCGCCCACCGAATAGCTTTCGCTTGAAACGGCACGGGAATTAACCTGACCGAATGCGTGAGTTGCAGACGATGCCCTTGTTGCCTCGCCTCTCGGAATAGGTGTTGAGCGACTGTATTTATGAGGCTTTGCGGGAGAGCCGAAGTGGCTGTTATAATCTCCCGAGCCAAACGACGAAGAAAATGCAGAGCGTGCTTTCACCGTTCTGTCCTCGGTTACATCCTCAGGAATTTCAGAAACAAATCGACTTTGCATATTTCTGTTAGTTGTACCGTAAAGCATACGCTGACGGGCGTTAATAAGATAGAGCTTTTCTCTTGCACGGGTAATTCCTACATACGCAAGACGACGCTCCTCCTCCATATCCTCCTCGCTGTAAAGGCTTTGGTTACCGGGAAAAATGCCCTCCTCCAAGCCCGGGATAAACACAACGGGGAACTCCAATCCCTTTGCTGCGTGCAATGTCATAAGAACAACGCTGTCCTCGTCGGCATTGTATGAATCAATATCCGAAACAAGAGCGACATCCTCAAGGAAGGATTGAAGCGTGAAGTTTTCGTCCTCCTGCTCGTACTTAACGAACATAGACGAAAGCTCCTGAACATTCGCTTTTCTGTCGTCGGCTTTAGTAGGGTCATCCTCCTCAAGATATGCAAAATACTGCGTTTTTTCGAGTATCTCCTGAAGCAAATCGTTGACGCTCATTCCGTCCTCAAGCTTCTCCCTGAAATCATTAATCATATCGCAAAACGCTTTTAATTTTGCGGCACTGCGCTTTGTTTTAGCAAACTCGTCCGCCTGTTCACAAACCTCGAAAGCAGTCATCTTATTAGCAGCTGCAATTTCCAAAATATAGCCGAAAACGGTGTCGCCGATACCACGCTTAGGGGTATTGATTATCCTTTGAAGTCTAACATTGTCGGCAGTATTATTAATCACGGCAAAGTAAGAAACAATGTCCTTAATTTCCTTTCTGTCAAAGAAACGGTTGCCGCCGATTATGCGATAGGAAATGCCCGATTTGGCAAGCATAATTTCTATATTACGGCTCTGTGCGTTCATACGATACAAAACAGCGTGGTCCTTATAGCTTCTGCCGTTTTTAACATTTTCGTTAATCTCGTCAATGATAAAACGAGCCTCGTCCATTTCGTCGTTTGCGGTATAAAGGGTTACCTTTTCGCCCGACTTGCCCGTATAGGAACGAAGTCGTTTATCGGCAAGCCTCGTTTGGTTATTTGCAATAACCGAGTTTGCCGCATCGAGAATGTTTTGGTGAGAACGATAATTTTCGGCAAGCTGGAGCTGAGTAACCTTAACGCCCTCGCTCTCGTATCTCTCCTTAAATCTCAAAATATTTTCTATGGTTGCGCCTCTGAAGCGGTAAATACTTTGGTCGTCATCTCCGACAACGCAAATGTTATGATAACCGCCGGCAAGCAAATATGTAAGAACATACTGTGCATATGAGGTGTCCTGATACTCGTCAACAATTATATACTTAAACTGCATTTGATAATTTTCAAGCACATCCTCGTTTTCCTTAAACAGCTTAACGGTATTGAAAATCATATCGTCAAAGTCCATAGCGTCGCTTCTTTTAAGCTCTGCCTGATACTCACGATAGCACTCGGCAATCTTTGATTTTCTGAAATCGTTTTGGTAAGTCTGCTTATATTCCGCAGGAGAAATAAGGCTGTCCTTAGCGTGGCTGATTTCGTTAAGAATTGCACGGTGATTAAGAAATTTATCGTCTATGCCGAGGCTCTTTTGCACTCTTTTCATAACACGCCTTTGGTCGTCGGTGTCGTAAATAGTGAAGTGCTGAGTATATCCGAGGCGGTCCGCATAACGACGAAGCATGCGAGAACACATACTGTGAAAAGTATAAGCCCAAATATCATTCGCCTCGATACCGATTGTGCTTTCAAGTCTTTCACGAAGCTCGCCTGCCGCCTTATTTGTAAAGGTGATTGCAAGCACCTGCCAAGCACGGGCATAGCCGTCATTTATAATATGCTCTATTCTTTTAACAACAGTTGCGGTTTTGCCCGTTCCTGCGCCTGCCACCACAAGCACGGCACCGTCAACGGTGTCAATAACCTGCTGCTGCTCTTTATTTGGTTTAACTGCGTCCTTATTCATATTAATTCCTCTGTCAAAAATAGGAGCGGTAACGCTCGGTCGCCGCTCCCATAATATTTAATTTATCCCAAAAGTGTAAGCAGGATACCTGCCGCAACGGCAGAACCGATTACACCCGAAACATTAGGTCCCATAGCGTGCATCAAAAGGAAGTTTGACGGATTTGATTCCTGTCCGACCTTTTGAGAAACACGGGCTGCCATCGGAACAGCCGAAACACCTGCCGAGCCGATAAGCGGATTAATCTTACCCTTTGTAACAACATAAAGAATTTTACCGAACAATACACCGCCTGCCGTGCCAAACGAGAATGCAAGCAAGCCGAGAAGCACAATCTTCAAGGTGTCAAGATTGAGGAACGACTGAGCCGAGGTCGTTGCACCTACGGAAAGTCCGAGGAGTATTGTTACGATATTCATAAGCTCATTTTGAGCCGCTTTAGCAATACGCTCTGTCTGTCCGCTTTCTTTAAGCAAGTTACCGAGCATAAGCATACCGACAAGTACACCTGCGTCGGGGAGAAGAAGCGACACAATAACGGTTACCATAATAGGGAAAAGGATTTTTTCAAGCTTTGATACGGAGCGAAGATTGCCCATAACAACGCTGCGTTCCTTTTTAGTAGTAAGGAGCTTCATAATAGGCGGTTGAATAACCGGAACGAGAGCCATATAGCTATATGCCGCAACTGCAATAGTTCCCAGCATTTGAGGAGCTAACTTTGAAGTTACGAAAATAGCGGTAGGACCGTCTGCACCGCCGATAATAGCGATTGAGCCTGCTGCCTGTGGATTAAAGCCCAAAACGATTGCGATAACATACGCAACGAAAATACCGAGCTGAGCCGCAGCACCGAGAATGAACGAAATCGGATTTGCGATAAGCGACGAGAAGTCGGTCATAGCACCGATACCGAGGAAAATAAGCGGAGGATAAATGCCCGCCTTAACTCCGAAATAAAGGAAGTCCATAAGTCCCGGAGTGAGTACATTTCCCGCACCGTCGGTCATTCGACCTGCTACCAAGTCGATAAATCCCTGCAAATCGTGATACTGCACAGCAAGATTTGCTCCCGGCAAATTAGCAAGAAGCATACCGAATGCAATAGGAATCATAAGAAGCGGCTCGAAGCCTTTTTTTATACCCAGCCAAAGGAAAACAAAGGCAACGATAATCATTACCAAATTTTTCCATCCGCCGTCTGCCGTAAAGAAGTAAGCGTATCCGGAATTAGACAGGATACTGACAATTACCTCCCAAACACCATTCAAAATTTCCATTTTTTATCCTCCTAAAACGGTCTGGTATTATCAATTACCGCCGCTTGCGCCCACGGATTGCGAACACCGATAGGGCTTTGCTTTTTAGGGGTGATTGAGCGAATGACCGCATTCTCGCCCTCTACTGCATAAACCGCCGCACTGATAGCCGCAACAACCTCGGTGCTTATGCCCTGAGCAACAGGTGCTTTTACAGGCGCCGCCTTACTGACAGACACGGACTGAGCCGACTGTTTCATCATTGCCTGCTGTTGCTCAACAGTTTTCTGTTTAGCTTTGTTTTGTGATTTTGATACAATGTTTCCAAACACCTTAAACACTACAATCAGCACAGCAAGGGTAACCAAAACTATGCCCAAGCCTGCGATTACAACAGTAGCCGTAAATGCCGCACCGGTGTCAGGAACAGTTGATGTCACTAATGCAAAAAGTTCCATATACCAAAACTCCTCCATTTTAATTTAGACAATGCTATTATAATGCATACATTTCTATTTTTCAACATATTTTCCGTATTTTTATTATTATAAAATTTCTATTGATTTAATCAAAAATATTGGTTATAATAACAATAGCACAGGAGGTAATGAAAAATGAGTAAGGAAGCACTTATTATCGCTATTTTAGTTGCGCTTATTATACTGTGGGTTACCGAAACTCTCGGAATGTCAAAGACCTCCAGACTTTTAGCAGGCGCAATAGATTTAGGTTTGGCAGTTCTCAGGTAGCAAAACAGAATATCAATTATCATTAAAACGACTTAGAAGAGGCATACTTCTAAGCCGTTTCATTTTTTATGCTCAGTTTCTTAAATTCTTTCGCTTTTCTTATATATATCACGGCGAGAGGAATGTCGGCAAGAAGCCAAGCGGCGGGTGCGGCATAACAAACGGCATTAAATCCTATAAGCGGAGTGAACAAAAAAGCAACCGCTATCCTGCCGAAAAGCTCGCCTGCTCCGGCAATGGCATTGGAATAGGTAAAGCCCATGCCCTGAAGCGAATTTCTCAGCACAAAAAGCACCGCAACCATACTGTAACACTGTGCCGTAGCCTTAATATACTGCCTTGCGGCAAGCATCATCTCCTCGTTTACTTCACTCGAAAACAGGCTGACGACAGGCTCGCCGATAAGATAAAGAGTAACGCTCATAATAACGGAAATACATATATCAAGCACCAAAATTTCTTTTACACTCTTTAGAATTCTGTCATATTTTTTCGCACCGTAATTCTGACCGACAAAGGTTTGGTTTGCAACTCCCAAACCACTCATCGGAATATTGGTCAGATTTTCGACCCTGCCCGCAGCAGTAAATCCTGCCATAACATTTGCGCCGAACGAATTGACAGCACTTTGCAAACACATTGAGCCGATTGAAGTTATGGTAAATTGGAGCGAGACGGGAATGCCGAGTTTAATTTGCTGCCACGCCGTCTTTTTATCAAAAGCAAGGTCGCTCCTTTTAATGTTTATCTCACGATTAAAACGCAAAACATATATTCCGGTAAGCACCGCCGCAGTAAGCTCCGATACAAGAGTCGCCCAAGCGGCGCCCTTAACGCCCCAATGAAAATATTTTACAAACAAAATATCGAGTATAAAATTAACAACCACACTCACAAGAAAGAAATAAAGCGGTTTTTTACTCTCTCCGACGGCACGGGATACAGCGGTAAAATTATTGCTGAGCATCTGAAACGGAACGGCAAGATACAACACGTTCACATACGAAGCGGACAAATCAATAATTTCGTCGGGTGTACCGATAAGCCTGAGAAGCGGACGGCTGACAATATGAGCCGCAACGACAATTACAACGCCGACCAAAACGGCAACGGTTATACTCGAACCTGCATATTTATTAAGTCTTTTTCTGTCACCTGCTCCGAACGCCTGTGCAACAGGTATGGTAAATCCGCCCGTAAGTCCGAGCGCCGCACCGATAATAAAAGAATTAATCGCACCGACATTTCCCACTGCGGCGAGTGCGTCGGTGGAAACATACCTTCCTACAATAATATTATCAACCAATGAATAGTTATACTGCAAAAGCGAGCTGAGCATTATAGGAAGCGAAAAAAGCAAAATGCTTTTCATTGAATTTCCGATAAGCATATTGTTTTTTGAATTCATACGCTCCCCCTATTACAAAACAATCAACAGTATTATAATCCGACGAAAATATTTGTCAATATTATTTTTTACAAAACAAAGCCTCCGCCGATGAACTGAATGAACAAGTCCGTAAAAAATGGACAATAGAAAAAAGAGCCCTCTTGATGTAGA